>CAZYQF010000009.1:0-28312 GCA_964650165.1 uncultured Lentisphaeraceae bacterium
TGGTGTTCGCTCTGCATTGTTGTCGAAGGCATATTTTATATTGTATAGTGGAGTGGAAATGATGAGGGTCGCAGAAGACTAAGCCTTCCCTGCCATCTGTCGACGCAAAGACAGCGAGAAGCGAATGTATGTGATTTCAAAAGGGAACTTCAGCATGAACGTGAAGAATGTTCTAATGTCACGATGGTGCGTATACCTGTTGATGGTTGTTGCGATTGCCATTGACATCTGCGATAAGCGATATGATGGCGCATGTGCATTGGGATCTGATGAAATGCAATGGTGGCGGGGATTAAAAGGCGGAATGGTTTTGATCGAATGGTCGTGCGTTGCATTGACAATGATCTGGATGCGCTTGCGAAAGGTGTCCGAGAAGGGCAAGTTGAGCAATTTGATAATTCTAAGCGTGTTGATGGGATTGTTTTTGATGTTGCAGTTTATCACAGTGTGAATGTCCGGTTTTGTGGCAGGTTGGCGTTTTCTGCCTGAGTCCAACGGAGGAGAATTTTCGAAGCTGCGTGCCGGGGGGCTCCGATTTTGGTAAAATCGGGACATGAACAGCAAGTCTTTTGTTTTGGGCGTGGCGATGTTTGCGTCGCTGGCCGGTTTTGCGGACGAACGGGTGTGGCTCGACGAACTCGACCTCAAGGGATTCGAGGTCGACTATGGCGTCGCGACCGCGGGCAAATCGGTCGACGGGAATCCTCTGAAGGTCGGCGGGAAGACTTATGCGCACGGCGTCGGCGCGCATGCGAACTCCTCCGCGACGTTCCGCCTCGACGGGAAGGCGATTTCGTTCGAGGCGAAGGTCGGGCTCGACGCCGAGGTTCCGGACGGAAAGGGCAGCGTCGAGTTCCGTGTCTTGGCGGACGGCGTCCGGGTCTACAGCTCGGGCCACATTTCGAAAAAGGATACGGTCAAGGAGGTCAAGGTCGACCTCGCCGGCGTGCGGCAGGTGGAGCTCGTGATCGACGAGGCCTTTGACAGCGTCGCCTACGACCATGCGGACTGGGTCGATGCGCTCTTCACCATGAAAGACGGGACGCGTCCGGCGCCGGTGATCGTTCCGCCCGGCGAACAGCTCGGCATCCTCACGCCCGCGCCGTCCGCCGCGCCGCGGATCAACGGCGCGAAGGTCTTCGGCGTCCGTCCGGGCCATCCGATCCTGTGGCGGCTTCCGGTCTCCGGCGCGCGTCCGATCGAGCTCGCGGCCGCGAACCTTCCGGCGGGCGTCCGTTTCGATCCGGAGACGCAGATTCTCTCGGGTGCGGTCGCGGAGAGGGGCGAGCATGTCATCGCATTCACGGCCGAGAACGCGAAGGGCCGGGCGGCGGGCGAGCTGAAGCTTGTCGTCGGCGACACGATCGCGCTGACGCCGCCGATGGGGTGGAACAGCTGGAACGTCTTCGCCCATGCGGTGACCGAGAAGAACGTGCGCGACACGGCGGACCGGATGATTGCGACGGGGCTCGCGGACCACGGCTGGAGCTACGTGAACATCGACGACTTCTGGCAGAACAATCCGACGAAGGCGAAGGAGGACCCGACCCTGGCCGGTCCCGACCGCCTCGCGGACGGGACGATCGCGACGAACAAACGCTTCCCGGACATGAAGGGGCTCGCGGACTATGTGCACGCGAAGGGGCTCAAGATCGGACTCTACTCTTCGCCGGGTCCTTTGACCTGCGGCGGCTGCATCGCGAGCTGGAAGCACGAGTGGCAGGACGCGAAGACCTATGCGGAGTGGGGCTACGACTACCTCAAGTACGACTGGTGCAGCTACGGTTCGGTCGCCCTCGGCGAGGGGCACGCGCGCTTCATCCTTCCCTACCGACTGATGGGCGAGGCGCTCGCGGCGCAGAACCGCGACATCGTCTTCTCCCTGTGCCAGTACGGCATGGACGGCGTCTCGCGCTGGGGCGCGTCGGTCGGCGGACAGTGCTGGCGAACGACCGGCGACATCACGGACTCCTGGGGGTCGCTCGCGTCGCTTCTCAAGCAGCAGGTCGACCTGTGGCCGTACGCACGTCCGGGCGCCTGGAACGACCCCGACATGCTCATTGTCGGCATGCTCGGCTGGGGCAATCTGCATCCGACCAAGCTCACCCCGAACGAGCAGTACACCCACATGTCGATGTGGTGCATTCTCTGTTCGCCGCTCCTGATCGGCTGCGACCTGACCCAGCTCGACGACTTCACGCTCTCGCTTCTGACGAACGACGAGGTGATCGAGACGAATCAGGATCCGCTCGGAGCGGCGGCGGCGCGCGTCGTCGCTGGCGAGCGCAGCGAGATTTGGGCCAAGCCCATGTCCGACGGATCGGTCGTCCTCGCGCTCGTGAACCTCGGGCGCGGCGACCTCGAGATGACGGCCGACCTTTCCGGGCTCGGGATGGACGGAAAGTGGCGCATTCGCGACCTCTGGCGTCAGGCGGACGCCGGGACCTTCGCCGGAACGTATTCCGCGCGCGTCCTTTCGCACGCGACCCAGCTCGTCCGTTGCTGGCCCGTCGCGGGCGGCAAGCTGCGGGAGGGACTTCGCGACATCCGCGACAACTGGACGTATTCCGCCTTCGAGAAGGTCCGTCCGGTCGGCAAGCCCGGGTTCTCCCGCCCGAACTAGGAGGGGCTTCGGCCGCCATGCGTCGGACGCCGGACGTGTCCGTGTCCGTTCGTCGGTTCCGCGGCGGATTCGCCGCGGAATCCCTTTTTTTGATATAATATTCACTCAAAGCGTTTTCAATACATAAGGAGACACACAAATGGTCTATTCGACTCATGTGGAACATCAGTGCCCGCTCATGAAGGGGTGCGATCACGGTCCTGCCCCGATCCCGGAAGAGGGAAAGTGGGTTCAGGCCAAGCAGATCAAGGACATCAGCGGCTACACGCACGGCGTGGGCTGGTGCGCGCCGCAGCAGGGAGCCTGCAAGCTTTCGCTGAACGTCAAGAACGGCATCATCGAAGAGGCCCTTGTCGAGACCATCGGCTGCTCCGGCATGACGCATTCCGCGGCCATGGCGTCGGAAATCCTCGTCGGAAAGACGCTTCTCGAGGCCCTTAACACCGACCTTGTCTGCGACGCGATCAACACCGCGATGCGCGAGCTCTTCCTCCAGATCGTCTACGGCCGCACGCAGTCCGCGTTTTCCGATGACGGTCTTGTGATCGGCGCGGGCCTCGAAGACCTCGGCAAGGGGCTTCGCTCGATGGTCGGCACGATGTACGCGACGAAGGCGAAAGGCCCCCGCTACCTCGAGATGACCGAAGGCTACTGCACGCGCATGGCCCTCAACAAGCAGGGCGAGGTGACCGGCTACGAGTTCGTGTCCTTCGGCAAGATGACCGACCTCATCAAGAAGGGCGTCACCCCGAACGAAGCCTGGGAGAAGTCGAAGGGCCATTACGGCCAGTTCGAGGGCGCGGCCAAGTACATCGATCCCCGCAAGGACTGAAAAGGAGAACTTGAAAATGGCTACTAAGAAAGTTGCGAAAAAGGCCGCCGAGGCCCTGTTCGAAGGCATCGAGCGTCGCGAGACGAAGATTCTCGCCGCGCTCAAGCCCTACGGCATCAAGTCCATCCAGGAATGTGCCGAAATCTGCAAGAAGGCGGGCGTCGACGCGTACAAGATCGTCGAGGAAACCCAGCCGATCTGCTTTGAGAACGCCAAGTGGGCCTACGTGGTCGGCGCGGCGATGGCGATCAAGAAGGGCTGCACGAAAGCCAAGGACGCCGCCGCCGAGATCGGCGTCGGACTACAGGCGTTCTGCATCACCGGCTCCGTCGCGGAAAACCGCCTGGTCGGCCGCGGACACGGCAACCTGGGCGCGATGCTCCTCGACGACGACACCAAGTGCTTCGCGTTCCTCGCGGGTCACGAGTCCTTCGCGGCCGCCGAGGGTGCGATCAAGATCGCGCTCAACGCGAACAAGGTCCGCAAGACGACCCTCAAGGTCATCCTGAACGGCCTCGGCAAGGACGCTGCGTACATCATCAGCCGCATCAATGGCTTCACGTACGTCAAGACGGCGTTCAACAACACCACCGAAAAGCTCCGCGTCGTCGAGAAGAAGGCCTTCTCGAAGGGTCCGCGTGCGAACGTCATGTGCTACGGCGCCGACAACGTGCCGGAAGGCGTGGCGATCATGCAGCTCGAGAACGTGGGCGTCTCCATCACGGGCAACTCCACGAATCCGACGCGCTTCCAGCATCCCGTCGCCGGCACCTACAAGAAGTGGTGTTGGGAGAACGGCCGCAAGTACTTCTCCGTCGCCTCGGGCGGCGGCACCGGCCGCACCCTCCACCCCGACAACATGGCCGCGGGTCCGTCCAGCTACGGCATGACGGACACCATGGGCCGCATGCACTCCGACGCGCAGTTCGCGGGCAGCTCGTCCGTCCCGGCGCACGTCGAGATGATGGGTCTCATCGGCATGGGCAACAACCCGATGGTCGGCGCGACCGTCGCCGTCGCCGTCGCCATCGAGGAGAGCTTCAAGAAGTAAGCCTCCGCTAAATCCAAAGAATGCCGCGGATATGCTATACTATCCGCGGTATTTTTTTTCTTACATACGGAGTAACGCATGACGATTCGCGGACTGCTGGAGAAAAACGTCGCCGAGCGCCCCGATCAGGTCGCCCTGACGTGGAACGAAAACAAGGTTTGGTGCCACCGCACCTGGAAGGAATGCCTGGCGCGCGTCCGCGACTTCGCCGAGGGCTACGCCGCGCACTTTGCGCTCGAGCCCGGCAAGACCAACGCGGCGATCATCCTCGGGAACGGCCCGGATTGGATCGAGAGCTATCTCGCGCAGGCCGGCGCCGGCGTCGCCGTCGTCCCGATGGATCCGGCGCTGCACGACAACGAGGTCGAGTACATCCTCGCGGATGCCGAGGTGACGGTCGTCACCACGGACAAGGCGCACCTCCGCATGATGATGGGCCTCGTGCCGAAGCTGCCGCATCTCCGCGGAATTGTCGTCACCGACGGACCCATCAACGAGGGCCAGAAGATCGGCAACGTCGAGGTCATCGGCTTCGGCAAGCTCCGTGTCTCGGGCGGCGGCGTCTGGTATGACGCCCATGTCGCGAAGAAGGAGGACGTCGCCTCGATCATCTACACCTCGGGCACGACCGGAAAGCCCAAGGGCGCGATGCTGACCCACGGCAACTTCGTGTCGGACATCGACGGCGCGCTCGCCTCGTTCTGCGGCGGCGGCGCCCGCATCACGTCCGCCGACCGCTTCCTCGTCGTCCTTCCGCTGTTTCACGCATTCAGCTTCACGGCGAACTTCATGGTCACGATGAAGATCGGCGCGCGGATGATGTTCGTCGAGTCCCTCCGCACGGTCGGGCGCGACATCAAGGACCTGAAGCCGACCGTCCTCATGGCGGTGCCGCTTCTCGCCGAGAAGCTCCACGACAAGATCGAGGAAGGGCTCAGGACCTCCAAGGTCGCGAAGTTCCTCATGACGATCGGTCTGCGCGGACCGGTCATGCACATGGTCAAGCTGAAACTCGGCGGCTGCCTCCGGTTCATGATCACCGGCGGCGCGCCGTGTCCGAAGCACGTCCTGGACGGCTTCCGCCGACTGCACGTCGTCTTTCTCGAGGGCTACGGCCTCACCGAGTGCGCTCCGGTCGTCTCGGTCACCTGCGCGGACTGCAAGCGCATCGGCACCATCGGAAAGCCCATCAAGAACGTCGATGTCCGTCTCGCGGACAAGAACGAGTCGGGCGTCGGCGAGCTCCAGGTCAAGGGCCCGAACGTGATGAAGGGCTACTTTCACAACGAGAAGGCCACGAAGGAGGCCTTCGACGGCGAATGGTTCTGCACGGGCGACCTTGCGTCGATGGACGAGGAGGGCTTGATCACGATCCGCGGACGCAAGAAGGCGCTGATCGTCAACCGCGAGGGCAAGAACATCTATCCCGAGGAAGTCGAGAACGTCATTTCCAAGGATCCGAGCGTCAAGGACATCGTCGTCGTGGGCTACACCCAGGGCGGCGTTCCCGGCGAGCGTGTCGGCGCGATCGTCCATCCGGACGAGGAATGGTTTGCCGCGCAGAACGGCGGCGTCAAGCCTGAATGGGCCGAGATGGAGAAGGCCGTTGCGAAGCGCGTGCAGGAGAAGTCCGCCGAGCTCGCGGACTACAAGCGCGTCCGCAAGGTCGTCGTCTCGCGCGAGCCGCTCGAACGCACCTCGGTCGGGAAGGTTCGCCGCGTGACCTACAAGGGCACGATCGACGAATGAACGTCTACCTCATCTGGCTGGAATGGCCCGAGAAGTGCTTCCGCGTCGACGCGGAGGCGCTTCGCCGTTTGAAGTCCCTCGTTCCGACGGGTAGCCGGGTGATCCGCGCGCGGGACGAGGCCGAGTTCCTGAGAAAGCTCCCGTCCGCGACGCATGCGATCGTCTGGAATTTCAGGAAGGAGTGGTTTGCGCAGGCGCCGAAGCTGAAGGTCCTCGCGACGCCGGGCGCCGGCCGCGAGCTCGTCACGCGCGAGGTCCCGAAGGGCGTGACGCTTCATTTTGGCGGATTCCACGGCGCGATCATGGCCGAGTCCGTCGCAGCTTTCGTCCTCGCGTGGGCGCGCGGATTCTTTCTTGCGCAGCCCGACGGCTGGCCGCGGACGTGGATGAGCGACAAGTGCTACACCGTCGCGGGAACCCGGGCGGTGGTCCTCGGGTACGGACGGGTCGGCCGGGCGATCGGCGCGAAGCTCGAGTCCCTCGGCGTGGAGGTCTTCGGCTACGCCCGCCATCTCAGAATCGCGGCTTCGGCCTTCAATGCGAAGCTCAAGAAGGCCGACTGGCTGGTGATGGCGCTGCCGTCGGACACGGGAACGGACGACATCCTGGACGCGAAGCTGCTCGCGAAGCTCAATCCGCGCTGCTGCGTGATCAACGTCGGACGCGGCAACTCCATCGACGAGCGCTCTCTTCTGAAGGCGCTTCGGGACGGGACGGTTGCCGGCGCCTATCTCGACGTCTTCAAGGACGAGCCCTCGTTCTTCCGCGGCATTCCGAAGACGAAGTCCGACGGCGTCATCCTGGGCACGGCCCCCGCGAAGCTTCCGCGCAACCTGATCCGAATGCCGCATTCTTCGGCTTTCAGCGGAAATTATGTCAAAATGGCCTTCGAGGAGCTGGCTCATGACGGGGTCCTTTGAAGTCCACAGCGTCGAGGAGACATGGGCGCTGGCGGCGAAGCTTGCAGAGGAGCTGAAGTCCGGCGACGTGGTCTGTCTCGAGGGCGACCTCGGTGCCGGCAAGACGACTTTCACCCAGGGGCTGGCGGCGGCGCTCGGCGTTTCCGGCCGCGTCACCTCTCCGACGTTCTGCATCGTCCAGGAGCATTCGGCGCCCGCTCTGCCGAAGCACTGCGAAGGCGGGCCCGAACGTCCGACTCTTCTCGTCCACATGGACCTTTACCGGCTTCAGAGCGAGTCCGATGTCGAGGCGATCGGATGGGAAGATTATCGGACGCGGGGCGCCGTTCTGGTGGTCGAGTGGCCCGAACGGGCGGGAAGCCTGATTCCGTCCGACGCCCGTCATCTCATTTTCAAGCACCTTGAAGGCGAAGAGAGCCGCTTGATTCTCATTGACACCAAGCCGACTATTGCGGTACAATGAATGCGAATTATGGAGAAATTGTCTCGAGGGATCGTCAGACTGGCGTTGATCGCAATCGCGTGTGCAAACATCTGCGGGTGTGAGGTGATTGGCAAGGCTTTTGCTCCGGTTCCGGAAGACGGTCCGGCCGTGGAGCCGGTGTGGCTTGAATCCGGGCGCATCCGGCCGGGCGTCGCCCTGGTCATTCAGGTCGGATCGCTTGCGGCGCAGCCGACGACGATGCAGGCGATTGTCGACCAGAAGGGCGAGATTACGCTTCCCTATCTGCTTCAGAAACCGATCATCTGCGACGGGCTGACGCTCGATGCGCTGAAGCAAAAGCTCGTGAAGGCGTATTCGGAGTACATCAAGCAGCCCCAGGTCACCGTCACCTTCGCGCCCTCTGACGGCAGGGGCGTGAGTCCGTGGGGAACGGTCACGGTGCTCGGCGAGGTCGTGATGCCGGGGCCGGTGAACATGCCCTCGACGATGGACCTCACGGTTACGAAGGTGCTGCAGGCCGCGGGCGGGCTCCGTCCGTTCGCCAACAAGAAGGCGATTCGCGTGAGCCGTTGCGACAAGGACGGCAACAAGACGAAATTTACGGTGGACCTGAACGAGATTGGCGAGAAGGGCCGCATTGACATGGATATCGCCCTCCGCGCCGGAGATGTCGTCTGGGTTCCGGAGACCTGGTATTGATCCTCCCGAAAGGAACGGAAAGATGAAAAAACTGATCATGATGGTGACGGTGGCCCTGGCGGCGGCGGTGTTCGCCCAGGAAAAGACGATGTCGCTGGCCGACGCCCGCGGAAAGATTGGCGACGTCGTCGCCAATCCCGCCTCGATGACCGAGGTGATCCAGCAGCTCTCGGCTGACGACCAGAAGGCCTATGTCGCCGCAGTCAACGAGGCGATTTCGAAAATGCCCGGCTCGGCGAACGAGAAAACGGCAAAATACCTCGCCGTGAACGAGGCCGCGCTCAAGGGTGCGAAGAAGGGCAACCTCACCGCGCTCGTGGCCGAGGTCTTCGCCACGGTCCCGACGGAGTCGCTCACGGTTCTCAACGAGCGTTTCGCGAAGGACCTCTTCAGCCGTTCGGCCGATCCCTCCAAGGTCTACACGGACGAGCAGCTTCTCACCATTTCACGCAACGTGATGTCGGCCGTCCGGGAGCGCACGGCCTCCAGCGACGATGCCGAGGCGCGCAACACGTTTGCGATTCTCATGATGGTCCGCGCGTCCGAAGGCACGCCGGCGAACCTCAAGGAGACGCTTCTCGACGAGCTTAAGGACGATGCGACCCGCGATCGCGCCGACAAGGGCATCGCCGCGGCGATGGCCGAGAACAAGTCCTATGACAAGATTCTAGACGGAACCAACGCCGGCGACGAGCCGTCCGCCGAAATCGTCCTTCAGCTCGCGGGGCCGCAGCTTCAGGTCGCGCTTCTTTCCGACCTGGTGAGCTCGGGCGGATTCCTCAAGGGCAGCTACACCTCTTCGCTGAACGCGCTGGTTCAGGACACCATCGAACCGGGCCTTGCCCAGATTCCGCGCACTCTGGACACCCGCGCGAAATACAATCCGCTTTATCAGCGCGGCGAGTCGACGGGATACGAGGGTCAGATCATCGATCCCAACAATCCTTAAATCTGAATAGGGGGAAACAAGTGAAATCACTCATTTCTGTTTTGGCTGTATCCGCGGCGCTTGTCGCGGGCGCGGACATCGTTGACCGTCCGTCAGGCCTGAAGTTTGGCGAACGCCTGACGCTGCGTCCGTACGTCTCGCTTTCGTACACCTACGATTCCAACGTCGATTCGACCCGGAAATCGAAGGCGGGCTCCTCGTGGGTCGTCAATCCCGGTCTCACCGCCGAGTACCTCGGCGAGAACTGGCAGATCGGCGGCAGCGCCTGGTATCAGTACCATGCCTACAACAACTACTCGCGAGAGCAAAACTCTTCGAGCTATGGTGAAAGCCTCTCGGCGGCCTGGAGCAATTCCGCCAAGAACGAACGCGGCTGGAGCTTGCTCCTCACGGAGCGTTTCGAGCAGATCGCCCAGGACGACGACATGTCGAACTCCGGCGGACGCGGCATCGGCCGCGACCGCAAGACGGTCCAGTTCGCCGGAACGCTCGAGCGCCGCATCAACGAGTATTGGCACGGCAACCTCAACGGCAGCTACTACATGCTCGATTATGAGAACAACCTGTCCAAATACGGCGCCCTGTACGGGTGGAAGCGGACGGTTGTCGGGATGGAGCTCGGTTATGCGCCGTCTCCCTGGACCGACTTCATCTTCTCGGGAAACTACCAGTGGTACGACTCCGACAACATGGCCGGGCGGAGCGCGTTTGATCGCGCGAATACGCGCTATGCCCGCGACTCCCGCGGCCTTTCGCTCATGGGCGGTCTTGCGACCCGCGCGACCGAGCGGATCACCTACCGCCTGCTGACCGGCTGGAGCAGCTTCGAGTACGGAGACGGAGCGGATGACGTCAACGGCTGGACCTACGAGCTTTCCGGAAGCTGGAAGATGACCGACAACTGGAGCATGATGGCGCTGGCCTCGAGCTACTACCAGCCGTCCGAACGCTACTACGGCGCCGTGCGCGTCGATTCCGCGAGCTGGGGCCTCGGGCACTCGCTCATCCGCGGCAAGCTGACGACGACCCTCGACCTCAACTATCGCCGCGAGGACCATGTCTATACGGCCAATGACAACTACAGCTACGTGGATAACTATCTCACGGGCCGTCTCGGGCTCAACTACACGGTCAACCGCTTCCTCCAGGCCTTTGGTCGCGTCGAGTACCAGACCGTCATGACCGATGGCGGCAATGTTCGTGGAAACAATTATTACGACTATGATCGTTTCCGTGGAACGATCGGACTTCGCCTGACGTACTGATCAGTGCAGGCGTTCATCTCCAAATACGGACTTGCGGCGCACCTAGCCATCTTGGCGGTCGCGCCGCTCTTCCTATTGCCGTTTTGCGGCGAAGTTTGGATCGGGCGGACGATCCTGTGGCTGTCGCTGACTGCGGCTCTTTGGATTTTGCTGGAGCCATCCCGCCGGCGTGACGAGATGCTGCACGACGCACGCGAGCGCGTTGCCGTCTCGATCGCGAGGGATCCGCTCTTCTGGCTCATGCTGCTGGTTGTCGCGGTCTCGTCCGTCCGCTGGGCCAACTCCGGCGTCGCCATGGCCTACGATGCGGAAAACGCGGTTTGGCTGATCAAGCCGCCTGAATTCAGGTTTCTTCCCGGCGGCACCGACGGGTCCGGTTTCCTGCCGTTCGCCTGCGCGGTCGCGCTGACCGTCCTCGTCCAGGGCTGCCGTCATGCCCTCGGAAAGTCAGCCCGAATCGGATTCCTGTTCATCTCGTCTGCGCTGGCCGGCCTCGCGTCCTTCATTGCCGTCGTCGCGATGACGGCGTTCGGACATGACGAGCTTCACAAGGCCGTCGCCTGCGATTTCCGCTCCGCCTCGTTTGTGGGCGTCGCCTTCGGCGTGTATTTTGTCGCCGCGACGGCAGCGCTGGTCGGTGCTTTCGAGCTGAAGTGGAACAAGGCTATTCCCCTCGTTTTCCTCTCGATCGGCGGCTGCGGTCTCGGACTTTTCGCTTTCGCCCCCGCCTATGCGACCGCCTTCTTTTCCGCAGCCGCGATTCTTGCTTTGGTTCCCGGACTCGCTTATATAGCCCAGAAGGCGGGCAAGACCGCGGCTCCCAAGGTCTTGGTGTTTTTCGGGATTGCCGTCACCATCGGAACGTTCGCGACGGTCTGGCTGATGCCGAAAGAAGTTCTCGTCGGGCGCGCGGGCGCCTTTTCTGGCGCCGGCTTCTTTTCGGAGGACTTTGCCGCCCAGCGAGAGGTGCTGACGCAAATTGCCCAAGGTGTCTGGAAGAACCATCCCTGGCTGGGTACGGGTCTCGATTCGTTTCCGCTTGATATCAGGTTTAACGCCTCGGAGTCGGATTGGGACTTGCTGCCATCCGGACAGGCGGGAGCTCTCAACGGATGGTGGCAGCTGCTCGCCGAACGCGGCATCGTCGGCCTGGCGTTTCTCGTGATGCCCGTGCTGTTTCTCCTTTGGACCTGGGGCTTCCGTCTGACCGGAGTCATCCGGAAGGACGTCGTCCATCGTCATCTCAGGACTCTCTTGTCGGTGCATCCGACCTGTCTGACGGGGATTTTGGCCCTGGCCGCAGCGGCGGCGTGCGGTTTCATCGACCATTCGTTCGAAACGCCTGCGGTGCTGATGGCCGTCGGATCCGTTCTCGCCCTGTCGGGCAGTGCGCTTCCGGTCCCGGAAAAGCCCAGGGAAAATACTGAAAGCACGGAGATGTGACCATGGCGGACAAACCTCTCTATTACGGCAGCTCGAAGGGCAGTCCGATGTACTACGGCGGGACCAAGCCGATGTACGGCGGCAGAAGCCCCCTGCACTATGGCGGACTTCCCGAGATGAAGTACGGCGGCGCGTACGGGGCGTATGGCGCGTACGGGGCGTATGGCGCCTACGGTCCGGCGCAGAACGAGGACGGCTCGATCGTCGGAACGGTTACGCTCAGCCGCATGCTCCGCGTCGTTTCCCAGCGCTGGCTCTCGGTTTTCGTGTTCCTGCTCGTGGGCCTGATCTTTGCGTTCGCGGTCTACCGCATCTCCCCGACGATCTACGAGGCCAAGAGCGAGTTCACCATGGACATGCGGCGCTCCACGGGACGCGCCGCCGGCGCCATCGACCAGGCTATGCCCGACTTCGGAAACACCTACGCCGAAATCTTCAACACCCGCATCTCCGACTGGCGCTCGAGCAAGATTGTGACCATGATCGAGCAGCAGTACCGTACGAGCCATCCCACTTCGACGGTTTCTGACGACGAAATCGTCCAGATTCTGGCCGACTCAAAGCTGGAGCTTCAGCGCAATTCGCGCATCATCACCATCGCCGTCCGCTCCCGGAGCGCCGCGCTCGCCGCCGCGCTGGCCAATGCGTATGCCGAGTCCATCGAGGCGTTCACGGACGAGGAGAACAAGGCGCGGTGCGACAAGGCCGTCTCGCAGATTCACCAGAACGTCGAGAAGATGAAGCGCGAGGTCGACAAGGTTGCGAAGACCCTCCTCGACTTCCGTACCGCCAACAAGGTCGACAACCTCCGTTCCTCGCGCGACACGATCCAACAGGGACTCTCCAAGACCACGGCGGACATCCTCGCATTCGAGACCCAGGAGACTCAGCTCGTCGAATGGGAGAAGCTCTTGCAGGAGGTCCAGAAGGCCCCCGAGACCTTCGGCACCCTCTCCGGCAGCGTGCCTCTGGCCGAGAACATCGCCAAGGAATACCGCGCCTTCCAGGACGCTTCCGGCGAATATCAGTCGCTCCTCGTCGCCTACACCGAGAACCATCCGGAGGTCATCGCCAAGGCCAAGGTCCTCGAGCTAGCCAAGCAGCGTTTCCTCGACGCGACCTCGCGCGGCCTCCAGTCCGGACGCTCGAGCCTGAACGTCGTCCGCAACCAGCTTCAGATCTCGCGCGCGAAGCAGGAGGACCTCAGGGACGAGCTGACCTCGGTCGAGCAGCGCATCGTCCTCGCGGAGTCCGGACTCAGACAGCTCGAGGCCGAGTTCAGCGTCGCCACCCGCGTGCTCGAGGGCCTCAAGCTCGACGAGAACAAGGCGCGCATCGAGGCGGAGTCCAACAACGAGATCGTTCGCGTCGGACGCCAGGCCACGGAGCCGACTGAGCCGGTCCTGCCGAACCCGATCATCATCTTCGGCGTCGGCATCGTCCTGTCGCTCGGGCTCGGCCTGTTCTTCGTGATGGCCATCGACAACCTCGAGGACACCGTCGTGAACCTCACGGACATCGAGGGCCGCCTGGCGCTGAAAGTGCTCGCCGTGCTGCCGCACGTCCGCCGCAAGCGCCGCGAACAGGTCGCCAAGTTCGCCGTCGAGGACAAGTACTCGCAGTTCTCCGAGGCGGTCGCGGGCTTGCGCAACCTCCTGGACTCGCCTCGCTACGAGTCGTTCTCCCGCTGCGTCGTCGTCATCTCCACGCAGCCGGGCGAGGGCAAGACCATCACCTCGACCTCGATTGCGATCTCCCATGCCCAGACCGGCAAGAAGGTCCTTCACGTCGACTTCGACCTGCGCCGTCCTCGCCTGGCCCGCATCTGGGATATCAAGCTCGAGCCGGACCGCAGCTTCTCGCATGCGCTGCAGGCGGCCAATGGCGGCGAGACGCCGGACTTCTCCAAGCTCGTCAACAAGGTTTCCGTGCCGGGGCTCGACGTCATCTGCTCGCTTCCGCCGGAAGGGGTGACGCCGTCCTCGATCTTCGGTTCCGATCCCGTCAGCAAGTTCTTCGACTGGGCCCGTTCGAACTACGACCGCATCGTCATCGACTCGCCGCCGTACGGCATCGTCGGCGACGTCGTCTCGCTCGCGGTCCAGGCGGACTCCGTGATCATCATGTGCTGTCCCGACCGGACTCACTTCAAGCCGATCCAGTACTGTTCGCGCTGCCTCGCCGAGGCCGGCGCCAACATACTGGGAGTCGTGGTCAACGACGTCGAGGTTTCCAGCGTCTCCGCCTTCAATCCCAACACGTCCCGCCACTACGGCTACGGCTACGGTTACGGCTACGGTTACGGATATCGTCCGAAAAAGGCCGCGAAGGGCCCGACGGAGGGCAATGCCGCCAAGAAGGGCCAAGCGGAGGAAGGAAAGCCCCGCAAGGTCGTGACGGACCAGGAGTTCGCCGATGAGGACTGACCGTCGCTGCATCGTCACCGGAGGAGCCGGGTTCATCGGCTCCGCCCTCGTCCGCCTCCTGATGAAGGAGACGGACGCAACGGTTCTTGTCATCGACAAGCTCACCTATGCGGGCGTGCCCGAGTCGCTGCAGGAGGTCGGACTGGATCCCGAGCGGCTCGTGTCCTCCGATCCCCGTCTCGCGTTTCTCCGTGCCGACATCTGCGACCAGCAGGCGATGGACCGTGCGTTCGCCGAATTCAAGCCGGACACGGTCTTCCATCTCGCCGCCGAGTCGCACGTCGACCGTTCGATCGACGGACCGGGCGAGTTCATCCGGACCAACGTCACCGGAACGGCGACGCTCCTCCAGTCCGCCCTCGCCTGGTGGCGCGAGCATTCCGACTTCGTCTTCCAGCATATTTCGACGGACGAGGTGTACGGCTCGCTCGGCGCGACCGGATACTTCACCGAGTCGACGCCCTATGCGCCGCATTCGCCGTACTCCGCGTCCAAGGCGTCGTCGGACCATCTCGTCCGCGCCTGGCACGATACCTACGGACTTCCCGTCAAGATCACCAACTGCTCGAACAACTACGGACCCTATCACTTCCCCGAGAAGCTGATTCCGCTGGTGATCCTCAATTGCCTCGCCCGGAAGCCCCTGCCCGTTTACGGAAAGGGCGCGAACGTCCGCGACTGGCTCTTCGTCGGAGACCATGCACGCGCGCTTCTGCTCGTGAACGAGAAGGGCCGGATCGGCGAGACCTACAACGTCGGCGGACACAACGAGCGCACGAACCTCGAGGTCGTCAAGGCCATCTGCGCCATCATGGACGAGCTCCGTCCCTCGGCCGAAGGGTCTTATGCGGAACTCATCACTTACGTGGCCGACCGTCCGGGACACGACCTGCGCTATGCGATCGACCCCTCCAAGCTGATGAACGATCTCGGCTGGAAGCCGCGTGAGAATTTCGAGTCGGGGATCCGCCGGACCGTCCGGTGGTATCTGGACAACGAATGGTGGTGGCGTCCGATTCACGAAGGCCGGTATTCGGGCCAAAGGCTCGGACGTGTCTGATTTCCAGTCTAAGGTAAAAGGAAAATCCTGAAATGAATCAAGCTGAAAAAGAACGTTTGGCCAGGGTCGGCAAGACCTTCAACGCCAAGAAGTACATCAAGGAAGAGATCGAGGCGATTCGCGCCCAGGTCGGCGACAAGAAGGTCCTCCTCGCGCTCTCCGGCGGCGTGGACAGCTCGGTCTGCGCGGCCCTTCTCCACAAGGCGATCGGCAAGCAGCTCGTCTGCGTGTTCGTCGACCACGGCTGCATGCGACTCAACGAGGCCAAGGAAGTCAAGAAGGTCTTCAAGGGCAAGTTCGGCATCAACCTCATCCAGATCGACGCCGAGAAGCGTTTCCTCGACAAGGCCAAAGGCATCGTCGACCCCGAGCTCAAGCGCAAGTGCATCGGCGGCGAGTTCATCACGCTCTTCGCCGACGTCGCCCGCGACCTCAAGCAGAAGCACGGCGACATCGAGTTCCTCGGGCAGGGCACGATCTATCCCGACATCATCGAGTCGGGCGTCGGCGGACACAAGGCCGTCAAGGCCCACCACAACGTCGGCGGCCTCCCCAAGGACATCATCTTCAAGGGACTCGTCGAGCCCGTCAAGTACCTCTACAAGGACGAGGTCCGCAAGGTCGGGACGCTCCTCGGAATCCCCGAGGAGATGGTCATGCGCCAGCCGTTCCCGGGACCCGGCCTCGCGGTCCGCTGCATCGGCGAGCTCACCAAGGAAAAGCTCGACATCCTCCGTCAGGCGGACTTCATCTTCCGCGACGAGATGCACAAGGCGAAGCTCGACAAGAAGGCCCAGCAGTTCTTCGCAATCATGACGAACGTCAAGTCCGTCGGCGTCAAGAACGGCGCGCGCACCTTCGGCTACGTCATCGGCATCCGCGCCATCACGACCTCGCAGTTCGTCAATGCCGGCATCGTTCCGCTGCCGTTCAAGTTCGTGACCATGGTCGCCGAGAAGATCGCCACCAAGGTGGCGGGCGCCAACCGCGTCGTCTGGGACATCACCCCGAAGCCCCCGGCTACGATCGAGTGGGAATAAGCGGCCGGCCTGCCGTCCGAATGGAAAGCGATGAGCGAGAAGCGAAGAGGCGCGGAATGAAGAAGGTCTTTATCGACGGTAGTGCCGGAACCACCGGATTGCGGATTCGCGAGAGACTATCCTCTCGCGCCGACCTCGAGCTCATCGTCCTTTCCGAGAAAACCCGGAAGGACCCGGAAGCGCGGCGCGCGGCCCTCAATTCGGCCGACGTCGCGTTTCTCTGTCTCCCCGACGACGCCGCCCTCGAGGCGGTGGCGCTGGTGGAGAATCCCGAGACCGTCATCATCGACACCTCGACCGCCCACCGCGTCAATCCGGACTGGGCGTACGGCTTTCCGGAAATCGGGGACAGCCGCGGCAAAATCGCCGCGGCGAAGCGCATCGCGAATCCCGGCTGCCATGCCTCCGGCTTCATTGCGCTCGTGAGCCCCCTCGTCGAGCGCGGGCTTCTCGCCGCGGACGCTCCGCTGTGCGCCTTCTCCCTCACCGGATTTTCCGGCGGCGGAAAGAGCATGATCGCGGACTACGAGGGAAACAAGCATCCGGGCGGCCGTCAATACGCCCTCGGACAGGCCCACAAGCACATTCCCGAGATGGTGAAGGTCTGCGGACTTTTCCAGTCTCCCGTCTTTTCCCCGATCGTCGTCCCGCATTACAGCGGCATGGAGGTCACGGTCCAGCTCCACGGCGCGGACCTTGCGGCGATCAAGGACTGCTACCGCGACTGCTACCGCGAGGGACTCGTCCGTTTCGCCGAGGACGCTTCCGAAGGCGGCTTCATTTCCTCCGCGGCGCTGTCCGGCCGCGACGACATGACGGTTTCGGCCTACGGCCGCGACGGCCGCGTGATCCTTGTCTCGCTCTTCGACAATCTCGGCAAAGGCGCTTCCGGCGCCGCCATCCAGAACATGAACCTCTCGCTCGGCGTTCCCGAGGCGACCGGGCTCGTCGTTTGATTTCACCTCTTATGAAACTCTCTCTTCTCGCGCTCCTGCTCGCGGCCGCGCCCGTGTGGGCGGCCACGCCGTTCGACGACATGAATCTCAAGGGGCGGACCGACAAGGCGAACCCCGTCGGCTATGCGGTCGGCGAGCCGATCGTCTTCACGCTCTTCACCGAGAAACTCGCGTCCGCGCCGACGAACGACACGTATGCGATCCGCTGGACGCGGACGGGCGACGACGGCGTCACCGTCACGGGCGAATCTCCGCTGGCGGTCGGCGTGACCTGCGTCGTCACGACGAAGATGGACCGCGCGGGATTCGTCCGCCTCGAAGCGAATCTCTTCGGATCGGACGGCCGCCGCGTCCTGCGGTCGAAGAATGCGCCCGGCAGCCCCGGCTGGTCGCCGAACAAGGCCGTCTTCTTCGACGGCGGCGCGGGCGTCGCCGTCGACCGCATCCGGCCCGAGAAGTGCGAGCCGGCGGACTTCGACGCGTACTGGGCGAAGCAGAAGAAGATTCTCGCGGACGTTCCGATGACGGCCGAGCGCACGGATCTCGGCACGGTCAACAAGTGCAGGGTCTATTCCGTCTCCGTCGCCTGCGCGGGTCCGCGTCCGGTGACCGGCTACCTTTACATCCCCGAAGGCGCCGCCCCGAAGAGCTGCGGCGCGCGCGTCGCATTTCAGGGCTACGGCACGTACCTCCAGGGGCGTCCCGACTGGGCGAGCTGGAGCTGCGCCGGCAACCGCGAGATCTTTCTCGAGATCAACGCGCACGGCTATGCGTTCGGACGGCCCAAGACCTACTACGATGAATTCTTCAAGGCGATCAACACGTCCGGACACGGTTACGCGTTCAACGCGGAGGAGAACGCCGATCCCGACACGTGCTACTTCCACGGCATGGCGTTCCGCGTCCTCCGCGCGCTCGAGTACGTGAAGTCCCTGCCCGAATGGAACGGAAAGTCGTTGATCTGCGAGGGCGGCAGCCAGGGCGGACTCCAGACCAGCTGGGCCGCCGGTCTCGACGCGGACGTCACGCTCGCACGCCCGTCGATTGCCTGGGGCTGCGATTTCGCGATGACGACGGGCGGCCGTCTCCACGGCCCGTGGTTCATCCCCTATGCGAAGGGTCTCGACTACTACGACTCGATCAACCACATCCGCCGCGCGAAATGTCCTGTCGAAATCACCCGCGCGGGTCTCGGCGATTACACGTGTCCGCCATCGGGACTCGCCGCGTATTTCAACGCGGTTCCGAGGAAAAAGTCGATTCTCTGGGTGCAGGGATCGCAGCACGGATTCGTGCCGCCGGGCGATAACCAGACGATCACGCTCGGCGATTTCGATCCGACCGGCGCGGAGTCGAAGTCCCAGAACGCGTCGTCCTCCGTCAGGTAACTTTCGGGTTGAAATCCGCTCGGCTTCAGGCTAAAATGAACCCAGCATGAAAACAGAACGTCTTTTTTCGCTTGATTTGCTGCGCGGACTCGACATGTTCGTCCTTGTGGCGCTCACTCACGTCGTCTGGGCGGCGCATGACGCCTGGGGCCTTCCGCAGGCGTTCGTCCACCAGTTCACGCATCCGTGGGGCGGCTTCACGTTCAACGACATCATCATGCCGCTTTTCATTTTCATGTGCGGCGCGGCGATTCCTCTCGCCGTCCCCAAGCGGCTGACGCCCGACGGGCGCCCGACCGCGGCCTTCTGGAAGCATCTCGTGTCCCGTGTGGCGATGCTCTGGATTTTCGGCATGATCGTCCAGGGCCACCTCCTGACGCTCGACCCGATGAAGATCAGCCCCTACAACAACACGCTGCAGACGATCGCGTTCGGCTACTTCTTCGCGTCTCTCGCGTATCTCTGTCCGAAACGCTGGATCCGTCCCGCGATCGCGGTCGGGTGCTTTGTCGTCTACGGACTCATCATGGCGTTTTGCGGCGATTACTCGCAGGACGGGAACGCCGCGCAGCTCTTCGAGCAGGCGGTCCTGCGCCATCTCGTTCCCGCCGGTTCCGAGGCGTTCAAAACCGGAACCTACACCTGGTTCCTGACCGGATTCATGTTCGTCGCGATGTCGCTGTGCGGATCGGTCTCGACCGAGATCCTTCAGAACAACAACCAGTCCGGCTGGCGCAAAGCCGGAACGCTCGCGGCCGCGGGCCTTGGCGAGCTCGCGATCGGCTGGCTGCTCGTCCTCCGGGTGCCGATGATCAAGCAGTTCTTCTCCGTCTCCTTCACGCTGCAGGCAATGGGCTGGTGCACGCTTGCGCTCGCCGCGCTCTACGCGCTGACGGACGTTCTCAGGTTCCGCCGCGGATTTTCGCTGTTCCTCCTCTACGGACGTCATGCGCTTTTCGCCTACATGCTCGCGAACGTCTTCGGGAAGGCCTTCGAGACCGCGGCAGAGAAAATCGCCTGCGCGGACGGACTGGCCCTTCATTTCGGGAAGCCGTTTTCGATGTTCGCCGGCGCGATTGCGTACGTCGTCCTTCTCACGGCGTTTCTGAAGGCGAAGGATGCGTCCGCCGGCCGCTGACATTTCCGCAGGCTGCATGTTTTTTGGTAGAATAGGGCGGTGATATCGCCCGAAACCATCGAAAAGATCAAGACGCTCATGGACGAGGCCTCCGTCTTCGAGGAGGACCTCGACGAGAGTTTCATCCTCGGCGGGGGTCCGGGCGGACAGAAGACCAACAAGACCTCGAGCGTCGTGCGGCTCGAGCACGGTCCGAGCGGTCTCCAGGTGCGCTGCGGCGAGACCCGCAGCCGCGAAACCAACCGATGGCTCGCGCGGCGGACGCTCGCGGAGACGATCCTCGAGCGCGAGCACGATCGGAAGTCCGCGGCCCGGCAGAAGAGCGAAAAGGTCCGCCGTCAGAAGCGGCGCCGTTCGCGACGGCAGAAGCAGCGGATGCTGGCGGACAAGCACGCGCATTCCGAAGTCAAGGCGATGCGCCGAAAGGTGGACGAGGAGTGACGGACATGAAAAGCGTTCTGGTGACCGGCGGGACGACGCGGTTGGGGCTCGCGATTGCGGAACGGCTGCGTGCGGCGGGCTGGCATGTGATCACGAGCTCGCACCGTGCGGACGCGGGGGCGGATATCGTCGCCGATCTCTCGGATCCGATGGGCCCGGCGCGCCTGTACGCCGCGGCGATGAAGATCCTGGACGGGAATCCGCCCGTGGCTCTCGTCAACAACGCGGGGCTGTTCGCGGGCGATGAAAAGACGATCCGACAGGTCAATCTCGAGGCGCCGAAGAAGCTGATCATGCTGATGGCGGGGCGCGAGACCGAGCGTGGCGCCGTGGTGAACGTGCTCGATGCGCGTTCGCGCGAAGGGGTTTACGGGCGGACGAAGGCGGAGCTTGCGGACTATACGCAGAAGGCGGCGGCACTGTTCGCGGACACGCTCCGGGTCAACGGCGTGGCGCCGGGTCCGGTGCTGGTCTCGCCGGAGGTGCACGAGCCGGCCGGGGAGACCCTTTTGGGCCGTCCGACGCCGGAAGACGTGGCGCAGGCGGTGGAGTTCCTGCTCGCGGCGCGTGCGACGACGGGTGCGGTGATTCCGGTGGACGGAGGGCAGGGCCTGCTATGACGGTTTCGGGAATAGTCTTTGATTTCGGCGGGGTGATGACGACGTGCACGATGCCAGACCGGGTGCGTCCGATCGTCGAGAAGCTGGGCCTGTCGTGGTCCGCCCTCGCGAACGGCTTCGAGCGTTACCGCCGTCAGATGGACGGTGACATGATCACCATGGACGAGATGTACGGGAGGATCTGGGCGGATGCCGGGATCAGCGTTTCGCCCGAAATTCAGGCGCGGATCCTCGAGGAGGACGTCGCAAGCTTTCTCTACCGCAACGAACGGACGCTTGCGTGGATGCAAGATCTCAAGGCGCGCGGCTACCGAATCGGCATCCTGACGAACATGTCGAGCGAATTCGGAAAGCGCTTTCGCGAGACATTTCACGATTTCATCGAACTTTCGGACGCGATGGTCATCTCCGGCGAGGCGCGGATGTACAAGCCGATGCGCGAGATCTACGAGCTGCTGCAGGGGCGAATCGCCTTGCGTCCGGGCGAGCTTTGCTTCATTGACGACGTGGAGGGGAACTGTGCCGGCGCGAGGTCCGCAGGCTGGCGGGCGATCCGGTTTACGGACAATGACAAAGCCGCCGCAGCGCTCGATTTGGAGCTTCAGAAAGATTTCTAAAGTGCCCACTTGCATGTTAGAAGCAAAAAAGAGTATAATGTGCGTTCAAACATCCAGAAACAGGAGTTAGAAGACAATGGCTAATGTAAAGGGCGGTCGCGCCGCCAGGAAACGTGATCGTCAGAACGAGAAGGCGCACAAGCGCAACGCGACGACGAAGGCGAAGCTTCATGACGACCACAAGAAGCTCTTCAAGGAAGCCGACGCGGGCAAGGCGGACGAAGCGCAGAAGAAGTTCACCGAGTTCGTCTCGGGCCTTGACAAGGCTGTCAAGAAGGGCATCATCTGCAAGAACACGGCCGACCGCAAGAAAAGCCGCGCTCAGCTGAAGCTCAACAAGATGGCCAAGTAAGGCGCCTTATTGGTTTGGCTATGTGATTGAATCGGGCACTTGAATGTCAGGCATTCGGGTGTCCGATTGACTTTTCAGACAAAAGGAAAAACAAAATGGAAAAGATGACTCTCAAGGACGTCGAGCTCAAGGGCAAGCGCGTCGTCATGCGCGTGGATTTCAACGTTCCGATGGCCAAGGACGGCTCGGGCAAGATCACGGACGATACCCGCATCGTGGCGGCGCTCCCGTCCATCAAGTACGTGCTCGAGCAGGGCGGTTCGCTCGTCCTCATGAGCCATCTCGGTCGTCCGAAAGGCGTCAAGCTCGGCAAGCCGGCGGATCCCGAGAACGCGGCGTTCACGCTGAAGCCGGTCGCGGAGGCCCTTGGCGAGAAGCTCGGCTTTCCGGTCAAGTTCGTTCCGGACTGCATGGCGGCCGACGACGTCGTCAAGGCGCTCAAGCCGGGCGAAGTCGCGCTCCTCGAGAACACCCGCTTCTACAAGGCCGAGGACGGCAAGGTGAAGAAGGATGACGAGAAGAAGGGCATTCATCTCACGGACGAGGAGTTCGCCGCCAAGAAGGCGGAGCTCAAGGCGGCCCGGATCGAGATGGCGAAGAAACTCGCCTCCTACGGCGACATCTACTGCAACGATGCGTTTGGCACGGCTCACCGCGCCCACGCCTCCACCGCGGTCATCGCGGACTACATCCAGCCCGCCGTCTCCGGCTTCCTTCTCGAGAAGGAACTCCAGTTCCTCGGAGACGCGGTCGAGAGCCCGGTCCGCCCGTTCGTCGCCATCCTCGGCGGCGCGAAGGTTTCGGACAAGCTCGCGGTCGTGAAGACGCTCCTGAACAAGGTCGACACGCTCATCATCGGCGGCGGCATGGCCTACACGTTCAAGAAGGCCCAGGGACTCAAGATCGGCAACTCGCTGTGCGAGGACGATCAGGTTGCGTACTGCAAGGAGATGCTTGACGCCGCGGAGGCGAAGGGGATCAAGATCCTTCTTCCGAGCGACAACGTCATCGCCAACAAGTTCCCGGAGACGAAGGACGCCTCGGACATCGAGATGAAGACGGTCGAGGGCGACATTCCGGACGGCTGGATGGGCCTGGACATCGGTCCGGAGTCCGTGGAGCTCTTCTCCGATGCGATCAAGGGCGCCAAGACGATCGTCTGGAACGGCCCGATGGGCTGCTTCGAGTTTGCGCCGCTCTCCAAGGGCACCTACGGCGTTTGCGATGCGGTCGCGACGGTGAAGGCCAACGGCGGAACCTCGATCATCGGCGGCGGCGATTCCGTCAGCGCGGTGAAGAAGTCCGGCAAGGCCGCGGAAATGAGCCACGTCTCCACCGGCGGCGGCGCTTCGCTCGAGTTCCTCGAAGGCAAGGTTCTCCCCGGCGTTGCGGCGCTGACGGCGAAGTAATCCGCAAAAATACCTCAATCGGGTGTTGACGGGCGCGTGTGATATTTGATATCATACGCGCTCGTTGTCTCAGGACAGCCGGATGGCGAGGTAGCTCAGTTGGTAGAGCAAAGGACTCATAAGCCTTGGGTCGAGGGTTCGAATCCCTCCTTCGCCACCAGATATCAGAAATACCCACTTGCGCCGTAAGGCGCTTTTTTGATATACTAAACGAGTTTCCGTCTCGAGAGAGGCCACTTTAGCTCAGTTGGTAGAGCACTTCCTTGGTAAGGAAGAGGTCGGCAGTTCGATTCTGCTAGGTGGCTCCACTTCGACCGGAATCAAAAGAAAACAACAACTCACAGGAGTCAGAAAATGGCTAAGGAAACATTCGATCGCGGCGGAAAGCCGCACGTGAACGTCGGCACCATCGGCCACGTCGACCACGGCAAGACCACCCTCACGGCCGCCATTACCCACGTCCAGAGCCTCAAGGGCCTCTGCGCGGAAATCAAGTACGACCAGGTCGCCAAGGCTTCTGAGTCCGCCGGTCGTCGTGACGCGACCAAGATTCTTACGATTGCGTCTTCGCATGTCGAGTACGCGACAGCCAACCGCCACTACGCGCACGTTGACTGCCCCGGCCACGCCGACTACGTCAAGAACATGATCACCGGCGCGGCCCAGATGGATGGCGCGATTCTCGTCGTGTCCGCCGTCGACGGCCCGATGCCCCAGACCCGCGAGCACGTGCTGCTCGCCCGTCAGGTCGGCGTTCCGAAGATCGTCGTCTTCCTGAACAAGTGCGACCTCGTCGAGGACGCCGAGATGCTCGACCTCGTCGAGATGGAAGTCCGCGAGCTCCTCGCCAAGTACGACTACGACGGCGACAACGCCCCGGTCGTCCGCGGCGCCGCCTATCCGGCGACCCAGGCCGCTGCTGCCGGCGATGACGCCTGCAAGTGCATCGACGAGCTCATGAACGCTCTCGACACCTACATTCCCGAGCCCGCCCGCGAGCTTGACAAGCCGTTCCTGATGCCGATCGAGGACATCTTCTCGATCGAGGGTCGCGGTACGGTCGTCACCGGCCGTGTCGAGCGCGGCATCGTCAAGGTTGGCGAGGAAGTCGAGATCATCGGCCTCAAGCCGACGGCGAAGACGTCCGTCACGGGCGTCGAGATGTTCCGCAAGCTCCTTGACCAGGGCCAGGCCGGCGACAACATCGGCTGCCTGCTCCGCGGCACCAAGAAGGAAGACGTCGAGCGCGGACAGGTTCTCGCGAAGCCGGGTTCCATCACCCCGCACACCGAGTTCCGCGGCCAGGTCTACGTCCTCACGAAGGAAGAGGGCGGACGCCACACCGCGTTCATGAAGGGCTACCGTCCGCAGTTCTACATCCGCACGACCGACGTGACTGGCGACATCCAGCTCCCTGAGGGCGTCGAGATGGTGATGCCGGGCGACAACGTCGAGATCACCGTGAAGCTCATCGCTCCGGTCGCTCTCGAGGACAAGATGCGTTTCGCGATCCGCGAAGGCGGCCGCACGGTTGGCGCCGGCACGGTCTCGACCGTCATCAAGTAATACTCAAGAAGTCCTGTGAGATGCCCGGCCGGACAAGGGCCGGCCGGGCTCTATCTCCTCCAGTGACAAAGGAACGAAGAAATGCGTGATCTCGCTATTTTGGCGTGCGGAGAGTGCAAGAACCGCAACTACACGACGACCCGTAACAAGAAGACGAAGACGGAGCGCCTGGAGAAGGTGAAGTTCTGCTCGAACTGCCGCAAGCGCACGACCCACAAAGAGACCAAGTAAGGTCCCTCACATAGGGTAGTAGCACAATGGCAGTGCAGCGGTCTCCAAAACCGCCTATGGGGGTTCGATTCCCTCCTACCCTGCCAACAAGACGAGGAAAACGAGAATGAGCTTTGTGAACAAGACGAAGGAATATTTCGGCGGCGTTTCGGCTGAGGCGAAGCGCGTCACCTGGCCGGGAAAGCGTGAACTCTGGGAGTCAACGCTCGTTGTCGTTGCGTTCATTTTCATCCTCGCGGCGACCACGCTGGTGTGCGACAAGGTGATTGAAAGCTTCCTTCAGATCATCCAGCCCGGTAGCTAAGGAGACGAAGATGGAAAAGCAGTGGTTCGTGTTGCATACGCTGACGGGTCAGGAGAACAAGGCCCAGAAGTCCATCGAAGCCCGGGTCAAGCTCGAGCGGATGGAGGAATACGTCGGAAAGTGCGTGATTCCGACCGAGCGCGTGACCGAGAAGAAGAACGGCAAGAAGCGCACGATCACGAAGAAGTTCTTTCCCGGCTATGTCCTGTGCGAACTCGCCCTCTACGACGAGGCGCGGGGCCTGGACGAGAACGGGAAGAAGGCGATTTTCGAACGGACGTGGCAGTTCCTGCGCGAGACACCCGGCGTGATCGGGTTCGTCGGCGGAGAGCGCCCGATGCCGCTCAAGCAGAGTGAAGTGGACGCGATTCTCCTGGACAAGCCCGCCGCGGCGGCCCAGGCCGAGCGTTCGAAAGTGACTTTCAACGTCGACGAGACGGTGAAGATAACCGATGGCGCGTTCATGGGTTTGACGGGCCAGGTTTCAATGGTGGATCCCGACAAGGGCAAACTCAAGGTCGATGTTGCAGTCTTCGGCCGCAAGGTCCCTGTCGACGTCGAATACTGGCAGGTCGAGAAGGTCTCCCTCGAGGAGACGCTCGAACCCCTGAGGTAAACGGCAGGTTTTGCGGTCCGTCATCACCGGGAAGGATCCCCGGGAGGAGCCGCACGAAAGAAGGAAAAGAGAAATGGCCAAAAAGGTTACCGGAGTCGTCAAGCTCCAGATTCCGGCCGGCGCTGCGAATCCCGCACCGCCCGTCGGTCCCGCCTTGGGTTCTGCTGGTGTCAATATCATGCAGTTCTGCAAGGAATTCAACGCCAAGACCGCGAAGGACGCGGGTCTTGTCATCCCCGTGATCATCACGGTCTACCAGGACCGCAGCTTCTCGCTGCAGTTCAAGTCGCCGCCGGCGTCGACGCTCCTCAAGAAGGAAGCGGGACTCGCCAAGGGCAGCGGCGTTCCCAACAAGAACAAAGTCGGAAAGGTGACGAAGGCCCAGCTTCTCAAGATCGTCGAGATGAAGAAGGCCGACCTCAACACCGACGACCCGGAGCAGGCCATCAAGATGATCGCCGGCACCGCGCGCAACATGGGAATCGAGGTGGTCGAATGAGTCACGGAAAGAAGTATTTCAACGCGCTGAAGAAGGCCCCCAAGAAGGCCGTCAGCCTCGCCGAGGCGGTGAAGTTCGTCAAGGACAACGCCGGCGCCAAGTTCGACGAGACCGTCGACGTGTATTTCCATCTCGGCACCGAGCTCACCAAGGGCGACACCGCGGTCCGCGGCAATGTCAAGCTCCCCAACGGCTCCGGCAAGACCGTCAAGGTCGCGGTGTTCGCGGGCGGCGATGCGGCCGAGGCGGCGAAGGCCGCGGGTGCCGATTTCGTCGGTCTCCAGGACCTGATTGACAAGGTTCTCAAGGACGGCTGGTGCGATTTCGACGTCGCGATCGCAACTGTCGAGGCGATGAAGGAAGTCCGCAAGTGCGCTCGCGTGCTCGGACCCCGCGGCCTCATGCCCAACCCCAAGACCGGCACGGTTACGGACGATACCGCGACCGCCGTCAAGGAGGCGAAGGGCGGCAAGGTCGACTTCCGCATGGACAAGACCGGCAACATGGCCGTCGTCGCGGGCAAGCGCTCGTTCGAGGCGGACAAGCTCGTCGAGAACATCAAGGCCGTCGCCGCCGCCGTCCAGGCCGCGAAGCCGGCGGCCGTCAAGGGCGTTTTCATCAAGTCGATGACCATCGCCTCCACCATGGGTGTCGGCGTTCCCGTGATCGTCGCGGCCGACGCCGAATAAGGAGGTAGCTTAAAATGAGAATTGAAAAGATCGCCATCCTCGGAGAAGTCGTCGCCCGCGTCAAGGATTCGGACTACTGCTTCATCATCAACCATGGCGGCGTTTCGGTCGCCCAGATGGCCAAGCTCCGCGCCGACCTGCGCAAGGTCGACAGCCGCGTCCTCGTCGTCAAGAACACCTACCTCGCGAAGATCGCGAAGGAGAAGGGTTGGAGCGCCGAGGTCAACGCCATGCTCACCGGCAATTCCGCGGTCGTCACCGGTCGCGGCGAGCCGACTGCGGTCGCCAAGGTCATCATGGAGTTTGTGAACGCCTCCAACGGCAAGGCCTCGGTCAAGGGCGCGGACTACGACAACAAGATCGTCGACGCGGCCGTGGTCGACGCGCTGTCGAAGGTTCCGGGCAAGGACCAGCTCCGTGCGACGCTGCTCATGCTCTTCAAGGAGCCGGCGACCCGCCTCGCGCGCGTCCTCTCCGAAAAGGCCAAGAAGGGCGGCGAGGCCGCTCCCGCGGCCGCCGAAGAGGCCCCTGCCGCCGAAGCTCCCGCTCAGGCGTAACCAAAAAATTTCCTTCAGATGAAACACGCTGAAGGTTGAACTAAAAAGGAAAACAAAAAATGACGAATGAAGAAATCATCAACGAGCTGTCGGGCAAGACGGTTCTCGAAATCAACGACCTCGTGAAGGCTCTCGAGGCTGCCTGGGGTGTCAGCGCCGCTGCCGCCGTCGCCGTCGCCGGCCCCGCCACCGCCGCTGCCGCCGTGGAAGAGAAGACCGAGTTCGACGTGATCCTCAAGTCCGCCGGTGCGAACAAGATCGGCGTCATCAAGGAGATCCGCGCGATCACGGGCCTCGGTCTCAAGGACGCCAAGGACCTCGTCGACGGCGCGCCGAAGACGGTCAAGGAAGGCGCTTCCAAGGAAGACGCCGAGAAGATGGCCGACCAGCTCAAGAAGGCCGGCGCCGAAGTCGAGATCAAGTAAGC
>CAZYQF010000010.1:0-28183 GCA_964650165.1 uncultured Lentisphaeraceae bacterium
GCCGAAGACGCTTCCACGTGTTGACATCTTCGAGTATGAATTGATATACTTCCCCCGCTTACCGATGGTGGGATGGCCGAGCGGTTAGGTAGCGGACTGCAAATCCGCTTACAGCGGTTCAACTCCGCTTCCCACCTCCATTTTTTGTCATGATCGAGAAGTTTAACAGGAAAGACGCCCTGGCGCTGGTCCTAACGATCATCGCCTGGTTCTGGACTGCCTACGAGTGCAACACGATCGGAATCGACGTCTTTGACTCGATTCTCCTCAAGCAGGCGACGGGCGGGCTTCTCGTGTGGGCGCTGGCGGCCCTTCTCTCGTACCTGACCTTCATCTGGATGCGTCCGCACCTCACGACTCGCGCGATCATGGGGATCTTCATGCTGGCACCGTCCGAGATCTTCAAGTGGACGCGCCTGCAGGTCCCCGAGAGCGGGTTCGCTCCCATCCAGATTTTCGTCGGTTTCGTCTATTTGCTCGCGATTGTCGGCATGTACGGCATGTTCTATCCGTGGAACGTCGAGACCGCGCTCGTGAAGCTGCGCCTGATGAAGGGTCCGGTCGAAGAAGAGAAGACGTGACGGGCCTCGCGGCGGCTGCGGCCTGAACTGCGTGGAAACGCTGTCTGAAGGGACGAGGAGCTTTGAAAAAACGAGGAGGGCCTGAAAATGAAGAAACTGGTGTTTGCCGCGATTGCGGCGCTGGGACTGTCGGCCGGGGCCGCGGAGGCGAACCTGACCGTGTCGAACGTAACTCCGGAGAAGTACCACCCCGCAGGGTCGTGGACGCCGGTCTGCCTGAACCTCGTGACGCCCGTGGGGCTTCCGTGGGGCTTTGACTGGAGCGTGCGCGGATTCGCCGTCGGACTCTGGAACCAGGTCGACGACATGGTCGGACTCGAGATCGGCGTCGTCAACGTGAACGACTTCGCGCGCGGACTCCAGATCGGCGTCGTCAACGTGACGCGCCGCGAATACGGCATGCAGATCGGCCTCGTCAACGTCATTCAGGACAACGACGTGTCGTTCCTGCCCGTGATCAACTGGTATTTCTGAACGAAAAAGAAGGGGAGGAAGTGAAATGAAGCGCATTCTTTCCGTCGCCGTCGCGTCGCTCGCGATGGCCGTTTCCGCAGCCGAGGAGGCCGTTGTCGCCGAGGCCCGGGCCGAGGTGCCCAAGAAAATCGCGATCTTCGTCCAGAACCGCACCCGCGTCGCGGGCATGGACGACGAGATCGACGGCATCAAGGACCGTCTCGCGAGCTCGCTCGCGGAGGTCGAGGGCCTCTCGGTCGTCGACAGCGCGCTGACCGCCGACACGTTCCGCCGCTACAAGGTGACGACGGAGGAGGAGAAGGCGGGTCTCGTGAGCGGAATCTTCTCCGGCGGGTCCGCCCCGCGCATCGCGCAGATGCTCGACTGCGACTACGTCATGGCCGCCAGCATCGTCCGCGCGAGCGCGATGAACCGCAAGATCGACGAGCGTCCGAGCACGGTCTTTTCGCTCACGGCGACGCTGAAGGTCACGGACCGCCGCGGCCGGAGCCTTGACGGACTCCCCACCTGGACGCGCACCTTTCCGGTGCTCGAGCCCCAGGACGATCCGATGAACTACTACAGCATCCTGATCGACAAGTGGGTCGCCGACATGGTGGCCGCGGTTTCCGCGAAGGCCCCGAAGTGGAAGGCCGCCGCGCCGTCCGCCGCGCTCGCGAAGATCCGCGTGACGACGACGGTCGACAAGGTCGTGACCGAGCTCGAGAGCCAGACGAAGGGCGTCCAGGGTGAGCGTCTCGCGGAGCTCCGCCGCGTGGTCGGCGGCGCCGCGGTCGAGGTCGACGGCGCGGTGATCGGCTCGGCTCCCGGCGAGTTCATGCTCGAGCCGGGCCTCCACCAGATCAAGGTCACGCGCGACTGGATGAAGCCCTACGCGGCGACGGTCAGCGTGACGGACGGCATGGTGCTTGACGTCGCGCTCGAGCTGAGCAACGAGGGCATCGCCAAGTGGAGCACGGTCGAGGCGGTCCGGGCGGACATGGCGCGGCGCTATGCCGAGGCGGCGATGTCCCGCGGCATCAAGGTCAACCTCGACACCGCGAACTGGCGCGACGTCGGCGGATCCGGACCGGCCCAGAAGATCGTCATCGAGAAGTGAAATGAAGCTTTCCGGGCTTGTTCTCGTCGCGGCGCTTGCCGCGGCGGCGGGGTGCGTCTCGGTCGACCGAGACGCCGAGCAGGCTGTTGCCGCGCTTCGCTCGGGCGACGACGCGACGGCGGCGGCATGGGCCGCCGACCTTGCGACGAACAGCTCCTACTCCGCCGCGCTCGGCACGGTCGAGGCGGGGCGCGTGAGCCTGCTGGCGGGTGACTTTCCGGCGGCCGAAGCCTGGTTCCGCCAGGCGGTCGACTCCGCAATCGACCGGAACGAGGCGCAGCCGAAGATCAAGATCGGCGACGTCGGCAACACGGTGCTCGCGTCGACGATCACCGACGACCGGACGCGCAATTACGAGCTCGCGCCCTACGAACTCAACCTCGCGCTCCAGTACGGCATCGTCGCGCAGGCGATGAACGGACGTCTCGACGCCGCGCTCGTCGACGCGCGGCTCGCGGTCTACGTCCAGGACACGCTCGCGACGACCTACGGCGCGGACATCGAGGCGAACGGCTCGAGCACCAACGCCGCGGCGCAGGACATCTACGTCCAGCAGTCGGAGAACCTGCAGGCGATGATGGCGGGGACGCGCAACTCCTGGGAGAATCCGCTGCTCTGGTGGCTCACGGGCGTGATGTTCGAGGCGAACGGCGAACGCGATTTCGCGGAGCCGTCGTACCGCAAGGCGCTGGCGATCGCCCCGGACAACCCGGTCTTCGCGGCGGACGTGGCGCGCATCGCCCGCACGGCGACGCCGACGGGCGGATGCGCCAAGCTCGTTGTCGTGTTCGACGAGGGGCTCGTGCAGCTCCGCGAGTCGATGAAGATTCCGGTCCCGATCTACACCGGCATGGCGATCGACATCCCGATGTACCGCGGCGCGGCGTACGTGCCGTCGACCGTGGCGGTTGCGGGATCGTCCGATCTCGTCGCGGCGGCGCCCGCCATGAACGTGCAGGCGCTCGCGGCCCGCGACCTCAAGGAGCGTCTCGTCGGCATCATCACCCGGAACGTCACGCGCTGCGCGGTCCAGGCCGCCGCGCAGGCCGCGGTCAATGCCGCCGGCAACGAGTACGCGAAGATCGCGGTCTTTGCGGCGAACGCGGTCATCTCCGCAATCCGCCGCGCCGACACCCGCAGCTGGGTGACGCTTCCGGGGGGCGCGCAGGTCTGGAGCGACGCCAGCATGGCGCCCGGAGTCTATGACGTTCGCATCGAGTACGCCGGCACGACCGAGTCGTTCCGGACGCCCCTCGCCGCGGGCGAGACGCGCCTTCTCTACGTCGCGGCCCCGGGAAGCGGAATGCGCGGCATGTCGTGCACGCTCGGCGGAAAGGGCGCGACGCCGGCTTACGAGAAACACGTGATAGTCACGAAGGAGGCAAAATGAACATGAAGATCGGAATGGCCGCGCTCGCCGCGGCGCTGGCGTGCGGATGCGTCGAGACCGCGGGAACGCGGGTCGACATCGACACGGAGACGGGCGACGCGAAGGTGCTCGAGTGCTCGTCGCGGCTGGCCGGACGCGTCCGCGTCGTCAAGGTGGTCTACAACGACGTCGACGGCATGAAGAAGGCGACTGTCACGCTGGAGTCCCTGACGCATCGCCGCCAGGATCTGCAGGCGCGGATGGTGTGGACGGACGCCGAGGGCTCCGAGGTCGACGCGGACGCGAAGCCGTTCCGCGCGCTCGTGGTGGACGGCAAGGACGTCACGACGTTCACCGGCATGGCGCCGCGTCCGAACTGCGTGAAGGCGAGGCTCCAGCTGCGCGAGACCTCGACGGCGGAATGATTTCAACGGAAAGGACCAGAATGATGAACAAGATTGTTTTCGGCGCCGCGCTTGCGGCACTTCTCTGCGGATGCGCGACTACGACGGCGCGCGAAACCCAGCTCGACCGCAAGGCGATGTCCGCAGCGCTCGAGCCCCAGGACGTCCGCCGCACGGTCGAGAAGATGGTCGACTCGATGCTTGCGGACAACGAGTTCATCCAGGAAGTCGGCGGCAAGCGCCCCGTCCTGGACATCTCGGGACTCCAGAACCGCTCGACGATGCAACTCGACATGAAGTCGATCACCGAATCGATCCGGTCGAAGCTTCTCCGTTCGCGCAAGTTCCGCTTCATGGACGGCGAGACCTCGGCCACGGATCTGAAGTTCATGAACGACCAGGCGCTCAACGGTCTCACCGATCCGTCGAAGGCCGTTTCGGCCGGACAGCAGTCCGCCGCGCAGATGTACCTCTACGGTTCGCTCTCCGAGATGCGCCAGCAGGTCAACGGCGTCACCGACCGCTACTTCAAGTTCACGCTGAACATGAAGGACCTCAAGTCGGGCGAGATCATCTGGAGCGACGAGCAGGAGATCCGCAAGGAACAGACCCGCAGCACGCTCGGATTCTGATCGGCTGACATGGCGAAGCGACACCTGATCGGCGTCGGCGGCGTCGGCATGAGCGCCCTCGCGACGGCATTGGTCCGTCTCGGGGACGAGGTTACCGGCGCCGACCGCACGCTCGGAACGAAGAACATCGAGTTTCTCGAATCCCTCGGCATCCGCTGCTTCCCCGACGACGGCAGCGGCATCGACGCGGCGACGGACGAGGTGATCGTTTCGACCGCGATCGAGTCCGACAACCCCGGTCTCCTCAAGGCGAAGGAACTCGGCATCCCCGTCACCCATCGCGCCCGGGCGCTCGCCCGGACGCTCTCGGGCTTCAAGCTCGTCGCGGTCGTCGGCACCTGCGGGAAGTCCACCGTCACCGCGATGCTCGGACACGTCCTCGCGGAATGCGGACTCGACCCGTTCTGCGTCAACGGCGCGAACGTCCCCGGCTGGGAGGGCGCGGTCCGCGTCGGACGCGGCGCGTACGCCGTCGCCGAGGTCGACGAGTCCGACAAGTCGCTCGTCGCCTTCCGCCCCGACGCCGCAATCGTCACCAACGCGAGCGCCGACCACTACTCCAAGGACGAGATGGACGAGGTCTTCGACGCCTTCGTGAAGGACTGCCCCGGCCCCGTCGTGGACGGACGCCAGCTCGCGGGCGAGGAGCTCGTGTCGATTCCGGGCCGTCACAACCGCAACAACGCCTTCCTGGCGCTCCGGATGGCCCTTGCGCTCGGATGCGACGAGGCGAAGGCCCGCGCCGCGCTGACGACTTTCAACGGCGTCGAGCGCCGCCTGCAGCGCTACGGCACGCGCGTTTACGACGACTACGCCCACAATCCCGAGAAGCTGAAGGCGATGTGGACCACGGTCGCGGAGGCCCATCCCGACGGCGGAATCTGCGTCGTGTGGCGTCCGCACGGCTATGCGCCCCTCCGGAAGATGACGGATGCGCTCGCGGAGATGTTCCGCGACACAATCCGTCCGCAGGACCGGCTCCTGCTCCTTCCCGTCTACGATGCCGGCGGCACGACCGACCGGTCGGTCAATTCGGAAGCCCTCGCCGAGAAGCTGAACCTCCTGTACAGGGGCACGGTGCGGGAAGCGGACGTCGGGGTCGAGCTGGTGGCGGATCTGGACGGCGCCTACAGGTGGATTGCGGCCCACCGCGGCGAATTCGCCGCGTACGTGACTTGCGGTGCGCGCGATCCCGGTCTCCCCGGCCTCGCCCGTCGCATCGCCGATCTCGCTTGATTCTTTCCCTTTTGAGGCCGAAAACGCAAGGTTTTCGCGTGAAGAGGAGGGGCTTAATATGGTATAATGTGCCTTGAATTAAGAAAGGCGCATTTTTCATGAAGATTCTCGTTACGGGCGGTGCCGGATACATCGGAAGCCATACGGTCGTCGAACTCCTGAACGCGGGACACGAGGTGGTCGTGGTGGACAACCTCTGCAACAGCTCCAAAAAGTCCCTTTCGCGCGTCAAGCGCATCGCCGGCAAGAAGCCGGACTTCTACCGGGTCGACATCCGCGACGAGAAAAAGCTGAACGCCGTCCTCGACCAGGCCGGACCGTTTCAGGCCGCGATCCACTTTGCCGCGCTCAAGGCCGTGGGCGAGTCCACCCAGGTCCCGCTCAAGTACTACGCCAACAACCTCGGCGGAACATTCACGCTCCTGAAGTGCCTCGGCGAGCACGGCTGCAAGAACATCGTGTTCTCCTCTTCCGCGACGGTGTACGGCGACCCCAAGTCCGTGCCGATCCGCGAAGACTTCCCGACCCCCGGCTGCACCAACCCCTACGGCTGGACCAAGCTGATGATGGAACAGGTCTTCAAGGACGTTCAGAGAGCCGATCCCGCGTGGAACGTGATCGTGCTGCGCTACTTCAATCCGATCGGGGCGCATCCGTCGGGTCTCATCGGGGAGGATCCCGCCGGCATTCCGAACAACCTCCTGCCGTACGTCGCGCAGGTGGCCGTGGGACGCCGTCCGGAACTGAATGTCTTCGGCAACGACTATCCGACGCCGGACGGCACGGGCGTTCGGGACTACATTCACGTCGTCGACCTCGCGGTCGGCCACCTCAAGGCGATCGAAAAAATCGATCGTGAGCCGAACCTCGGGCTCAAGGTCTACAACCTCGGCACCGGGCACGGCTACTCCGTCCTCCAGATCGTGCGCGCGTTCGAGAACGCGTCCAAGCGTCCGGTCCCCTACAGGGTCTGCCCTCGCCGCCCCGGCGACATCGCGGAGTGCTGGGCCGACCCGTCCCTTGCGGCCAAGGAACTCGGCTGGAAGGCCGAGCGCGGCCTCGAGGAGATGTGCAAGGACGCGTGGCGCTGGCAGCGGAAGAATCCCTACGGGTACGGAAAGCCGGAGGGGAAGTGATTCGTGAAACCTGCGTAACGACGGCGCACCACTCGAGCGACTTGCTTCGCAAGCGGCTGTCGCGGGTGGATACCTCGCCGTCGTGAGGGGAAAGGGAACGTTGCTCTCTGCCGTCGACTATATTTTGGAAGGACTCGCGAAGGCGCTCGAAGCCGAACGCGAGTGCGGGCTTCGTGCAGTCGAACTCGACCGCACGCTTCTGAAGGTCGAGGAGAAGGGCACGGTCGAGGCCCGCGCAGCGTCCAGTGTTCAGCAGCCAGCAGCCAACGGTCAAGCCCCCAATGCCTCTCTTCTCGAATCCAAACACCCAAACACCCAAACAACTCAAACACCTCCCGAACCATCCAACTGCCCAACTGTCCAACCTGCTTTCGACTTCGCCTTCCTGCATGACCGGCCGCTGTCCGCGGGCGGCGTCGAGATGATGGCGAAGATCGTGACGGCGATGAAGAAGACGCCCGAGACGGCGCCGATCGTCTTCACGGGCGAGAGGCCGAAGGCGAAAGTCTACGTGGTGCTCGGCAGCGCGGCGATGAAGCAGTGGTTTCCGGGACTGCGCGCGGCGCCTGGCGTCTGGCTCAGGTCCAAGGACGGACGCGACGTGCTCGTCACCTATTCGCCGGAGTACATCCTGCGGTTCGGTCCGGTTACGCCGACCGTCCGGAAGGTCAAGGCCGAAATGTGGAATTCGCTCAAGGGCGTGATGCAGAGAGTCGGACGGCTGGATCCGCCTTCGCATTGCGTCGGCGTGACGGGCGGTTGAACGGTCGGAAAGTTGAAAAAGCTTATGACAGATGAAAAGTGCAAGGTGCTGGCGCATGACGACTGGGGCGCCGGATACCGTTACCTCAAGCTGGAGGCGCCGGAGATCGCCGCCTCGGCGAAGCCGGGCCAGTTCGTGCACGTGCGCGTGCCGGGGCTCGAGGCGAGCGCCCTGCGGCGCCCGTTCTCCATCTTCAACGACGAGGATGGAACGATCGAGCTTCTCTACAAGGCGGTCGGACGCGGCACGGTGGCGCTCAACGCGGTGAAGGTCGGTGACGGAATCCAGATGATGGGTCCGCTCGGACACGGCTTTCCGCTGACCTGTTCCGGCGCGGCCCTGCTGGTCGGCGGCGGCTTCGGCGTCGCGCCGCTCTATTACCTCGCGCGTCGGCTGAAGGCGGAGAGCATCAGCGTCTTTGTCGGCGGGCGGACGGCCAAGGACCTCCTCGCGCTTGACCGATTCGAGAAGCTCGGGGTGAAGGTTCAGGCGGCGACCAACGACGGCAGCGCAGGGGTCAAGGGCCTGGTGACGGATCCGCTGGACGACGAGCTCATCCGCCTCCGCGAGGCGGGGACGGCGTTCGAGCTCTTCGCGTGCGGACCCGATCCGATGCTCCGGGCGGTTGCGATGCGCGCGACGGGCTCGGGCTCGAAGGGGTGGATTTCGATGGAGCGCCACATGGTCTGCGGAGTCGGCGCGTGCTACGCGTGCATCCAGCGGACCGTCCGCGGCAACTCGCGCTGCTGCATCGAAGGTCCGATTTTCGCAGCGGAGGATCTGGTATGGTGAACATGAAGGTCAATCTGGGCGGGCTTGAGATGCCGACGCCCGTGGCGGCGGCGAGCGGGACGTTCGGATACGGATTCGAGTACGTCGGCGCGGTCGACTACTCGAAGCTCGGCGCGGTGACGGCGAAGGGCATCCGCCTGGATCCCTGGCCGGGGAACGCCATGCCGCGGCATGCGGAGGTTCCGGGCGGACTCGTCAACGCAATCGGCCTGCAGGGCACCGGACTCGAGCACTTCCTCGACATCACCGTCCCGTGGTACCGCGAGCAGGTTCCGGGCGTGCCGCTGATCGCGAACATCTGGGGCGGATCCGTCGAGGAATACGCCGAGGTCGCCGCGGGCATGGGCGACGCGGTCGACGCGATCGAGATGAACGTGAGCTGTCCGAACGTCAAGGCGGGCGGACACACCTTCGGGCAGGATCCGAAGGTCCTCGCGGAGGTCGTCTCGGCCGTTCGCGCCGCGACGAAGCTTCCGCTCTTCGTGAAGCTCGCGCCGAACGTTCCGTCGATCGCGCCCTACGCGAAGGCGTGCGAGGACGCGGGGGCCGATGCGCTTTCGATGATCAACACGATACCCGCGATGGTGATCGACATCGAAACCCGCAAGCCCGTGCTGGCCAATCGGACGGGCGGACTTTCCGGACAGGGCGTCCATCCGGCCGCGGTGAAGCTCGTCTACGACGCGCATCAGGCGTCGAAGCTGCCGATTCTCGCGATGGGCGGAATTTACGAGGCAAAGGACGCGATCGAGTTCTTTCTCGCGGGGGCGACGGCGGTGGCGGTCGGGACGGCGACGTTCTCGGACCCCGGCGTCCTTGCCGCGGTGCATGACGGTGTGGTAGACTATTGCGAACGGCACGGCTTCGGCTCGGCTGGCGCGCTCACGGGCGCTTTGGACATGCGATGAGAATTCTCACCCGATACGTTTTCCGCGAATTCCTGGTTCCGCTCTTCTACTGCCTGAGCGGATTCGTCTCCATTTACGTGCTCTTCGAGCTGTTCGGCTCGTTTTCGCGCCTGGCCGACGCCAAGCTTTCGTTCGGAACGACCGTCCAGTACTTCTGCGCCTACCTCGCGCCGTTCTTCGCCTGGCTCGCGCCGGCCGCGCTCATGCTGGCGACGCTGTACACGATGTGGAACTTCTGCCGGCATTCCGAGATCATCGCGATGCGCGCGAACGGCATCGGCTTCTTCACGATCGTGAAGCCGCTTCTCGCGGTGGCGGCTGCGATGGCCCTGTTCGTGACCGGAGTGAACGAGTGGTACGTGCCGAACTACGCGCAGTGGGCGAAGCAGCTCCGCAACGAGCGTTTCGACGGGGCGAAGGTCTCCAGGGCGGACAACATCGTGTTCCGCAACTCCAAGGCCGACCGCACGTGGTCGATCGACCGGATGGACGACCGGGCGGGCGAGCATCTCCTGAACGTCCGCGTGACGGCGGACCGCCCGGACGGCTCCCGGCTTCTCAACGTGACGGCGGACAGGGCGGACTACCTGGACGGCGAGTGGTGGTTCACGAATCCGAAGGTTCAGCACTATGACACGGCGAGCCGCGAGACCGCGTCTCCGACGCCCGAACTCGACGCCTTCGGCTTCCGCGCGTTTCCGCAGTTCACCGAGCGCCCGAGCGACTTCATCATGCAGAACCGCGACTGGGCGTACAATTCGATCCGCGACCGCCGCCGCTATCTCCGTCAGCACCCCGAGATCTCCGAGAAGATGCGCCGGAAATACACGTACGACACCTGGGCGCAGCTGATGGCGCCGTGGGCCTGTCTCGTGATCACCCTGTTCGCGATTCCGGCCGGCATCGCCTCGGGACGGCAGAGCGTCTTCAAGGGAATCCTCGGCGCGCTCGTCATGTTCTTCTCCTTTTACGGCTGCACGATCGGCTGCATGGTTCTCGCGGACACCGGTTATCTTCCCGCGATCCCGGCGGCGCTCCTGCCGCACGTCCTGTTCCTCTGCATTGGAATTCGGGTGTTTCGCAAACAACGCTGATATGGTATAATTTTCTGCAATAATGTTCGATTTCCTGAAAAAGAAGAAGCATAAGAACCCGACCGTCTACAGGCGGGCGGACCACTGCGTTTCCCGCAAAAACATCGATCCGGACGCCTTGAAGGTCCTTTACCGCCTTTCCAGTCTCGGCTACACGGCTTATCTCGTCGGGGGCGGCGTGCGCGATCTCCTCATGGGCCGTACGCCCAAGGACTTCGACGTCGGCACGAGCGCGAAGCCCAACGACGTCAAGCGGGCGTTTCGGAACTGCTTTCTGATCGGACGCAGATTCCGCCTCGCACACGTCCGCTTCGGAGAGAAGGTGATCGAGACCGCGACGTTTCGCCGCAACTCCCAGTCCGTCGGGGACATCATCGAGCACGCGGCGGAAGGCCCGATGGACGACAACGCGTTCGGCACGCCGGAGACGGACGCGTACCGGCGCGACTTCACGGTCAACGGTCTTTTCTACGACATCAAGGACTTCAGCGTCATCGACTGGGTCGGCGGAATGCGGGACATCGAGAAGAAGATCATCCGCGCGATCGGCGATCCCGAGATCCGCTTCCAGGAGGATCCGGTCCGCATGATGCGCGCGGTCAAGTTCTCCGCGCGCCTCGGCTTCACGATCGAGAAGAAGACGCTGGCGGCGATGAAGAAGCATCACGCCTGCATTCTCAACGCCTCGGTTCCCCGCGTCTGCGAGGAGATCTTCCGCCTGTTCCCGTACGGACACAGCGCGGAGGCCTTCCGCCTCATGTGGGAGACGGGGATGCTCGGCGACCTGCTGCCGGAGCTCGCGAAGCACATCGGCCGGAACGGCGGCAAGAAGTGCTCGGTCTGGAAGTGCCTCGAGACGCTCGACGCGTACGAGCTCATGATGACCGGCCGGGGCTTCGAGGTCTCGAACGGGCTCCGCGCCGCGGTTCTGATGTCGACGATGCTCGAGGCGGACGACAAGGACGGCGCGGGACGGCGCATCATGGAGACGATGACGCGCACGCTCAAGATTCCGAAGACGACCTACTTCACGGCCGTCCTGCTGATGGAGAGCCGCAAACGCCTTGCGATTTCCCCGACGAAGGGCAAGAGCCGCTTCGTCCACAACCGCGATTTCCCCGACGCCCTCGACTACAACCGCATCCTCGTCCGTGCGCGCGGCGGCGACGAGCGCGTCCTCAACGAATGGTCCGATCTCTACGAAGAAAAAGGTAATAGCAAATGAACGAAGAACTTCTCAAGGAAATCAAGACAACTCTCCCGTGGCTGCTCGTCGCCGCAATCGGAGTGGGCGGATACTACGGCGTGAAGAACCACCTTGCCGAGAAGCGCGCCGCCGCCGCAGAGACGGTCGCGGCCGCCTACACGGCGGAGGAGCTCGAGGACGCGGTCGTAAAGTTCAAGAGCGCGAAGGCCGAGGGCGTGCTGAAGCTCCGTCTCGCGAAGGCCTATTACGACGCCGGGCGCTTCCAGCAGGCGCTGGAGCTCTATGACGGATTCGACGCCGTTCCGGGCGGACTCGAAGGCGTTCCCGCGGTCGGCCGCGCGGCGTGCCTCGAGGCGCTCGAGAAGTTCGACGAGGCCGCGAAGGCCTATGACGACTTCGTCGCGGCGAACGGGACGTCCTTCCTGAAGCTCACCGCCCAGCTCGGAGCCGCGCGCTGCATTTCCCGTGCCGGCCGGCGCCCGGTCGCGCTCGAGCGCCTCGCGGAGCTGAAGAAGTCCGTTGCCGGCGACCCCCTCGCCGAGGCCCGCATCGACTCCACGGTCGATCTCGTGACGCGCTACGAGAAGCGCGCCGAAGTTTCGCTTTTCGACGCCGCCGACGCGGCGGCCCAGCAGCTTGAGAAAATGGAGAAGCCGGCCGTGCCCGCGCCTGCGCCGGCGAAGACCGAATGACCGTTGTCCGCGAGCCGATTTGGGACGACGCTCCGCGCACGCGTGTGCAGGGCGTCGTCCGTCATTTAACGAAGATCCTCGCGTCCGTCGGATGGACGGCGAGGATCCTGGTCGGCTCGCTCGCGGCGTCTCCGTCTGTCCTGCTGCGCCGCGGAGGGCGCGCGGACTTCATCGTGCAGCTCTACATCACCGGCATCCGAACGCTCCCGGTCATGACGGTCGTCTCCCTCTTCACCGGGATGATTCTCGCGCTTCAGGTCGGACTCGAGCTTCGGCGCTTCAATCAGGAGATCTACCTCGGCGCCGCCGTGATGATCTCGCTGATCCGCGAGATGGGTCCGTTCAGCTGCGGCATGTGCCTCGCGGCCTGCGTCGGCTCTGCGATCGCCGCCGAGATCGGCACGATGAAGGTCAACGACGAGATTGCCGCGCTCGAAATCATGTCCATTCCGCCGATCCGCTTCCTGGCCGCGCCGCGCATCCTCGCGCTGGCCGTCATGGCGCCGATCCTCGCGTTCTACTGTTTCGTGGTCGGCACGATGGGCGGCGGCATCGTCGGCGTCACGCAGCTGGGCGTCGACTTCCGCCAGTACATCGCGAGCGCCGTCAACAACGCCGAGATCAAGGACCTGTTCGTCGGCCTCGTCAAGGCGCTGGTGTTCGGCCTCGTCATCGGCACCGTCTCCGTCGCCGAGGGCTTCGCCACGCGCCTCGGCGCCACGGGCGTCGGGCGCTCGACCCAGCGCAGCGTCATCATCAGCTTCCTCCTCATTCTGATGCTCGGGTACATGATCACAAGGGTCTGCTACGAATGAGTCTCGTCGAATTCAGGAACGTGGGCAAGAAGTTCAACGGGGTTCCCGTGCTGGACGGACTCTCCTTCGGCGTCGAGAAGGGCGAGATCCTCTGCATCATCGGACCGTCCGGCTGCGGCAAGTCCGTCACGCTCAAGCACCTCGTCCGCCTCCTGAACCCGACCTCCGGCTCCGTCGTCGTCGACGGGACCGACATCGCCGCCTGCGACGACGAGACGCTCGTGAAGCTCCGCAGCCGGATCGGATTCCTCTTCCAGAGCGGCGCGCTCCTCGCCTGGAAGACCGTCGCGGAGAACGTCGCGCTTCCGCTCGAGGAGTGCACCGATCTCGACGACGCGGCGATCGCCGCAAAGGTCACCAAGGCCCTCGAAGCCGTCGAGCTTGTGGAGGCGGCCGACAAGTATCCGGCCGAGATCTCGGGCGGCATGCAGAAGCGCGCCGGCCTTGCCCGAGCGATCGTCCGCGAGACGGACATCGTCCTCTACGACGAGCCGACCTCGGGACTCGACCCCGTGACCTCGGAAACGATCCACGCGCTGATCCGCAAGCTGAACCGCCGCTTCGGCATCACCTCCGTCGTCGTGACGCACGACCTCCGGGGCGCGCTCGCGCTCGCGGACCGCATCCTGCTGATCAAGGGCGGCCGGGCCGTCGAGTGCTCGAAGCCAGAAGAATTCGTCACGTCTCAGAACCGCGACGTCAGAGAGTTTCTCGCCGCGATGAAAGGGGAATCGACATGAGCAGCAAAAAAAATGACGTGTTCCAGGAAGTCGTCGTCGGACTCTTCATGATCGTCGTCCTCGGACTTCTCGTCTACTTCACGATCGTCATTTCCGGCGTCGACGTCCTGCAGGGACGCTCCAAGGCCGAGGCCTGCGTGACGTTCGACGCGGTCGGCGGACTCAAGAGTCACGACAGCGTGATGTACCGCGGCACGAAAGTCGGCGCCGTCGAGGACGTCGAAATCTCGCCGTCCAACCTCCTCGTCCGCATCGAGATCGACCGGTCTGTCGTTCTTCGCGAAGGCTACCGGATCTCGGTCTGCAACCTCTCGATGCTCGGCGGAAACTTCCTCCTCCTCGAGGAGGGCGAAGGCGCCGTCATCGACTTCGCCGCCGGGGTTCTCCGCGGAGAGACCCCGAGCAACTGGATGCGCGACGTCGGCGACATCGCCCGCAACCTCCGGGAGCTCACGAGCCGCGGGGAGCTGAGGACGATGATCACCAATCTGAACGAGGTCAGCCTCTCCGCGCGCAACATCGCCCAGCGCCTCGAGCGCGGCGAGGGCACGATGGGCAAGCTCCTCTCGAGCGACGACACCGTCTACAACGACCTCAAGGCGACGGTTGCCAACGCGTCCGAGATCTCGAAGAAGTTCAACGACAGCGACCTCGTCGAGGAGGCGAAGAAGAGCCTCGCCGCCTTCAAGGAGGCTTGCGAATCGATCAAGCTGGGCGAGGGCTTCGACGACGAAGTCAAGAGGTTGACGGAAAAGGCCGACACGCTGATGTCCAACCTGAACGAGGTCGCCCTGCGGCTCAAGAACGGCGAGGGTACCCTCGGCAAGCTCGTCAACGACCCGGCGCTCTACGACAACGTCGATGCGCTCTCGCGCGACGTGCAGGGTCTCACGAAGGACGCCCGCCAGGTGCTCGACAACTACCGCGACACGACGCCGATTTCGACGTTCGGATCGCTCATCATGGGCGGACTCTGATGCTTCTCATCGCGGCGAGCCTCTTCTTTTCGACGCCCGCCCCGCTGGAGATGCCGCGGGCGCAGGCTTTTCTCGTCCGCGAGGGGAAGAAGCTCCGCCTCGAAGACCGCTATGATGCGAACGATCTCTGGCTTTCCCGCGCGGTCGACGGCTGCTGGACGGACGACGCAGGGCGCGAGTTCCTCGCCGCCTCCCTGGCCACGGTTTCCCCGATGATCGCGAGCGCCGGAACCGAGACGCGCGTCTCCTACGGCACGACCGCCGCGCCGGCCGAGCTCGGGGAGAAGGGCGAGCTCGCGCGCCACGACGCAATCGTCCGCCTCAATCCGGTCGCGACGGCCGCGAAATTCGCGAAGCCGCGCCAGCCGATCCGCGGACTCAAGGAGGTCCGCTACTACAACGGCACGAATGCCTCCGCGATCGCCTGCGCCTACCTCCCCGAAAAGGCCTCCGCCTGGCGCTTCGCTTCGTGGACGCTTGCCCCGGACGACATCTATGACGACGCGCTCGAGACGTTCGAGAAGGAGTTCCTCGCCCGCCGCGACGTCCGCGCCCGGGTCGAGATCGCGGCGGACTACTCGTCCATGTCCGAGCGCGAGCTCCTGCGCGCCGACGCCCGTCACTCCGTCGCGGCGTATCCGAAATGGCATGTGACGGACTCGGACGAGTTCGTCGTCCTCGACGACCTCGCCGGCTCGCGCGACTTCATCGTGCCGCTCACGAACGACCTCAAGGCGATGCGCAGGACCTACGCCCAAACCGTGCCCTCGCCGGTCGACGGATCGAACGTCCTTGCCGTCGCCCGCATCTTCGCGGACCGCGCCGAGTATCTCGCGGCGCTCGCGCTGAACGACCGCGAGGACATGAGCTGGTCCGCCGCCTACTGGAATCCGTCCCGCCGCGAGCTCGTCGCCTGCCTGTCCCCGGACGGAAGCGGCAAGCTCCTCCGGACGATCCGCCACGAGGCGTTCCACCAATACCTCTCCTACGCGTCCGCGATGATCCCCGCCGCGCCGTGGTTCAACGAGGGCTATGCCCAGTACTTCGAGGGCGGCCCGGACGGACGCGACGTCGCCGATCCCGCGGACCTTGCGCTTCTCGCCGACCGGATCGTGCCGCTCCTCCGCATGGACTACGACGAGTTCTACGGCGGCACGGACGAGGAGCGCCGGATCCGGTACCGCCTGGCGATCTCGATCGCGTACTTCCTCGAGAAGGGCGCGCCGAAGGTCCGTTTCCAGCCGTTCAAGGACGTCAAGAGGGACTACATGTCCGCGCTCCTCGAGATGCGGGACATGCACCGCGCGACCGCCGCCGCCTTCAAGGACGAGGACACGCTGATGCTCTTCGTATCCGAATGGCAGAAGTTCTGGGAAAACATGTAGGACGCCTCGCGCCGAGTCCGACCGGTGCCCTGCACCTCGGAAACGTCCGCACGTTCATGATCGCCTGGCTTCGCGCGCGAAGCCAGAACGGCACCGTCATCCTGCGGATGGAGGACCTCGACCATCCGAAGGACAAGCCCGGCGCCGACGTCCAGGCGATCGAAGACCTCGCGTGGCTTGGCTTCGACTGGGACAAGACTTACGTCCAGTCCCGGCGCAAGCCCATCTATAAAGAAGCTTTGGACGATCTCCGCTCCCAATCCGTTCAACTCTTCCCTCGTCCCCGATTCCCCTTCCCTCTCTCGTCCCAACCCAAAAAACCAAAAACCCAAACAACTCAAACACTTCCTCTCGTCTATCCGTGTACGTGCACGCGCCGCGACGTCGAGTCCGCCCAGTCCGCCCCGCATGCGGGCGAGCAGCTTCACTATCCCGGCACCTGCCGCGGCCGGTACGCGACGTTCCCGAAGGGCGCCTGCTGGCGATTTCTCGTCCCCGAGGGAACGGTTGTCGCGTTTGACGACGCGTTTGCCGGACCTGTCGAGCAGGACGTCTCGAAGACGCTCGGAGACTTCCCTCTGGCGCGTGACGAGGGCGGCGCGGGCTACACGCTCGCCTGCACGGTCGACGATCTCCTGATGGGCGTCACGGAAGTGGTCCGCGGCGACGATCTCCTTCCCGCGACCCCCGCCCAGATCCTTCTTGCCCGCGCCCTCGCCCCCCGCTATCAGCTATCAGCTTCCAACTGCCATCTTCCCTCTTACTGCCATGTCCCCCTCGTCGTCGGTCCGGACGGCAAGCGCCTCGCGAAGCGCCATGGCGACTCGCGCATCGCGACGTATCGCGAGCAGGGCAAAAGCCCCGAGGAGATCCTCGGCTTTCTCGCCGCCTCCTGCGGCTGGTGCGCCAAGGGCGAGCGAATTTCGCTCCGCGACCTCATCCCCCGCTTCACCCTCGCGACCATTCCCCATTCCCCCTTCGTCCTCGATTCGGGTTTTTGAATTATGATATAATGCCTTACTCGGCAAAAAAGGAGATTTTATGGCAGAATTGATTGTGGCGTTGGACGTGCAGACCCGCGAAGAGGCGGTTTCGAAGATCAGGGAAATCGGATCCGGCGTCGGCTTCTACAAGATCGGACTCGAGCTCTTCACCGCGGAAGGTCCGGACGTCGTCAAGGCGGTCAAGGACCTCGGCAAGAAGGTGTTTCTCGACCTCAAGTTCCACGACATTCCCCGCACGGTCGAGAACGCGGTCCGCTCGGGCGGCAAGCTCGGCGTCGACCTCATGACGATCCACTCCGTCGGCGGCAAGGCGATGATCCGCGCGGCGGCCGATTCGGCGGCGGAGTTCGGCGCGGCAGCTCCGAAGATCCTCGCCGTGACTGTCCTCACCTCGCTCGACCGCTCCGACCTCGAGGACGTCGGCATCGCGGGACGCGATCCGGCGGACCAGGTGGCGGCGATGGCCAAGTTCGCGGTCGAAAACGGCGCGAACGGACTCGTCTGCTCCCCGAAGGAAGTCGGCGCGCTCTCGAAGGCCCTCAAGGCCGGCACGCTCTTCATCACCCCCGGCGTCCGTCCTGCGGGCAGCGCGGTCGGCGACCAGAAGCGCGTGGCGACGCCCGCGGACGCGGTCCGTGATGGCGCGACCCACCTCGTCGTCGGACGCCCGATTCTCGCGGCCGAAGACCCCGTCCGCGCCGCGGCCGAGATCCTCGACCAGATGAAGGTCTGATGCTTTCGAAGAAGCTCAAGCCGTACCTTGAGATCCTGACGCTGGCCGGACCCATCGCGCTCGGGATGCTCAACAGCGCGCTGATGCAGTTCACGGACCGCGCCTATCTCGCGCACGCGTCCATGTCCTACCTCGAGGCGGTTCTCCCGGCTTCGACCCTCTGCTGGATCGTTCTGAGCTTCTTCCAGTCCCTCGTCGCGTACGCGGGCGTCTTCGTCTCCCAGTACCACGGCGCGGGGGATCTCGTCCGCCGCGCCGCCAGCGTGCGCGCCGGAGCCCTGCTCGCGGTCCTGTCCGGCGTCTCCGTCCTGGCATTTGTCCCCGCGGGCAATGCGATCCTCGACTTCACCGCCCCCTCCGAGGAAATTGCGGCGCTCGAGCGGGCGTACTACGACATCTGCACGGCGGGCGGAATCTTCATGTTCGTCCAGATGGCCGCGACCTCGTACTTCACCGGCACCGGAAGGCCCCGTCTCGTCTTCTGGGCCAACGTCGTCGGAAACATACTCAACGTGGCGCTCGACCCGATCTTGATCTTCGGCTGGTTCGGCTGCCCGGCGCTCGGCGTCGCCGGCGCCGCCTACGCGACCGTCTTCTCGATGGCGGTTCAGGCGGCGTGGCTTGCCCTCGCCGCGCATCGGGAAATCCGCCGCGACCTCGCCGCCGCTCCCGCGTCCGCGTCCCTGTCGTCCGGCGAGTTCCGCGCGCTTGTCCTCCGCCTTCTCCGCTTCGGCATGCCCGCCGGGGGATACAGCGTCCTCAACATGCTCTCGTTCACGGTGTTCGTGTTCGTCACGGGGCGGACGGATCACTTGTCCTTTGCGGTGTCCAACGCCTGCTTCACCGTCAACTACCTCGTCTATGCCCCGATGGAGGGTTTCGCCCTCGGTGCGCAGACCTTGGTCGGCCAGGCGCGCGGACGCGGAGATGACGAGGCCGCCGTCATGGCGGTCCGCCGGTCGCTGATCCTGGCCGTTGGAATCTTCACCGTCGTCGTCGCGGCCCTGTTCGCGTTCCGGGACCCGATTCTACGGCTCTTCGCGCCTCCGGACCTCGTCATGTCCGCGGCGTTCCTGGATCTCGGCGCCACGCTCTTCGCTCTGATGGGCGCCTGGCTCCTCTTCGATTCCGTCGACACCATCCTGTGCGGTGCGCTCAAGGGCGCCGGTGACACGCGCTTCGTGATGGCCTGGATGCTGTTCTCGGCGTTTGGCGTCTGGCTGCCGCTCGTCGGGGTCGTCGCGCTCGTCCATTTCACGATGCCCTGGCTCTGGTCAACCACGGTCGTCTACGTCCTCGTTCTCTTTGTCGGCACGTGGATTCGCTGGAAGCGCGGCTCCTGGCGCGCCATCCACCTGGTCAAAACCCAGGCGCCTGTCGTTTCAGCGTAGGAATCGGGGCGCTCTTTTCCCTCTTCCCTCATCCCTTTTCCCTTCATGGGATCCGCTCATTTTATGATATAATTTGACTGATGATTTCTCTGTTGGCAATTGCGTTTCTTGCGTCCGCCTCGCCGGCGATGACGGACGGGGAAGTCTGGAACGAAGGCGTCGGATATTACGCGTCCGGCGACGTCACGAACGCGCTCCGCGTACTCAGGCCGCTGCTGCTCTCGAAGTCTCACGGCGCCCGTGCGGCGGAAGTCGTCGCGAAGCTCGAATTCGAGCAGGGCGACCTCGAGTCCGCGGCCAATGCGGCGCAGATCGCGCTGCGCGCGAATCCCGGCGACCCGAAGGCGAACCGCAACTTCACCCGTGCGACCGACCGACTTCCCGCGGCGCGCGAGGAGCAGCGCCTCGAAGCGGTCCTCAAGGCCGCCCAGGGCCAAGACCCCGGGTCTCTCCTCCTCGCGGCGGCGAAGGACTGCCGCCGGCTGATGGAGGAGTCCGGAACCTACCGCACGAACCGCGCGGAGCGGGCGGTCGCGCTCGCCGACGCGCTCTCGGCGCGTGCGACGAAGCTGGCGGATGCCTGGATTCCGGTCCGAGAACACGTCTCCCAGGCCGTCACGAACGAGGAACAGGCGGCGACGATCCAGGGTCAGCTCGACGCGGCGCGCGGAAAGACCGTCTCCGCGGCGAAGAAGCTCGGCGACCTCGATCCGGAGGCGTATTCTCTCCTTTCGGACGCCGAACACGACTTTACCCGCTTCGTCAAGCTGACGGCGATGCCGCCCGCCGCGATGGGCGAGGGGCTCGTGGCTCAGTCGAACGCCTGGCAGGACGTTGCGGACTTCAACGGACGGAACTGGCAGCAGGACGCGCTCGACTATACCCGCGCCTTCCGCGCCAAGTTCCCCGCCTGGGCGAGGAGCTACGAACAGCAGGCGCAGTCCGACACCAACAGGCCCCCGTTCACCGCCGAGGATCAGGCCAAGGTCTCCGCCCTCGCGACCGAGCTCGAGAAGCTCCAGATCGAATGCGTCGAAAAGGCCTTGCCGCCCAACCAGGAGAGGGCCATCGCGGTCATCAACCAGATTCTCGAGCTGCTGCCGAAGGACCCGAACGGCGGCGGACAGAACCAGCAGAACAATCAGCAGAACCAGGATCCGCAGAAGAACCAGCAGAACCAGCAACAGCAGAATCAGCAGAACCAGCAGAACCAACAGACGCCGCAGCAGAATCCGGACGACCAGCAGAATCAAGACAATGAGGACGACCAGAAGCCCGAGGAGGGAGAGAATGAAGATCCCACGGACCAGGAGGTCGAGTCCGTCATGAAGAAAGCCCAGGAGCGCAGCGACGAACATGAGGCGGAGAAGAAGGCCCGCATGCGCAAGGCCCCCCTCCCTCCCAACGAACGCGACTGGTAGCCCAAACCCGCTGCTTGCACTGATCGCACTGCTTGCACTGAACTTTCCAACTTCTCAACTTTCCAACTCTGAAACCAATGAAAATCATCGTAGCTTGTGGCGGTACCGGCGGACACGCCTTTCCCGGACTTGCCGTGGCGGAAGAACTCCGCGGGCGCGGACATGACGTGACCGTCTGGGATTCGGGCCGTGACATCGAGTCGAGCGTCATGCGCTCCTGGAGCGGCGCGACCTTTTCGACGGGAGCGAAGACGCTCTCGCCGCTGAACGCGCTGAGCATTCTGCGTTCGATCTTCCGGTGCCGGCGCGAGATGCGTCGCGCGAAGCCGGACGCGCTCCTCGCGATGGGCAGCTATTCCTCGCTTCCGCCGGTTCTTGCGGCGCGGTTCTGCGGCGTTCCCGTGGTGCTGCACGAGGCGAATACGGTTCCCGGGCGCGCAGTGGAGTTCCTCGCGCGCTTCGCGCGGAAGGTGGCGATCAGTTTCGACGTGACGGCCAACTGCCTGCATGACTGCGAGACCGTCCGCACCGGACTTCCCGTCCGTGCGGACATCACGAAGGGCTCGCGCTTCGCCTTCATTCCGCCGAACTCGTTCGTCGTGTTCGTGACGGGCGGGTCCCAGGGCGCGCACATGGTGAACTGCCTTGCGTCCGAGGCTCTTGCCGCGCTCAAGGGCGAAATCGAGAAAGCGGGCGGGGAGCGTCCGCTCTACGTCATCCACCAGTCCGGCGCGAGAGACGAGGGTCCGGTGATGGCGACCTACGCGCGCGTCGCGCTGCCGGCGCGCGTCCACGCCTTCGAGCGCGAGATGGCGAACGCCTTCGCGTCGGCGGACATCGTCGTCGCGCGTGCGGGCGCTTCGACCTGCTTCGAGCTCGCCGCCTGCGGGAAGCCCGCGCTCCTGATTCCGCTGCCGTCCGCGATGCGCAACCATCAGCACTTCAACGCGGACGCGTTCGCGGCGAAGGGCGCGGCGGACGAGGGAGTTCAGGACACGCTGACCGCCCGGCAGCTCTGCCGCTATCTCTTGGACAAGTACAGCCACCCCGAGAAACTGGGTGCGATGTCCGAGAAGATGAAGGCTCTCGCGACTCCCGACGCCGCGGTCCGCGTCGCCGACCTCGTCGAATCCGTCGTCCAGCCCAAGGAGGATTGAAAATGAAGCATGTGCTGTTTTCGGTAGCGGTGCTGGCTGCGTGCGCGGCGTTCGGCGAGATGGAGCCGGCGAGCCCCGAATCCCAAGGCGTCGACTCACAGGCGGTTCTGGACTTCATCGATGCCGCGGAGCGGACGTTCGCCGGTTCGGCGAAGGGCTACTTGCACGGCTTCGTCATCGTCCGCCACGGCAAGGTCATCGCCGAGGGCAGCTGGGCGCCGTACGACACGCTGAACGAGCCCCACATGCTCTACTCGCATTCGAAGAGCTTCACCTCGTCCGCGATCGGCTTCCTCGTCGACGACGGCAAGGTCGACCTGGACGAGCGCATCGTCGATCTCTTCCCCGAGGAGACGCCCGCGAATCCGAGCGAGGACCTGAAGCAGCTCCGCATCCGCGACCTTCTGACGATGAACGTCGGCTCGAAGAGCGACCACCACATCCCCAAGTACCCGAAGGACTGGGCGAAGGAGTTTCTCGCGAAGCCGATCAACTGGAAGCCGGGAACTGGCTTCAAGTACGATTCGGACGCGACCTACATGCTCGCGGCGATCGTCGAGAAGAAAAGCGGCCTGAAGCTGATGGACTTCCTCAAGGTCCGGATGTTCGGCAAGATCGGCATCGAAAAGGCCTGGTCGACCGTTTCGCCCGAGGGCGTCGCCTGCGGCGGCTGGGGCATGAACATGACGACACGCGAGCTCGCGCGGTTCGGACAGCTCTACCTGCAGCGGGGCAGCTGGAACGGCGAGCCTCTCCTCTCCGCGCACTGGTGCGCGCTCGCAACGACGCGGCAGACCTGGAGCGGCTGGCAGAACGTCGGCGTGAAGGCGCTCGGCGAGGGGTCGGACTGGGAGCAGGGCTACGGCTTCCAGTTCTGGATGTGCACGCACGGCGCGTACCGGGCGGACGGGGCGAGCGGACAGTTGACCGTCGTCATGCCCGAGCAAGACATGGTCGTCTCGATCAGCGCCGGACTCAACGACATGGGGCGCGAGCTCGAGCTCATCTGGAAGCACCTGCTGCCCGCGGCGAAATCGGACAGGCCTCTTCCCGAAGGCGCGATTTACAAGATGCTGAAGGACCGCCTCGCGCGGCTCGCGATTTCGCCGGTCGCGGACGCGGGCGGCGACCTCTCGGCGTACTGCGGCAAGACCTGGAAGCTCAAGGACAACCGCCGCGGCTTCGCGTCCGTCCGCTTCGAGGCGGACGGCGCGAACCTCGTCGCGACGATCGGCACGCGTGCGGGCGTGCAGAAGGTTCCGGTCGGACGCGGCGCGTGGGCGAAGGGAACGATGAAAATCGATGACGACGGTTACGAGTGGCTCGGCGCCTACATCGGCGAACACAAGACCGCGGCCTCGGCGGGACTCCGCGCGGACGGCGCGCTCTTCGCGAAGATCTGCTTTACGGGCGACACCGGCTATCTCTGGTTCACGGCCGATCCGTCCGGCAAGCTCACCGGCGAATTCAACGCGATGAGCGGCTGCACGTTCGAGTCGGAGGAGGCGAAATGACGGTCGCCGAGAAGCTCGTCGAGCTCCTCAAGTCGCGCGGACTTTCCTGCGCGACCGCCGAGAGCTGCACAGGCGGCGGAATCGGCTCCGCGATCACCGCGGTCGCGGGTTCGAGCGAGGTTTACCATGGCGGCGTCATCTCCTATTCGAACGAGGTGAAGCGCGACGTCCTCGGCGTGCCGCAGGCGATGCTCGAGTCGGTCGGGGCCGTGAGCCCCGAAACGGCGGCGGCCATGGCCGCGGGCGCGCGGAAGCTTCTGAAGGCGGACATCGCCGTGAGCGTGACCGGCATCGCCGGTCCGGGCGGCGGCTCGGACGAGAAGCCCGTCGGACTCGTCTGGTTCGGACTCGCGACCGCCGGGGGCGTCCGCACCGAAAAGGCGCTTTACCAAGGCGACCGCGAGACGATCCGGGCGAAGACGGTTCTCCACGCCCTCGGCATGCTGACGGTGGCCGCGACATGAGCGATCCGCGTCCAGTCGGGTTCTTCGATTCGGGCATCGGCGGAATCTGCATCCTCGAGGCCTTCCGGAAGGCCTGTCCGAACGAAGAGACGGTCTACCTCGCGGACTCCAGGAACTGTCCGTACGGCAACAAGTCCGCGGCGGAGATCATCCGACTCTCCGAGGCGAACGTCAAGAAGCTCCTGAAGAAGAATTGCAAGATGATCGTCGTCGCGTGCAACACGGCGACCGCCGCGGCAATCGACTATCTGCGCGCAAAGTATCCCGAGGTTCCGTTCATCGGCATCGAGCCGGCGGTGAAGCCCGCGGCGCTCAAGTCGAAGTCCGGCGTGGTCGGCGTCCTCGCGACCGCGGGGACGTTCAACGGACGGCTCTACAACGAGACCAAAACTAAGTTCGCGAAGAACGTGACCGTCATTGCGACGGTGGCGGACGAGTTCGTGACGATGGTCGAGTCGGGCAAGAGCGACCTGCGCGCGATCCGCCGCCGCATCGAACCGCTTCTGAAGGCGGGGGCCGACAAGATCGTCCTCGGCTGCACGCACTTTCCGCACCTGAAGCCTCAGATCGAGAAGATCTGCGCCGGCCGCGCCGAGGTGATCGATCCGTCGTCCGCCGTCGCGCGTCATGCGAAAAAGGTCCTGATCGAACGGGGACTTGCGCGATGAAGGTGCTCCTGCATGTCTGCTGCGGACCCTGTGCGAGCGCGTGCGTGCCGCGGCTTCAGTCCGAAGGCCATGCCGTCACGATGCTCTTCGCGAACTCGAACATCGACACGTCCGAGGAGTTCGAGAAGCGCAAGACCGAGGCACGGAAGCTCGCGGCAATCGACGGCGCGGAGTTCGCCGCGCTTCCCCACGACCACGACGAGTGGCTGCGCGAAGTCGCAGCGGGATACGAGCACGAGCCGGAGAAGGGGAAGCGCTGCGCGCGCTGCTTCCGGTACAATCTCAAGAAGGCGGCCGATTACGCGGCGGCCCACGGCCTCGACGCCTTCACGACTTCGCTCACAGTCTCGCCGCACAAGCTGAGTGCGATGGTCTTCGCGGCCTCCGAGGATCCCAAGTTCCTGAAGGAAGACTTCAAGAAGAAAGATGGCTTCAAGGTCTCGGTCCGCCGCACCGCCGAACTCGGCCTCTACCGCCAGTCCTATTGCGGTTGCGAATTCTCGAAGTAGCTCCTGTCTCGGCGCGGATCAGATGAGTCCGCGGTCGCGGAGGGCGTCGAGCGCCTCCGAGAGACGTTCGCGCTTCTTGCGTTTCTCATCGTCCGGATTGCCGAAAAGATCGGGGACGTCGTCCTCGGGAGAATCCTGGAAGTTCGTCACCCCGAAGCCGATCAGCCGGACGGTCTGTTTTTTCGAGGCGGGCCATTCGCGGTCGAAGAGCTCCGCGGCGGCCTGGCGGAAGGCGATGTCGTCGCGGGCGGGGTGGACGAAGGGAATCTGCCGCGTGACGGTGTTGAAATCCTTGTCGCGGAGCTTGAGCCTTGCGGTGCGCGCCCAGCGTTCTGCGCGGCGGAAGCGGCGTCCGACGGACGACACGAGCTCGAGAAGCTTCTCGCGGACTTGGTTCCGGTCCGCCTCGTCCTCGTCAAAGGTGTATTCGCGGGAAACGGACTTCTCCTCGCCCGGCTCCCAGTACACGGTGTCGTCCGAAATCCCGAACGCGTAGTCCTTCAGCTGGTCCGCGGCATTTTCGCCGAGGAGGGAGACGAGGGCGTCGCGGCTCGCGCGCTGGATGTCGCCGCAGGTGCGGATTCCGTACGGCTTCAGCGCGTCTTCGGTCTTCTGTCCGACGCCCCAGAGAATCGAAATCGGCCGGGGTGCGAGGAACGCGGCGATCGCCTCGGGTTCGGTCGGCATCAGGGTGAGCCCGTCGGGCTTGTGCTGTTCCGATCCGATCTTGGCGAGAAGCCGGTTCGGGGCGATGCCGACGGAGCAGGTGACGCCGGCCCTTTCCCGCACCTCGGTCCGCAGCGCTTCTCCGAGCTTTTGGGCGGTGCCGTAGCGTGCGATGGAGCCGGTGATGTCGAGGAAGGCCTCGTCGACGGAGACGGCCTCGACGTAGGGCGTGTAGTGAGAGAAGATTTCGAAGACTTGGTCCGACACTTCGGAATAGCGCACCATGTCGGGCGGCGTGAAGATCGCCTGCGGACAGAGCTGATAGGCCGTCCGGGAGGGCATCGCGGAATGGACGCCGAACTTCCGCGCCTCGTAGGAGCAGGTCGAGACGACACCGCGCTCGTGCGGGCCCGAACCGACGATGAGCGGCTTCCCGCGCCATTCCGGGTGGGTCAGAAGCTCGACGGACGCAAAGAACGCGTCCATATCCACATGTAAGATCACCGCCACGCGTTAAATTATACCATGTGATCTAATTACGGCAATGCGGATGCAGCCGGCTGTTCCCTTTTTCCGTGGTCCGTTGGCACGTTTGCCTGTTCCGACCGACGCGATATTTCCATTTTCGGACTTCTTATGCGTAAAATTTCCGCAGATTTGCTACGGAAGATTTGCTAGAATTCTCACAACGACGAATTGGGGAGCGTCGGCCAAAGGCGAACGAGGCGGGGAAGATCTTATGATACCGAAGACAGCGACGGCGTTGGCAGCGATGTATTTTGGGCTTTTCTTTGCAGGCGTGGGCGTGTTCAATGCGGCGCTGTGTCCGCTGGCGGAGATGCTGGTCGAAGAGACTTCCGATTTCGCGTATGCCGTACGCGGGCTGTACCAGCTGAACGGGAACTTCTTCTACGCCTATCTCGTCTTGGCGATTGTCGCCCTGGCCTATTCGGCGGTCGCATCCGTTTGGACGGTCTGTCATTCCCCGACCGTGTCCGGAACACGCCGCGTGGCGCAACGGGCTCTCGTTTTGTTCGGATCGGCCCTTTTGGCCTTGCCGCTGGTCTTCCTGCCGGCGTGCCTTGGAGCTGCGTTTGCGGCTCCCGAGGAGCAGGCCCATTCGATGACGGCGCTCGAAGCGGTCAAGACGGGAATCGCCGCGATTCCCAACGGCGTCATTGCGTCTTTTCCGTTCAATGTCCTGTCCTTCGTCCTCGGGTACGAGCTGATCCGGAGACTGGACGGCTGGTGGCACGGACAAGACCGAGTGGGTTTTCGCAAAACCAACGCGTGCGCAAAACTTCCATAAAGTTTGACAATGTGAAAACCGTGTGGTAGAATCTGTGAAAAGTTTGAGGGGGTGTGGATGGGATTTGGATGTGAGTCGAGTTGAGAGCGTGTGGAGGAGTTGAGGGAGCGCGGAGATTTCTATTTTGCGCGATGACGGCGGAGAAAAACTCCGCCGTCTTTTTTTTGGTAACATTGCACTGTTCGCACTGCAGTTTTGCAGTAGGTTCAGTTTGAACAGTTCAGCAGTTGAACCAGTTGCGTGCCAGGGGAACGTTGGCGGAGGGAGGGGGATTTGAACCCCCGATACGGCGTTTAGTCCGTATGACGATTTAGCAAACCGTTGCCTTCAGCCACTCGGCCATCCCTCCAAATCGATTGCGGATATTCTATCAAACCTTCTGGATGCCGTCAACGAACACCGCCGCCGGACGCCAGGTTTTCGGGTCGATGACGACCAAATCCGCCAGAAACCCCTTCTCGACCTTGCCGAGGCGCTTGCCCCAGCCGTGCTCGATCGCCTGGTTCCAGGAGGTCGTGCGGACGAGCTTCGCGAGGGGAAGGCCCGTCACCTCGTGGACGTTCTTGAGGCCGAGGCCCATCCAGAGCGTCGAACCCGCGAGGTTGCCGCCCTTGACGAGACGCGCTTCGCCGCCCTTGAGGAGAACTTCGAGTCCGCCCATCTCAAAGGCGTAGCCGTCTGCGCAGTGCGAGCAGCGGAGCGAGTCGGTGATCATCTGGACGTGCGCGAGGTCGCGCTTGGCGAAGACGAGCTTCAGCATGTCCGGGCAGAGGTGGATCTTGTCGCAGATCACTTCGGTGTCGAGGTCGTCCACGAGGAAGCCCGCGCCGACGATGCCGATCTCCCGGTGGTGGAGCTTGGTCATCTGGTTGCAGAAGTGGGTGATGTGGCGGAGTCCGTTCGCGTACGCCGCCATCAGCTCGGCGAACGTGGCCGCGGTGTGTCCGCAGCTCGGCACCGTTCCGAGCTTGAGGCAGGCCTTCGCGAATTTCGCGCCGCCCCGGGCCTCGGGGGCGTAGGAGACCTGCAGCACGGGATAGACC
>CAZYQF010000011.1:0-27726 GCA_964650165.1 uncultured Lentisphaeraceae bacterium
AACATCAGGGTTTACACTTGATTTTTGCCTCGTTTTTTATTATAATTACCATCGTATGAAAACATGGTTGGCATTTTGGTACGGGATTTTTAAAAACAATCCCACCTTTCGGCTTGTTCTTGGGCTTTGTCCGACCCTGGCCGTCACGACCAGCTTGGAAAATGCCCTGGGAATGGGTCTCGCGGCGGCATTCGTTCTCGTGTGTTCGAATGCGCTTGTCTCGGCCTTGAGGACGCTGATTCCCAGTGCCGTTCACATTCCCTGCTATATTGTCATCATTGCGGCGTTCGTCACAACGATCGACCTGCTCATGAAGGCGTATCTGCCTGAGCTTTCCGCATCCCTTGGCATTTTCATTCCCCTGATCGTGGTCAACTGCATCATTCTCGGCCGCGCAGAGGCGTTTGCCTGCAAGAACACCGTCATCGACTCCATTGCCGACGGGCTGGGCAGCGGCCTCGGCTTTACGCTTTCGCTTTCGCTGATCGCGATTGTGCGAGAGATCGTCGGGGCGGGGACGCTGACGGTCTGGGGCGACCTTGCGTTCAAGAATCTCAATCCGGGACCTGTCACCATGGCGATCCTTCCGGCGGGAGGATTCATCACGTTGGGACTCCTTCTGGCCCTCATCAATCGTCTCGGCGAGTGGAATGCGCGCCGGCACGGCGCTCCTGCGCCGCTTCCGGTGAGTCTCGACTGCCGGCACTGCACGATGTGCCCCAACGGGAAATAAGCGATGAAGTGCCCTAAATGCGGAGCTGATGACGACAAGGTGCTGGACTCGCGCGCGGCGCGCGAGGGTGCGGCGATCCGTCGCCGTCGCGAGTGCTTGAAGTGCAGCTACCGCTTCACCACGTACGAGGAGATCGACCGGGACGAGGTCCTGGTCATCAAGCGCGACGGCACGCGTCAGGCCTTTGACAGGTCGAAGGTCGACAAGGCGATTCGCATCGCCTGCGGCAAGCGTCCCGTTTCGGACGAGCAGATTCGCACGATGATCGACCATGTCGTCGCCAATCTCGAGGGAGACGAGGTCCCGGCCGACAAGATCGCCGAACTCGTGATGGCCGAGCTTCATCGGGTGGATGAAGTCGCGTACATCCGTTTTGCCAGCGTCTATCGCCAGTTCAAGGACGTGGCGCAGTTTTTGTCTGCGATTACGGAGATTGTCAAGAAATGACCAGGGTCGAGTATCAGCGCCCCCCGATTCGAGTGGCCCTCATGGGCCTCGGGCGCTCGATGTTCGCCGATCATTATCCGGTTTTCAAGGCGCATCCGGCGCTGTTCAAGGTCGTTGCCGCGTGCGATCTCATCAAGGAGCGGCGTGACATGGTCGCGGCCGACTTTCCGGAGTGCAAGATGTTTCGCCGCTTCTCCGACATGCTCGACGAGCGGGACATCGACCTCGTGGACATCGCGACGTGTTCCACCGATCACGCCGAGCATGCGCTGATGTCGCTTGAGAAAGGGTTCTGGACGCTCCTGGAGACGCCGATGGCGTTGACGTTTGACGACGCCCAGCTTCTGCGCGGAGCCGCCCTGAAGGCCAAGAATCGCCTTCTGATCATGCAGCGCGGGCTCTACTCTCCTGATTTTCAGCTGGCGAAGATCGCGATGACGGATCGGAGGCTTGGCGAGATCCACCAGATACGAATCCGCCGCGAGGACTATGTCCGCCGGGACGACTGGCAGGCAGTCAAGCGCCTTGGCGGCGGCGCGGCCTACTATGCGATGACGGACCTTGTCCTTCAGGCCCTTCGGCTTCTGCCGTTGCCGCCCATCCAGATGTGGAGCGAGCTGAAGCGGATCGCCTCGCTCGGCGATGCCGAGGACTATGCCCATGTGAATCTCAAGACGCGAGGAGCGATCTCGGCGGACGTGGAGTTCAACGGCGGCGTGCTCGCCAGCGACAGGGCGCCGTCATTCGAGATTCGCGGCGACCGGGGCGTGTTCAAGGTGATGACCGGAGAGACGCATGGCACGCTCACCGTGATTGATCCCGATTTCTCCTTTCCCCGACGCCGTTCTTCCGTCCGGACGCCGGCAATCGCGGATCTGCACGAGGATATTCCAGTCAAGACCTTCGATGTCTCGCTTCCGAAGGGGACGTTGCACGGACCCAGCGCGTTTTGGAAACATGTCTATGACACGGTTCGGACTGCGGCGCCGTTTGTGCTGGCGCTTGAGGAATCGATCGAGGCGGTCAAGTTTGCCCACCTGATGAAGAAGACCAGTCCCTTCGGAAAGTGATCGGTTTCCCCCTATGACCCAGAGCCTGGAAGACTATCTTGAAACAATCTACATCCTCATCGGCGAGGACAGGCCTGCCCAGGTCCGTGATGTCGCAAAGCTGCTTGACGTCAAGATGCCGTCGGTCGTGAAGGCCATCCACGAACTCAAGAAACTCGGACTCGTCACACAGGAGCCGTACGCCAACATCGAATTGACCGAGAAGGGCAAGCGTGTGGCGAGGCTCGTGCTGAACCGGCACAAGCTGCTTTGTTCGTTCCTGATGAAGCTGGGGGTCTCGCGGAAGGCGGCGGACAATGACGCGTGCCTGATGGAACATATTCTTTCGGCGGAAACCCTAGACAAGATCCGCCTTTATACTGAGAAAAACTAATGAAAAGCCAAATCAACATCATGAGGCAGCTCCAGGAGCTCGTCCTCACCCGTGACGAACATCATCAGACCGGAGATGGAAGCCATCTCGACTCCCTTAACGATTCCATCGGCGAACTTCAGCAGAAGCTCGAGCCCCGGATCTATTCGCTCTACGACCGGCTCTACAAGAAGAACCACATCGTCCTGGCGGCAATGTCCAACGGGTGCTGCTCGGTGTGCGGCATGCAGGTGCCGATCGCCCAGGCGCAGCAGGTCAGACTCGGACAGCATCTCGTGACGTGCTCCAGCTGTGGCCGCATCCTGTTTGCAGACGAGGCGGACGCCGCGCGCAATGTTGCCGAAAAGTCAGACCGCGACGAACCCAAGGCCGGCATCTCCCGCTTCTCGGCCGAGGAGCTGATGATCTGCGATCTCGATGTCGCGACGCGCGAAGATGCCATTGCCCGGCTGGCCGAGGCGATGGAGGCGAACAGGTTCATCTCAAACGCCGACAGCCTCGTGGCGGCGGCCATGGACCGCGAAGCGGTCCTTTCGACTGCCATGGAAGGCATCGCCTTCCCCCACGTGCGCGGTGTCGAAGGCGGCGGTCTGTCCCTGGCGATGGGCATCTCGAAGAATGGCATCGACTGGGACGGCGAGACGGTTCACATCGTTTTCCTGTCCGCGATTCCCGTTGCGGTCAGCGCGTTTTATCTGCGCCTGATGGCCGGTCTCGCCCAGACTTTCTCCAAGCAGGAGAACCGTGACGCCGTCATTGCCACCAAGGATGGCTCGGCGCTGTGGAAAGTTCTCGTCAAGGCGACGCGTCACACCGTCCGCTGAGGGATGTTCCTTCTTTCGCTTCTCCTGGCCGCAGTGGCGGCCGCGGCTCCGGTCCAGACCGCACACCGCCGTACGCCCTATGTCGGGGCGATTGCGGTGGACTGTGCGAACGGGAAGGTGCTCTTCAAGGACCAGGAGAACGCCGAATGCTATCCCGCGTCCTGCACCAAGCTGATGACTGCTCGTCTGGCGCTTAAGGCCGTTCGGACCGGCAGTCTTGCGCTGAACGACCGTCTCGTCCAGAGCGCCGTCTCGTTCCGCGAGCGACCGTCGTGGCTCGGCATTCCGCCGGGAGCGTCGGTTTCGGTCAAAGACGGTCTTGCGGCGCTGATGGTGCAGAGCGCCAATGACGTGGCCGTGATGTTCGCCGAGAAGATCGGGGGATCCACCGCGAATTTCGTCGCGATGATGAACGCGGAAGCAAAGCGTCTTGGCATGTCGAACACGCGGTTCGCTTCGCCGAACGGCTATCCTCCCCCCGCGGGATCGAAACGGGGATACGACCGTTCGACGGCGGCGGACCTTGCGATCCTGGCGAGATCGCTGCTGTCTGAATTCCCCGAGATTCTCGGCTACACGTCAATCGAGTCCCTGACTGTTCCGGGCGTCGTCACCCGCGAGGGTTCGCTGCTCCAGATGTACAACCACAACAACCTGCTGGTCGGGAACCGTCGCAATGGCCTTGCGAAGATGACCGAGGTCGACGGGCTCAAGACGGGCTATCATAACGCGGGCGGATCGTCAATCGTCCTGACCGGACAGCGCAACGGAAAACGTGCCGTGGTTGTCGTGGCGGGGTCGTCATCTGCAAAGGTCCGCGACGAAACGGCGGGACGGATGCTTTCCGACGCGCTGTTCGTCATCACCTGGTGATCAGTTGAACTGAAGGAGAACCTGTCGGAAAATGTCCTGTGCGCGGATCGGCCAGAGCCGAGAGGGAAGCTCGGCCTCCAGGGGATTCTGAATGAACTCCGGAAGGTCGGGCAAGAAATCGAGTCCGCTCAGCTCCTCGAGGTCATCTATTGAAATCAGGTTGCGCGCCGCCCATTCCCTCCAGCTGACGTCCTGCCCGAAGGTCATTGCCATCGCCCGCACGTCCATTTCCTCCTGTGCGACGATGAGTTGGTAGAACGTGTGCGGAACATCGATGTCGGTGCCGCTGATCGTCTCGCCGCCGTTATCCGAGATGCAGCCGACGACGACCCAGAGTTCTCCGTACCGTGCGGTCCAGAGGTCTGCAATCCGGTGTTCGACATTCCGCCAGACGCCGCGGTTGAGAAACGGGCTTTGGGGCGCGATGTTGGACATCATGAAAGTCTTTTCCTGTTCCTCTGCGCCGTAGCGCGACTCGATCGCATGGTTGGGGACCATGTGTCCTCGGTCATAGCCGGAGTGCTCGTAGGCGGACGCCGCGGGCGATTCGACCGTCCGATCCTTGGTGAAGGACGGTCGAATGCCAGACGGATACTTGGCGTCGCGTACGACGTGATAGGCACACCAAACCGGATGCTTGAGCGAGGGTGACCAGCCGACGACGAACTCGCCGCGGTTGATGATTCGGATGTCGTTCGGCGCAGGCGATCCGACGCGCCGCGGCGCGCCTGCGAAGAGTACGGCTCCCGCGGGCGCGGGTTCGTCGTATTCGTAGACCGCGTCATGACCGGTGAAGCCGACCCCGTCCGTGATGTCGCCGACGGCGTTTCCCGCCCAGAACAGGGGGACGGTTACGAAACGGGGCCAGGCGGCGTATTTCGCGTCAAGCCATTTGCGTGGATGATGGACAAACCAATTCGCTGCGGAAGCGAATCCGATCACGAGAACGGACAAGACAATCCAACTCCGCAGGGACAGCCTGCGCAGACGCGTCTTTCCGCCGGATTTCTTCCGCCGCTTGCTCATAGGTCCGAGAGCTCGATCCGGATGGTGCGGCTCTTCATGGCCTGGGAGCGCGCGCTGTCGCCGGAACTATGGCGTGTTACGGTCGCGTCCTGGTCGTCAGGGACGACGATCTTCGCTCCGCAGGCGGGGCATTCGGTTTCCTGCCCGATCATGTCGGGCGAGGCTTCGATTTCCGTGTGGCAGTTGCTGCACTGGAAACAGGTGAATCCTTCTTCGTTCATAGTCCGAGTTTCGTGGCGCTGCGCCACGCATAGTATTTTTTGAGTTTGAGTTTCCTGGCCGCCGCGTCGTCGCAGAAGATCCAGGTGTCGTTGTGGGCCTGCAGGGCGCTCGCCGTGCAGAACTGGCTTATCGGGCCTTCGACGCATCCTTTGATGGCATCTTGCTTGTTCTCTCCGAACGCGAGAAGGACGATCTTCTTCGCTTCGCAGATCGTGCCGACGCCCATCGAGAGCGCGCGGGTCGGGACCTTCTCCAAATCGCCCTTGAAGAAGAGTCGCGCGTTGTCCTCGATCGTCGAGGGGGTGAGGTAGACGACGGAGGTCCGGCTGCTCAGCGAGGTCCCGGGTTCGTTGAACGCGATATGCCCGTCCGAACCGATGCCGAGCACCTGGATGTCGATTCCGCCGGCCTTCCTGATCTGCGCCTCATACGCCTTGCATTCCTTTTCGGGGTTCTTGGCCAGGCCGTTCAGGACGTGCGTATTGGCGAGCTTGATGTCGATCTTCTTGAAGAGGTTCTCGTTCATGAAGTAACGGTAGCTCTGGTCATGCGTCCCGGGGAGTCCGCAGTATTCGTCGAGATTCCACGTCTTGACCTGTTTGTAGGTGATCTTTTTCGCCTTCACGGCCTTCGCCATCTCGGCGTACATGAGCACCGGCGTCGAACCGGTCGCGAGACCGAGCACGGTCCGCGGGTTCTTCTTCACCTGGGCGGTGATCATGTCCGCCGCGAGGCGCGAAGCCTCTTCCTTTGTCTTGCAGATTACGACTTCCATAAGAGTCTCCTTCGTGAGTTATTTTTTCAGTCGATGTAAAACGGTTTCAGGGCCAGAGGCTTCCGCGGACCGGCATCTGAAGACGGCTTCGCGTCCTCGACCGGGGCGGCTGTCGCCGGCGCGGCCTCGGTCCGTTCTGTTTCCTCTGACTCTGCGGACGGGGCGGTCATCGTGGCGCGGTAAAGCGCGCGGATGCCAGAAGCGACGGCCAGGACGACGAGGATTGCGCCGCCCGCCAGGATGACGAGCCGCCAGTTGATCGCGGGCAGGCGGAACTCCCGCTTGTCATCGAGGGGCAGCGGCGCCGCATAGCGGGAGGTCCCGTTGTTGAAGCCGAAGTCAAAAGTCGGTTCTTTTGCGGACGGTTCCGATGCGACAGGCTCGGGTTTCGCGGCAGGTTCGGGTTTCGTGACAGGCTCGGTTTTCGCGGCGGGGATCGGCTCTGCCGCGGGGGCGGAAGCTGACGGGGTCTCGCGTTCTCGGATTTCCATCTCCCGGTTGCCGGAATAGATGTCCATAAAGGCCTCCACCAGCGGCTTGGGGTCGAGTCCGACGGCTTCGCAGTAGAGCTTCACGAAGCCGCGGCCGTAGATCGGCGCGACGATCCGGGAGAAGTTTTCGTTCTCGAGGCCTTCGACCACCTGGACGAGCATGCGCGTCATGTCCGCGACCTGGCTTGTCGTGTAACCTTTCGCCTCTCGGGCGATCCGCAGCGTCTTGCCGAATTCGATCATACGTTTTCCTCCTGGTTGAAGAGATTGGGCCCGTCGGCCTCCGAAAGCGGTTCGAAGCCGATGTCGGCAGACTCGGGATCGGACGTCGGACCTTCCGCCGTGGCTTCCGATCCGCCGTTGAAGATGGCGAGCAGCTCCTGCTGATCCATGATGATGGGGCGGGGACCGGCGCCTTGCTGGGGACCGATCACGCCCGCGTCCTCAAGCCTGTCGCAGAGCTTGGCCGCGTGGTTGTAGCCGATGCCGAGACGGCGCTGAAAATGGGAGACGGAGGCGCGGTTGGTGTTGATGATGACCTCGAGCGCGCGCTTGTAGAGATCTGCGTCCTCGTTCGCCTTCACGGTCTCGCGGACGCCGGATGCGTTCTCGGCGGTCTCCGGCTGGTTGTCGGGATCGTCCTCGTTGGTGGCGAACGGGTCCTCGATCGAGGCCTCCTTGACGCGGCTGAGCTTCGTTGCGAAGGTCTCGTCGAACTGGACGTTGGCGTGTTGCTGGATGAAGGAGGTGATGTTGCCGATCTCCTCGTCGCTGATCCAGGCGCCCTGGGCGCGGATGAGATGTCCGTCCTTGCCGCGGAACAGCATGTCGCCCTTGCCGATCAGGGTCTCGGCGCCGGAGTCGTCGAGAATCGTGCGGGAGTCGACCGCGGAGGAGGTCTTGAAGGCCACGCGGCCGGGAATGTTGGCCTTGATGGCGCCGGTGATGATCTTCGCGTCCGGACGCTGCGTCGCGAGAATCAGGTGAATGCCGGCGGCGCGGGCCTTCTGCGTGATGCGCTGGATGTCGGGATTCACGTCCTTGCCGCATTGCACGATCAGGTCCGCCGCCTCGTCGATGATGATGACGATGTAGGGAACGGTCCGCGGCATGTCCGAGTTGACGGCGGAGTCGTCGCCGAACATGTCGGTCTGGGTGAAGGTGAATCGGTGGTTGTAGTCGTAGATGTTGCGGACGCGCGCGCGGGCGAAAAGCTTGAGGCGCTTCTCCATTTCCGCGACGGCCCAGCGGAGCGAGAAGACCACCTTGCGGTTGTCGGTGATCACCGGGACCAGCAGATGGGGGATCGACGCGTAAGGGGTGAACTCGACGCATTTCGGGTCGACCATGATGAGCTTGAGCTGCTCCGGAGTGCGCGTCATCAGCAGTCCGCAGATCAGCGAATTGAGGCAGACCGACTTGCCCTGGCCGGTGGCGCCGGCGACGAGCATGTGAGGCATCGACGCGAGGTCCGCGACGAGCTCCTTGCCGTCCGCGCGCTTCCCGAAGAGGAGCGGAAGCTCAGCCCTGGCTCCGCGCCAGGCGGCCGACTCGAAGATCTCGCGGAAGGAGATTCCGGCCGGTCTGCGGTTCGGGACTTCGATGCCGACGGCTTCCTCGCCGGGAACCGGCGCCTCGATGCGGAGGGACTTCGCGTGGAGCGCGCCCTTGAGGTTGTCCGCGATGTTCGTGACGGAGGAGTAGCGTATGCCGGGCGCGAGAAGAATCGCGTATTTCGTGACGACCGGTCCCTCGACGGTGTAACCGATCTTTGCGTCGATGTTGAAGAGTTTGAGCGTGTCGATCAGGCGCTGGCTCATCTCGCCGACATCGCTGTGGTCGGCGGTCGAAGCTTCAACCGGCTTCAGGAGGCTGACAGACGGAAGAACATAGGGACCCTTGTCCTCTGAAGCCTCCGGCCCCGTGGCGTTCGGTCCGGCGTCGTCCGGGCTGCGCCGGGCCAACGGCTGGGCCGTCTGCGCAGGGACGGGGTACGAAGGTGTTTGGGTCTGGGCGGCAGGCTGTCGGGCCGCCTCGCGCGCGGCTCGGATGCGTTCCTTTTCGACGGCCTTCCACTCGGCGGCAGCTTGCTTCGCCGCATCCCTCTCGGCGCGGATGCGTTCTTTTTCGGAGCGTTTGGACTCCGCTGCGGACTCCTTCGCCCGAAGGGCCGCGAGATAGCCCGCCTGCTGGGTCTCGAATTCGTCCGCTTCGGCCGGCGCAGAGTGTGCGGGAGCGGTGTCGCGGACGGTCGCCCAGCGGTAAAGCGCGGCGAAGAGCGCCGCGAGGTTTCGCAAGCCCACGGCGGCGATCAGGGCGAGGATCGCCACGATGATCATGATGACGGATGCGCCGAAGTCGCTCAGCAGGGGCGACAGAGCCTTGGTCATCAGCAGATACCCGACGATGCCGCCGGCGTTGTCCAGATTGATCTGGCGAAGAAGGGCGGCGATGCCCGGGGCGTGGACCTGAGCGGTCTGCATCAGGCAGGCGCAGGCGGCCAGCAGCGCCGCGAACCAGAGTCCGCGGCGGAGATTCCCCACCTTGCGTCCCGCGACGAGACAGAGTCCGAGGATCGCGCACATGACCGGCACGATCCAGATCGCGAGCCCGATCAGCTGATAGCCGACATAGGCGAACGTGTCGCCGAGCGCGCCAATCCAGTTCGAGGACGGATGAGCGGGAACGCAGAGCGCCTCTACGGCGCGCCAGTCGTAGGTGACGAGGGCCACGAGCGGAAACAGCGAAATCGGGAACAGAAGCCACCCGATGAAGTGCTTCTCGCGGCTGCCGTCAACGGTATGTGAAGAGCTTTCGGTCATTTTCGTTGCGAGCGGAATCGAAATTGTCGGTTTTCAGTGAACAGTAGACGACGATCGCGAGAATCAGCGCCAGGAGCTTCAAGCTCCAGTTTCGGGTCAGGACCGCGGCGATGCGCCTGAAGATTCCGGGCTTTTGCGTCTCGGCCTTCACTTGGAGCCTCCTTTCGTCAGCATTCGAGTGAACAGGTCGCCGATGCGGCGGCGGATCGCATGGAAATAGCGGATTGCATGGGAATACGAGTCCTGGCCGGAATGCGCGCGGGCAAAGCCGATCCAACGGGAAAGCCCTTCCGCCCGCCGGTCGCCGGTGTAGCGGTGAAGCCGTCCGTTGCGTGCAACCGAGATCGCGCCGGACTCCTCGGAGACCACCACCACGAGCGCGTCGGTCTCTTCCGAGAGTCCGACCGCGGCGCGGTGCCGCATGCCGCAGGAGATCAGTTGCGGGTTGTTGGAAATGGGGAAGATGCAATGCGCGGCTGCGAGATGCCCGTTTCGGATGATGGCGCCGCCGTCATGCAGGGGCATCGGCGGCGTGAAAATGCACTTCACCAGTTCACGGGAGAAGACGGCATTCATCACCACGCCGGTGTCTTCGTAGCTTCGGAGCGAGATGCCGCGCTCGAACGCGAAGAGGGCCCCCGTCCGATTTTCGGAGAGTTCAAGGATTGTCTCGATGAGCAGTTCGGCCGAGGCGGCTCCGTCGGGTCTGTATTTCGGCTTCTCGAAATAGCCGAACGCCCCGACCTGGGAGAGGATGCGGCGGATTTCGGGCTGGAAGATGACGACCGTCGACACCGCGATGTACGCGAGGAGGAACTGGACGATGCGGGTCAGGACTTCGAATTGGAAAATGAAGGAGAACGCCATCAGAAGCGCCGAGAGAATCCCGAATCCCATCAGGACCTGTCCGAATCTCGAGCCTCTCGCGGCTTTGAGAATCGAATAGATCACCAAGTAGAGGATTGCGATCTGGATGATGGCGGATGTTGAAATCACAATGCGCAGTCCTCCGGCTGAAGGGTTTTCGGGGGGCCGGCAGGCGGCTCCGGCTCGGCCGTCGGCGCAGGCTTCGGGTTGACGAGGTCCTCGATGTCGCGTCCGTCCAGCGTTTCCTTCTCCAGGAGCCTCTTCGCGAGGAGCTCGACCTTGTCGCGGTTCTCGCCGAGGAGTTTTTCCGCCTTGGCGTAGGCCTCGTTGATCAGTCTCGCCACTTCTTCGTCGATCGCCCGCGAGGTCTCCTCGCTGAAGGCCGGCGGCAGTTCCGCCGCGACGAAGCTGCTGGACTCCTTGAACGACTGGAAGCCGAACTTCTCGCTCATGCCGTAGGAGCAGATCATCTCCCGTGCGATCTTCGTCGCCTGGGCGATGTCCTGCGCGGCGCCGGTCGTGATGTCTTCGGTGAACATCTTTTCGGCGATGCGTCCGCCGCAGCAGATGACGAGCTCGTCGAGGAAATAGCCTCTCGACCGGTTGAGAATGTCTTTTTCGGGAAGCGACATGGTGACGCCGAGGGCGCGTCCGCGCGGAATGATCGTGACCTTGTGGAGCGGGTCGGCATTCGTGCAGAGGAGCTGCAAGATCGCATGCCCGGCCTCATGCCAGGCCGTGATCTCGCGGTCCTTCTGCGAGTAGCCGGCGCTCTTGCGCTCCCGGCCCCAGAGCACCTTGTCGCGCGCCTCCTCGAGAGTCTCCATGTCGACGGCCTCGAGTTTCTTTCGGACGGACATGAGCGCGGCCTCGTTGAGGAGGTTGGCGAGGTCGGCGCCGGAGAAGCCCGGCGTACCGCGCGCGATGCGCTTCAGGTCGGCGTCGGGTCCGAACGTGATCTTCTTCCCGTGGAGGGCGAGGATGTCTTCGCGGCCCTTGAGCGTCGGGAGGTCGATCATCACCTGGCGGTCGAAGCGCCCGGGACGGAGCAGGGCGGGGTCGAGCGTGTCCGGACGGTTCGTCGCCGCGATTACGATCACGCCCTCGTTCTCGGCGAAGCCGTCCATCTCCACGAGCATCGTGTTGAGCGTCTGCTCGTAGCCGTGGTTTCCGCCGATCGCGCCCGCGCCGGTGCGCTTCATGCCGATGGAGTCGATTTCGTCGATGAAGACGATGCACGGCGTGCGCTTCTTCGCCTCCGCGAACATGTCTCGCATGCGGCTCGCGCCGACGCCGACGAACATCTCCTCGAAGTCGCTGCCGGAGATCGCGAAGAAGGGGACCTTCGCCTCGCCGGCGATCGCCTTCGCGAGAAGGGTCTTGCCCGTGCCGGGCGGCCCGACGAGCAGCACGCCTTTCGGGATGCGGCCGCCGAGCTTGCGGAACGCGGCCGGCTCCTTGAGGAAGGAGACGATCTCCTGGACCTCCTCCTTCGCCTCGTCGATGCCGGCGACGTCGCCGAACGTGACCTTGGCCCGCTCTTCCTTTCCGTCCAGGAGCTTGGCGCGCGACTTGCCGAAACCGAACATGCCGCCTTCGCCGCCGCCCATGCGGCGGAAGAAGAACCAGTAGAAGAGGAACATCATCCCTCCGAAGAACAGGAGGTTGACGACGAACGGCGAAAGGGGGCTCCTGCGTTCCTGGACCTTCACCTCGCGCTGCGCGGCGAAGAGGTCCTCCATCAGCTTCTCGTTCTCGCCCGGCACGAGAGGGACGCGGTAGCGGACCTTCTTCGGGGTGCCGTCGAGCTTCGGGTCCTTGTTCGCGACGAGCTCGTCGGTCTCGAGCTCGCCCGTGAGGTACGTCTCGCCCTCGTCGCGGTCGGTGAAGCGGACGATCGGTTCCACGATCTTGCCGTCGTCAAGCGCCTTGTAGAACTCGAGCTGCGTGAGCTCGCGGACGCCGGCAGGCCCCGGGTTCGACTTGTAGAACGCGAAGAACGTGAAGGCGATCAGCGCGATCAGCAGCCACGAGCGGAGCCCGTTAGCACCGGAGCGCGGGTTTTTCTTTTCGGACGGGTCTTTCTTCTTCTTGCTCATCGGTTAGACCTTGGGCCAGAACTTGTCTGACAGCTTGGACGGAATGCCGACCTCCGTGCGGTCGAAGCTTTCGGCGAGAATCTTCCATCCGAGATCGAGCGCCTCTTCGAGCGGAATGTTCACCGACAGGTCCATCATGTTCTTCTCGAACGCCGCGCCGTACGCGAGGAGCTTCTTGTCCCAGGCGGACATCTTGAAGCCCATCGACTGCTTCTCTTCGGCCTCCTTGTACTGCGCATACAGCTTGATCATCGCGTCCATGATGACGCGGTGGTCTTCGCGCGTGTTCTTGTTGACCTGCTGCTTGAGACGCGAGAGCGAGCCGAACGGCTCGATGCGGCCGTTCCTGAGGTAGAACTGGCCTTCGGTGATGTAGCCCGTGTTGTCCGGCACCGGATGGGTGACGTCGTCGCCGGGCATCGTGGTGACCGCGAGAATCGTGATCGAGCCGGCGCCTTCGAAGTCGACCGCCTTCTCGTAGCGGGCGGCGAGCTGGGAGTAGAGCTCGCCGGGATAGCCGCGGTTCGAGGGGATCTGCTCCATCGTGATCGAGATCTCCTTCATCGCGTCCGCGAACGAGGTCATGTCGGTCAGCAACACCAGGACGTCCTTGCCCTTGAGCGCGAACCGCTCCGCGACCGCGAGCGAGATGTCGGGAACGAGCATGCACTCGACGGTCGGGTCCGCCGCCGTGTGGACGAACATCGCGGTCTTCGCGAGCGCGCCCGACTTGTCCAGCGTGTTGCGGAACTTCAGGTACTCGTCGTACTTGAGGCCCATGCCGCCGATGACGATCACGTCCGAGTTCGCCTGCAGCGCGATGCGAGCGAGGAGTTCGTTGTACGGTTCGCCCGCCTTCGCGAAGATCGGCAGCTTCTGGGAGACGACGAGCGAGTTGAACATGTCGATCATCGGTATGTTCGTGCGGACCATCCGGTTCGGCATGACGCGTCTCACCGGATTCACCGAGAGGTGCCCCATCGGGCTCGGCTCGCCGACGATCGCGGGTCCGCCGTCGCGCGGCACGCCCGCGCCGGTGAAGGCGCGGCCGAGGAGGTCTTCCGAGAAGGGTATCTTCATCGGCTCGCCGAGGAAGCGGACCCTTGCCGCGGTGTCGACGCCGCGCGCGCCGGCGAAGATCTGCAGCGTGACGTTCGGACCGTCCAGCTTGATGACCTGCGCGAGCGAAGTGCCGGCGCGGGACTCGACTTCCGCAATCTCGTTGTAGCGGACGCCTTCGGCCCTCAGGGTCGCAACCGAACCCGAGAGCGCGTCGATCTTGTGGTAAACCTTATTGTTGAACATGGGAAGAAAGTGTTGGGGTTGTTTGATGGTTCGGGTGTTGGGGCTGGTCCAGCATCATTCTCCGCCGCTGGCTTCCGAGATCTTCCTCTCGAGGACCTTCTTCAGCTCCTCGAACTCGGGAGTCTTGAACGGCTTGTCGTTCCAGTCGATGAACGTCTGCTGCAGGTCCATGAAGAACCGGCGCGTCTCGTCCTTCCCGGGGAACGCGAAGTTCGCGCCGAGCGCCTTCTCGAGGACTCCGAACATGATCTTCTGACGCTCGATCGGCGTCGTCGTGTCGGTGTCGGAGAAGGCGTTCTGCTGCAGGTAGACGGCGTCGAGGAACTCGGACTTGAGGTACGTCGTGAAGTCCGCGAGCAAGGTTCCCTCCTCGCCGACGACCTTCATCATCTGCCCGACCTCGCTGCCCTTGCGGAGGACGTCCCGGGCCTTCTCGACCCTGTCCTGGTCGATGACGGAGTTGTAGTGGCTCCAGGAGTCGAGCGGGTCGATCGCCGGGTAGCGGCGCGCGTCCGAACGGGCGCGGGAGAGCCCGTGGAAGCAGCCGACCACCTTCAGCGTCGCCTGCGTCACCGGCTCGTTGAAGTTGCCGCCCGCGGGCGAAACCGCGCCGCCGATGGTGACGGATCCGGTCGTGCCGTCCTTCAGCCTCACGCGGCCCGCACGCTCGTAGAACGCCGCGATGCGAGACTCGAGATATGCCGGGAACGCCTCTTCGCCCGGGATCTCCTCGAGACGCCCGGAGAGCTCGCGCATCGCCTGCGCCCAGCGCGACGTGGAGTCGGCGAGCACCAGCACGTTGAGCCCCATCTGGCGGTAGTACTCCGCCAGCGTCACCGCCGTGTACACCGACGCCTCGCGCGAGGCGACCGGCATCGACGAGGTGTTGCAGATGATGATCGTGCGCTTCATCAGCGACTGGCCCGTCTTCGGATCCTTGATCTCGGGAAACTCCTTCAGCGTCTCCACGACTTCGCCGGCGCGCTCTCCGCACGCGGCGGAAATGACGACGTCCACCTTCGCGTAGCGCGCGGTTGTCTGCTGGAGGACCGTCTTGCCCGCGCCGAACGGACCCGGAATGCAGTAGGTTCCGCCAATGGCCACGGGGAAGAACGTGTCGATCGTGCGGATCGTCGTCTCCAGCGTCTCGACCGGCTCGAGACGCTCGGCGAAGCACGTGATCGGGATCTTCACCGGCCAGCGCTGGAGCATCTTGACTTCGACGTCCTTGCCGTCGCCGTCCGTCAGCGTCGCGATCGTCTCCAGGACGGTGTAGTCTCCCGCCGCCGCGACCGACTTCACGGTGTACACGCCGCGCAGCGCGAAGGGAACCATGATCTTGTGGCTCGGCATCGTCTTGTTGTCGAAGATGCCCTCGGTCACCCAGCCGAGGAACGCGCCGGCCGTCACCTTGTCGCCGGCCTTCGCGAGCGGATGGAAGTCCCACTTCCTGTCGCGGGGAATGCCCTTCAGGTAAAGGCCGCGCTGCAGGAAGTACGAAGCGTCCTTCGAGACCTTCGCCGCTTCCTTCGCGACGTCGTCCAGCGGATTCTGAAGCCCGTCGTAGACCTGCCCGAGCATGCCCGGCCCGAGCTCGGCCGCGAGAAGCTCGCCCGAGAACTCGACCCGGTCGTCCACCATGAGGTCGGCCGTCGAGTCGAACACCTGCATGTCGCAGCGCGTGCCGCGGACGCGGACGATCTCCGCCATCAGCCTCTTGGTTCCGCAGATCGCGTATCCGACTTCGTTCTGCGCCACAGCCCCGTCGAAGGCAACGGTGATCATGTTGCCGTTGACCGATACGATTTTCCCTGTCGTTGTCATAAGATCATTTGTCCATCTTGGTTTTCGCCGTGAGGCGGTCGAAGGCCTCGTTTCCACGGGCCTTGGAAATGTTCGTACGCTTGAGCGCGATCCGGAGTCGGACCGCATACGTCGCGAGCGCGCCTCTGCCGAGCGGAGACGCCGGCGGCGTCAGTTCGCCCGCAGCATCCCACCAGACCCTGTCGAGCCGGACGTCGCGCTTCGCGACGTCCGGCTCCTGAAAGCACGCCAGCACCCGGTTCCGCCAGTAGAGCGAACAGCCGTCGGCGGCGCGGCGGTACTTCTCGCCGCCCCGAGCCTCGGCCATCGCGTTGCGGAGCTGCGTCTCGAGATCTTTCCATTCGCCGGGAGCGGGGATGCCCTCATCCCCGCAGAGGGAAGAAAACTTCTCCCACGTCAGCGGGGCGGGAAGGCCGAAGCCGATCGCCGGCAGGCTCGAGACGATGTAGTCGACGCTCATTTCAGGAGCTTCGCGAGGTCGGGACGGAGGCGCTTGGCGAGTTCGGCGGCGATTACGTCGCCGGTGAAGGCGTGCTCGACGCGTCCGCCGTCGACCTTGACCGAGAATCCGGTGTCGAGAATCTCGTCCGTCACGACCGTGAGGTTCGTCTGCGCGGCGAGCTGCGCCTTGAGCGACGCGGCGAGCTTCGCCGCGGCCGCGACCTCGATCTCGCCCTTGCCCGCGAGAGACTTGATCGCCTCGGTGACGAAGCCTGCGACGGACTTCTCGTCCGCCAGCGCCGCGTCGACGTCTTTCGCGAGAAGCTTTTCGAGAAGCGCCGTGACGGCGGCTTCGATCTTGATGATCGTGTCTCGCGCGCACTGGCCCATCGTCTCGGTCGCGCGGGCCGCATAGTCCGCGGAGGCCTTCTCGGCCTCGGCTTTGGCCTTCTCGGCCTCGGCCTTGGCGGACTTCACAATCTCCGCGGACTTCGCCTTCGCGTCGGCGACAATCTTGTCAGCGGCGGCTTGCGCCTTCTCGACGCCGTCACGGTTGATTTTCTCAAGCAGACTCTGCAGATCTTCAGACATTAGATACCTCCAAAATTCATATGAAGTAGTATATAGTTTTTTTGATATAATTTCAACATGAAGAAGCTAATTATCACAGCGTTTCTTGTCTGGGTTTCACTGTCCGTTTTCGCCGCTCCCGTGACCTGGGAATTTCCACGGACGCGATCCTGCCATGAAGGTCTCGCCTTCGCGGACGGCGTGACCGGCGTCCTGGTCTGGGGCGGAGGCGACACCATCAACCTCACCGTCGGACGCGCCGACCTGTGGGATCACCGCGGGGGTTATCCGTGGACCCCCGAACAGAACTACTCCAACATCGTCGCCGCCGTCCGCTCGGGTGACGCAGACCGGCTCCTCGGACTCTTCAGGAAAGACACCCCGCCCGGCGAGCCCCGCAACCCCTATATACTCCCCCTCGGCCGCGTCGTGATCACCATCCCCGGCGCCACCCTCAAATCGGGCGAACTCGACCCGTATACCGGCCTCGGAAAACTGACCCTCTCTGACGGACGCGCAATCGAGATCGCGATGTCCAAACAACGGCGCGCCTTCGCGATGAAATTCCCGGAAGACCTCAAGCACGCGGCGAAGACCGTCCCCGCGACCCAAGCCGGTGTTTATCAGCGCGATCTCCAAAAGCTCGGATTCGAAAAAGCGGAGGTCACCGAAAGTGCGGATGGATGTTCCGGCAGATTCAGTTGGCAACTTCCGGCCGATGACGACGCGAATCTCTTCTGGATGATTTTCAAACGCAGCTTCGTTCTGACGACGGGACGGGGACGAACATTCGAGATGCCCGTTGTCAATTTTGATCATGTCTCTGAAGATTCTCGCGCCTATTGGTCTGATTTCTGGAAGAAAAGTGCAAAAATCTCGGTTCCTGATCCGCTCGTCCAGCGTGTGTTCGAATATGGCATGTACCGTTTCGGGGCGATGACCGACCCCGATGGCGTGCCAGCCGGACTTCAGGGCCCCTGGCTCGAGGATGACAAGCTCGTCCCCTGGAACGGCGACTACCACTTCAATATCAACGTGCAGGAATGCTATTCGCCCGCCTATCGCGGCGGACATTTCGAGAACCTGATGCCGCTCTTCAAGATGATTCTTTCCTGGCGCGAGCGTCTGCGCGATAACGCCGAAAAATTCGTCGGAATCAAAGATGGTTACGTCCTCCCGCATTCCGTCGATGACCGCGGCGTCTGCATCGGTGGATTCTGGACCGGCACGATCGACCACGCCTCCACCGCGTGGGTCGCTGCAATGATGTTTAAGTATGTAAAATATGCGAAAGATGAAAAGTTTTTGAAAGAAAACGCTTACGACTTCATGAAGGGCGCAATGAATGTATATTTAGCGATGTTTGAGGAGAAAAATGGAAAGTTATCTCTTCCGTTGGGACCATCGCCGGAGTGGGCGGGGGCGGATGTGAAAAAGGCGGTCGGACACGACCCCAGCTTCCAGCTCGCCGCGGCTCATCGCCTCGCGCGCGATCTCATTTCCGCCGCGGAGATTCTGGGCGAAAAACCGGATTCGCGTTGGCTCGATGTCGAGCAGAGGTTGCCGTCCTTCACGGCGGACGCTTCGGGTCTCAACCTGTTCGTCGGACAGCCCTTTGTCGAGTCCCATCGTCACCACTCCCACATGGCGGGACTTTATCCCTTTGATACAATCGACATTCACGCACCCGAAAACAAGGAGACGATCAAGGCAACGTACGACACGTGGATTCGCCGCGGAACCGGCTGGTGGTCCGGATGGTGCGTCCCCTGGGCGTCGATTCTCCATACCCACGCCGGCAATTCCGAGCGCGCGGTCGACCTGCTCCACGACTGGGACCGGTATTTCTGCAATGACGGACACGGTTCGCGTCATAACGCGTTCGTTTCCGGCTTCTCCGTGATGGGACGCGGCGGTGTCGGCGAACACGGTGATGCGCCCGGCGAGGAGGTCATGCAGATGGACGGACAGTGCGCGGCGGCGGCCGCGGCGATGGAACTGCTCGTTCACGAGGTCAACGGCAAGGTCGAATACTTTCGCGGCTGCCCCGCGGACTGGAAAGACGTATCCTTCGAGAACATTGCGCTTTCGGACGGCACCCGCGTATCCGGCCGTCGCGTGAACGGCAAGGTCGAGGTGGAGAAGACCCCCTGATTTTGCTATAATCCCTAAACATCCTTTTAATCGGAGAATGAAGACATGGGGAAGTTGAAGTTGGGGGTACTCGGGTCCGGCTCCGGATCCAACATGCAGTCGATCGTCGACGCCATCGCGGCGGGGACGCTGGATGCGGAAATCAAGCTGGTTCTCGCCGACTTCCCCGATGCGAAGATCCTCGACCGCGCCAAACGGCACGGCATTCCCTGCCAGTACCTGGACTGCGCCCCCTGGAAGTCCAAGCTCGAGGGCCCCGCCGAGGACCGCTGCATCGAGCTTCTCAAGTCCGCCGGCGTCGACACCATTGTCCTCGCGGGCTTCATGCGCATCGTCAAGCCCAAGCTCCTCGCCGCGTTTCCCCTGCGCGTCCTCAACATCCACCCCGCTCTTCTCCCCGCGTTTCCCGGCGTCCACTCCTGGACCCAGGCGCTCGACTACGGATGCAAGGTCGCGGGCGTGACCGTCCACTTTGTCGACGCCGGAACGGACTCGGGGCCGATTCTCGTCCAGAAAGCCGTCCCCGTCCTCGAGGACGACACGCCCGCAACCCTCCACGCCCGCATTCAGGTGCAGGAGCATCTCGCGTTCCCCGAGGCCCTCGGCATCCTCGCCTCCGGAAAGTACAAAATCGAAGGAAGAAAGGTGCGAATCGGATGAAGAACATGCTCCTGCTGACCCTGCTGGCGGCATTGACCGCCTCGGCGGAAACCATCACCCTCGAATGCGAGCGGTTCGCGGATGTCGGCGGCTGGTCGATCGACTCTCAGTTCCGGAGCGAGATGGGCTCGACGTATCTGCTCGCTCACGGTCTCGGCAAGCCGGTCGCGGACGCGAAGACGTCCTTCGAGGTCGCGGCTGACGGGAACTTCTCCGTCTGGGTGCGCACCCGCAACTGGACCCTCAACCAGCAGCGCAAGCACGGCATCGCCGAGAAACTCTCCGCCGGCGGACGCTTCCAGGTGCTCGTCAACGGCACCGCGCTCGAGACCTCTTTCCCCGCCGAGGACGACCCCGAGTGGAACTGGCACCGCGCCGCGTCCGCGCTTGCGCTCGCGTCCGGCCGCCACGAGATCGCGCTCCGCGACCTTGACGGCTTCGACGGACGCTGCGACGCGATCGTCTTCACGACGGAGGCCCGGCCTGATTTCGCCGCTCTTCGTGAAACTCAAACGCTCAAACGCCCAAACGCTCAAACGACCTCTAACGACCTCGTGGTCGTCGGCGGCGGCATCGCCGGCGTCTGCACCGCGATCTCCGCGGCGCGGCTCGGGCTCAAGGTCGCGCTGGTGCAGGACCGTCCCGTGCTGGGCGGCGCCAATTCCTCGGAGGTCCGCGTCCACCTCGGCGGACGGCAGAACATCGGCGAGTACCCGCGTCTCGGCGACGTCGTCTCGGAGATCGGGCCCGCGCGCGGCGGCAACGCCCAGCCGGCCGCCGTCTACGAAGACGACCGCAAGCTGAAGGCCGTCCTCGCCGAAAAGAACATCTCGCTCCACCTCAATACCCTCGTCGACCGGGTCGACGCCGAAACGGGCAAACGCATCCGCGCGGTCGAGGGCGTCAATGTCGTGACCGGCGAACGCATCCGCTTCGAGGCGCCGCTCTTCGCGGACGGCACGGGCGACGGCACGGTCGGCGCCCTCGCCGGCGCCGACTGGCGGATCGGACGCGAAGGCCGCGACGAGACTAACGAATCGCTCGCGCCTGAGAAGGGAGACCGCATGACGATGGGCGCTTCGGTCCAGTGGTACGCAAAGGACGGCCAGCCGTCGTCTTTCCCGGCCGAGCCGTGGATGATCCGCTTCAACGAGTCCAACTGCGAGTACAACATGCGCGGCGACTGGGACTGGGAGACGGGCATGAACCGCGATCAGCTCGCCGACTTCGAGAGCGTCCGCGACTACGGACTCCTCGTCGTCTATTCCAACTGGTCGTTCGTCAAGAACGCCGGCGCGAAGAAGGACAAGTTCGCGAACGCCTCGCTTGCCTGGGTGGCCTTCGTCGCCGGCAAGCGCGAGACCCGCCGCCTCATGGGCGACCACGTCCTCTGCGAGCAGGACGTCCTCGAAGAGAGGCCCCATCCCGACGGCACCTGCTGGACGACCTGGACGATCGACCTCCACTATCCGATGCCCTCGAACCAGCGCGACTTCCAGGGCGAGCCGTTCCGCTCGATTGCCAAGCACGCCTCCCATTACGGATATCCGATCCCCTATCGCTGCTTCTATTCGCGCAACGTCGAGAACCTCTTCATGGCCGGCCGCAACATCTCCGTGACCCACGTCGCCCTCGGCACCACCCGCGTGATGCGCACCCACGGCATGCAGGGCGAGGTCGTCGGCATGGCGGCGGCGATCTGCCGCAAGCGCGGCTGCACGCCGCGCGGTGTCTACGCCGACCACCTGGACGAGCTCAAGGCGTCGATGACGAAGGGCGTCGGCAACGGCGGCATCCACCCGCCGCAGGACTACAACCTCGGCGGACTCAAATCGCGCCAGGCCGACAAATGACCGAGTACCTCGAACTCGTCGAACGGACCCTTGACGAGGTCCTGCCGAAGCCGGGCGAGCGTCCGGCCGTCCTCAGCGAGGCGATGCGCTATGCCGTCGGCACGGGCGGCAAGCGGATCCGTCCGCTGATCTGCCTCGCGTCGTCGGTCGCCGTCGGCGGGAATCCCGCGGACGCAAAGTATCCGGCCGCGGCGATCGAACTCCTTCACAACTATACGCTCGTTCACGACGACCTTCCGGCGATGGACAACGATGCCGAGCGTCGCGGCCAGCCCACGGTCTGGAAGAAGTTCGGCGAAGCCAACGCGATCCTCGCCGGCGACGCGCTGCAGGCGCTCGCCTACGGGACCGCGGCGAAAGCGCCGCGGAACGTGTCCGCCATCGTCGCCGCGCTCGGACTGCGCGGCCTCGGCGTCGTGCAGGGACAAGTCGAGGACATTCTTCGTCCAGCCGTTCGACTTTCCAACTCTCCGACTTTGCAACTTCCCGACGTCGATTTCATCTACGAGCACAAGACAGCCGATCTTTTCATGGCGGCGGGGGTGATGGGCGCGCTCGCGGGCGGAGGGGACGAAGCCGCGGTCGAGCAGCTCCGGGTCTTCGCCTGCAACCTCGGCATGGCGTTTCAGTATGAGGACGATCTTCTCGACGGCGATTCGCCGTACGATCGCGCGGCGACCGAACGGCTTGTGAACGAGACCACGTCCGCGGCGATCGCCGCGCTCGACTCTCTCCCGGGAGACATCTCGTTCCTTGCGGGACTCGCACGCAAACTCGTCAACAGAAAGGTCTGAAAAGATGAAGAAATTCCTGCTCGCGCTGGCGGTTCTGGCGGCGTGTTCCGCCGTCCGGGCGGAAGACGCCGAAATCGGTGCCGACGGGATCTTCACACTGGAGAAAAGCGGTGTCTCGATAGCGCCCCGGCTTTTCAATTCGAAGTGGAGCGGCTGCAAGGTCAAGGCTGCGTGGGGCCAGTCGAAGGACGGCGTTGCCGTCTTCTCTCTCGTGGACGGGGAACCGGTGGTCGAGGGTCGGGCGACGGCGGCCCGGGAAGGGGACAAGGTGCGCGTCCGCTGGGATTTCGAGGTCAAGCGCGATTACACAGGCAAGGGACTCTGCCTCGCGGCTTCGCTTCCGTGCGACCGCTTCGCGGGCGGAACGGCGACGTGCGGGAACAGTACGTTCGATCTTCCGAAGACGCTCGCGAAGCCCCATCTCGGCTACGTCACGTCCGATTCGGTCGTCCTTGCGCCCGCCGTGGCCCCGAAGCTCTCGTTCGCCCTCGCGACGCCGTGCGGCGTGATGTTCCAGGATGACCGGCAGTGGCGCACGGACGACTTCGCGATGCGTCTCTCTCTCGCCGGCGACACGCTCAAGGCCGGCGAACGGCATTCCCTCGAGATGACGGTCTCGGCCGAGGGCGGAATCGCGTCTCTGTTCTCCGGGAAGCTCCGGATCGTTCCGGGCGCGGACTGGATTCCGTTCGAGGACACGACGGACGTGATCGCGGGCTCGGCGCTCGACTTCTCGACGCTCGGCTGGGTCGACGCGCCGGCGGGCAAGTACGGACGGGTCGTGGCGAAGGGCGGAAATTTCGAGTTCGCCGGCCAGCCCGGCGTGCCGCAGCGCTTCTACGGCTGCAACCTCTGCTTTACCGCGAACTATCTCTCTGCGTCCGAGGCACAGGACTTCTGCGAGCGCCTCCGGAAGATCGGCTACAACGCCCTGCGCATCCACCACTACGAACGCGACCTCTGCGATGCGAAGGACGGCACGACGATTCTCCCCGCGCGCATGGCCGAGCTCGACCACCTGCTCAACGCCTGCATCGAGAACGGCATCTATCTGACGACGGATCTCTATGTCTCTCGTGCAGTCCCGTGGCGCACCTGCGGCATCGACCGCGACGGCAACGTGCCGATGGACCAATACAAGGAGCTCGTCCTCTTCCACGACGGAGCATTCCGCAACTACCTGGATTTCTCCCGTGCGCTCCTCGCGCACGTGAATCCGAAGACCGGGCGCCGCTGGGCGGACGAACCCGCGTTCGCGTTCCTCGCGCTCGTGAACGAGGGCAATCCCGGCAATTATGGCTACGCGTTCATGAAGTCGCTTCCCGAAGCGAAGGCCCGGTGGGAGAAGTGGCTGGCGGAGCACAAGGCGGCCGAGCCCGAGACTTACCGCGGCATTACGGACGCGATCCCCGAGAACGCCTGGGAGAACACGCCGCAGAACTGCGCCTTTAACCTGTTCCTGACGGATGTCGAGATCGATTTCGCGGAGCGCATGAAGAAGTTCGTCCGCGAGGAGATCGGAAGCGAGATTCTCCTGACGGACCTTTCGTGCTGGAAAAACCCGGTCTCCTACCAACTCGTCCGCCGCCACTACGACTATGTCGACGATCACTTCTACGTCGACCATCCGAGTTTCCTCGAGAAGAACTGGCAGCTTCCGAGCAAGTGCCCGAACGCGAATCCCGCGCGCGGCACGGACCTTGGCTTCCAGGGCGTAATCCGCCACCGCCTTCTCGAGAAGCCGTTCACGATCACCGAGTTCAACTTTTCCGCTCCCGGACAGTTCCGCGGCGTCGGCGGAATGATGCTCGGCGCGCAGGCCGCGCTTCAGGACTACGACGGCATCTGGCGCTTCGCCTGGAGCCACAGCCATGACCAGGTTCTGAGGTCGGGTCCGGTCGGCTATTTCAACGTTGCGACGGATCCGCTCCAGCGCGCGACAGAGCGTGCGGTGCTGACGCTCTACCTGCGCCGCGACATGCGCGAGCTTTCCAAAGTCGTGCCGGTGAGGCTCTCCGAGGACGAGCTCCGGCACGACTTCTCGAAGGGCCCGCACAACGACTTCGCGGACATCGCCCGGGGCTGGGGCGTCGGCCTCGGCGTCACCTTCGATGCCGGCCTGAAGGCGGCGGAGGATCCGGGACGTCCGGACGGACAGGTTCTTCTCGATCGCGAGAACGGGTTCTTCGGCGTGGTCACGCCGCGCACCGCGGGCTTCTTCGCGGAGTCCGGAACGCATGCGGCGGGTCCGCTCGTCGCGACCGTGTCGGGCGCCCCCGCGGCGGTGTGGGTGAGTTCGCTTGACGACCGTCCGATCGAGCGGTCGGGCCGTCTCCTGCTGACCCATGTGACGGACGTTCAGGACACGGACATCACGTATGGCGACAAGGCGAAGCGGATTCTCCTCGCGTGGGGCCGGCTTCCGCACCTGATGCGCAACGGCACGGCGGAGATCGAGCTGAAGCTCGCGAAGCCGGCCAAGGTCCATGCGCTCAATCCGGACGGCAGCCGCCGCGGCGAATGCGCCGCGGAATACCGGACGGGCAAGCTCCGCTGGAAGGCTGCGGTCGGCGCCGATCCCAAGTCCGCCACCTATCTCTACGAAATCGATGTACGGTAACATTTCTCTCGGACTTGCGATCGTGATGGTCGTCGGCGGACTTGTCGCGCTGTCCTGGTCGAGCAATGTGTTCGTCGACGGGGCCGCGTGGCTGGCCAAGCGGTTTGGCATTTCGCCGTTCATTGTCGGCATGGTGATCATCGGCTTCGGCACCACCGCGCCCGAACTCTGCGTCAGCGCGTTCGCAGGCCTTTCCGACCACGCGAGCCTCTCGCTCGGAAACGCCTACGGAAGCTGCATCTTCAACATCGCGGTGATCGTCGGCATCGCTGCGCTGATCCATCCGATCGACGTGAAGCCCCTGACGGTGTTCGTGGGCGCCCCGGTGCTCGCGCTTGTCGCGGCGTTGTCGCTCCTCTTTCTCCGAGACGGGACCTTCTCGCGGTTCGAGGCGGCCGTCCTCCTGGTCGTCTTCGCGGTCCTGCTGCCCCTGTATTGCTGGTTCGAACTGAAGACGAAGGGCGCCGGCTCCGAGAGGTCCGCGACGGACGGCCCGCACGCAAACGGTTCTGCTCTCCGTGCGGCCTTCGGCATCGGCGCGGGACTTGCGGTGCTGATCGGCTCAAGCCACTTCCTGGTCTGGGGCGCGGTCGACATCGCGCGGAGCCTGGGGGTGAGCGAGCTTCTGATCGGGCTCACGATCGTCGCGGTGGGGACGTCGCTTCCGGAGCTGGCGAGCGCCATCGCCTCGGCGCGGAAAGGCCAGGACGAGTTCGTGCTCGGCAACATCCTCGGGTCGAACCTCTTCAACACCCTGGCGGTCGTCGGGGTTGCCAGCGTGATCAATCCGCCGAAGGACTTCTCCCACTATGTCCAGACCCGCGACCTTCCGCTGATGATGGCGCTGTCGTTTTCTATCGCGGTCTTTGGCGTCAATTGGAAACGTCCGCGCGAAGCCGGCCGAATCGGACGCGTCAAGGCCGCGTTCTGGATCCTCGTGTTCCTCGGCTACACCGCCCTGATGCTCGTCCAGGAAACCCCCTAAACCCTCAACCCCCTCAACCTCTTATGTCCAACGTAATCGCAATCGATGGTCCGTCCGGCGCCGGCAAGTCCAGCGTCTCCAAAATCGTCGGCAAGAAGCTCGGGTATCTCCATGTGGATTCCGGCGCGCTTTACCGCATCATGACCTGGCAGGCGCTCGTCCGGAAGGTCGACACCGACAGCCCTGAAGCCGTCGCGGCGTTCGCGCCGACGGTAAACGTCGAATGCCGGCCTGAGGACGGACGCATCGCCTACTATGTGGACGGCGAGGCTCCGGGCGAGCGCATCCGCATGCCCGAGATCAACGCCCACGCCTCGCAGGTGGCGACGGTCAAGGAGGTCCGCGACCGCATCACCGCACTGTTGCGCGGCATGGTACGGTACGGAGATCTCGTGGTCGAGGGCCGCGACATCACGACCGCGGTCTTTGCCGATTCTCCCGCCCGCTTCTACCTGACCGCTTCGGCGGAGGCGCGGGCGCGCCGCCGGCAGAAGGAGGAGATCGAGAAGGGCATCGCCAACCAGTCCGCGGAGGCGGTGAAGGCCTCGCTGCTGGCGCGGGACGCGATCGACTCGACGCGCAAGTACGCGCCGCTCAGGAAGGCGGACGGAGTTCTGGAGATCGATTCGAGCGACCTGACGCTCGACGAGGTCGTCGAGACCGTTCTGCGCGCCCTGCCGGCGGCGTGGCGCGCCTGATCAGGCGTGTTGCATGCGCCACTCGAACGGCGAGAGCCCCGTCCGCTTCTTGAACAGGTCCCTGAGGGCCCGGTCGGTGCCGTAGCCGCACTCGAGGTGAATCAGGTTGATCTTCTTCGAGCCCTTGCGCAGAAGCGCGCAGGCGCGGTCGAAGCGGACGTTCTCGATTTCATCGAAGATCGTGTGGCCGGTGAGCTTCAGAAACCGCTGCTGGGTGGAGCGGATGCCGGCGCCGACGTGCTCGACCACGTCGGGAACCCCGACGCCGTCGCAGGCGTGCTTGTGGATGTAGTCGATGGCGGCCAAGATTGCGGTGTCGTTCAGCTTGAAAGGCCGCATCGAGCGTCGCATGACGACGTCGCCGGACTCGTAGGTTCCCGGAGTCGGCGTCACCGCGGGATTCCGAATCATCTCCGCGATCATCTCCGCGGCGAGGTGCCCGGAGCGTTCGAAGTCGGGTGCGACGCTGGCGAGCGGAGGAACCGTGTTGTTGCAGATGAGCTCGTCGTTGTCGATGCCGATGACGGCAAGGGATTCGGGAATCGGGATTCCGCAGGCGTTGGCGACCTCGAGAACGCTATCCCCGACTTCGTCGTTGACGGCGAGGATTCCGCACGGCTTCGGAAGATCGGAGAGCCAGTCACCCATCCGCTTGAGCACGTTTGGGATCTTCTCCTCCGCGAATGCATAGGGGCGGAAGACGGAGACCTTCTTGCCGCGGGCGGCCATCGTCTCGAGGAAGACCTTTTCGCGCGGTTCCGTCCAATAGGCCTTCTTGGTGTAGCTGACAAAGGCGTAGTTGCCGAAGTCCAGCGCCAAAAGCGCCCGGATCGCCGTGCGGACCTCGGCGTCCGTGTCGAGGCGGACGCCGGTCAGCCCCGCCGCCACTTCGGGTTCGGTGATGTCCGCGATCACGGTGGGAACTCTCTGGAGCGCCGCTGCGGGCAGTTTGAAGCGCTCGATCACCGTCTGTTCGATGATCATTCCCTTCGGTTTCGCGACCGCCAGGGCCTCCTCGACCGTCAGCCCGAGATTGACGATGTTCATCGTCCGCACATGCAAATTGCGGGAATTGGCGAAACGGTAGATGCCGGAAAGCCGCCGACGGAAAGAATAGCGGTTTTCATCGCAGACGTAGAGAATGGTCTTCATTTCGCAAAATTCTACCAAACCTGAGCAAAACTGTAAACATAATCATTC
>CAZYQF010000012.1:0-27674 GCA_964650165.1 uncultured Lentisphaeraceae bacterium
ACGAGTTCCCGAAGACGATCAGCGGCAAGATCCAGCGCAACAAGCTGTAAGTATCCGTTTGCCGCCACAAAGCCGTCATTTTTTGGTAAAATACCTTTTTTAAAGGTAAAAAGCCATGAAAAATCTGACGGCGGACGAACTCCGCGACGAATATTTGAAGTTTTTCGAGTCCAAGGGGCATAAGATCATCCCCGGAGCCTCGGTGATTCCCGAGAACGATCCGACCGTCCTGTTCACCACGGCGGGCATGCATCCGCTGGTGCCGTACCTGATGGGCGCGATGGAGCATCCGGCGGGGACTCGCCTCACCGACGTCCAGAAGTGCGTCCGGACGGGCGACATCGACGAAGTCGGCGACGCGGCGCACCTGACGTTCTTCGAGATGCTCGGCAACTGGTCGCTCAACGACTACTTCAAGAAGGAGGCGATCTCCTGGTCGTTCGAGTTCCTGACGCAGCGTCTCGGCTTCAAGCCGGAGCAGCTCAACGTGACCGTCTTTGCCGGCGAGGAGGGCATTTCCGCCGACGAAGAGGCGGCGGCGATCTGGAAGTCGCTGGGCATTCCCGACGAGCGCATCTTCCGCCTGCCGCGCGAGGACAACTGGTGGGGCCCGGCCGGCGCGACCGGTCCGTGCGGTCCGGACACCGAGATGTTCATCGACACGGGCAAGGCGAAGTGCGGTCCCGCGTGCCGTCCCGGCTGCCACTGCGGCAAGTACATCGAGATCTGGAACGACGTGTTCATGCAGTACAACAAGAACGAAGAGGGAAAGTTCGTTCCGCTGGGGCGCCACAACGTCGACACGGGCATGGGCGTCGAGCGCACCATCTGCATGATGAGCGGGGCGCCGACGGTGTACGACACCGAGATCTTCGCGCCGATCATGGCGAAGATCGACGAGCTGGCGAGCGTGCCGGCCGAGATGGACGCGGCGGACGTCCTCAAGGCGCGCCGCGTCATCGCGGACCACATGCGCACGGCGACGTTCATCCTCTGCGATCCGAAGGGCGGCGTGAAGCCGGGCAACGTCGGGGCGAACTACGTCCTGCGGCGCCTGATCCGCCGCGCGGTCCGCTACGCCCGCATGATCGGCATCGCGCCCGGCTTCACGGTGAAGCTCGCCGAGGTCATCTGCGAGAAGTACAGCCACGTCTATCCGGAGCTCAAGGTCAACCTGCAGCAGTGCGCCATGGACCTCGAGGCGGAGGAGGCGCGCTTCAACCGCACGCTCGACAAGGGCGAGGCCCGCTACAACAAGGTCACGTCCGCGCTCAAGGAGCACGGTCAGGTCCGCATCTCGGGCAAGCTCGCGTTCGAGCTCTACGACACCTTCGGCTTCCCGCTCGAGATGACGTGCGAGATGGCGGCGAAGGACGGACTTGCGGTGGACAAGGAAGGCTTCGAGGAAGCCAACCGCAAGCACCAGGAGCTGAGCCGGACGACGAGCGCGGGGGCTTTCAAGGCCGGACTTCAGGACAATTCGGAGGTCGTGACCCGCATGCACACCGCGACGCACCTGCTGCACGCGGCGCTGCACCAGGTGCTCGGTCCGAACGCCCTCCAGAAGGGCTCGAACATCTCCGCCGAGCGTCTGCGCTTCGACTTCGCGTGGCCCGAGCCGATGACGGCCGCGCAGATCGCCGAGGTCGAGAAGGTCGTCAACGGCTGGATCGAGCAGGGCGTCGAGGTCGTCAAGAAGACGACGACGGTCGAGGAGGCGAAGTCCGAGGGCGCGATGGCGCTGTTCGGCGCCAAGTACGGCGACCAGGTCTCGCTCTATTCGATCGGCGACATCTCCAAGGAGATCTGCTGCGGTCCGCACGTCGCGAACACGAAGGAACTCGGCAGCTTCAAGATCCAGAAGGAGCAGAGCTCGTCCGCGGGCGTGCGCCGCATCAAGGCCGTCATCGGGAACATGTGACGGCAAGAAGTGTTTGGGTTGTTTGATTGTTTGGGTGTTTGGGTTGAAGGGCGCAATGCTCGGGTATCGGAAGGACAGGGGTAAAGCATGAAAGAGCACAACCTGAAGGAGATGGGCGAGCGTATCCGCGAGATGCGCGAGATCACGGGGCATTCCCTCGAGAAGATGGCGGAGCTCGCGGGCGTTTCGTCCGACGAGTTCGCCCGGCTCGAGGCGGGGCTGATGGATCCGCCGTTCACGGTCCTCCATCGCTGCGCCGTCGCCCTCGGGGTCGACGTCACCTCTCTCCTCGAGGGCCAGTCGGCCGAGCTCTCCGGCTACATGATCACCCGCAAGGGCGAGGGTCTCATTACGACGGACGAGGGCGGAATCCGCCTGCAGAACATGGCGGCGATGTTCAAGAACCGCCTCGCGACGCCGTACTACGTGACCTATCGGTACGACGAGCGTCTCCAGGACAAGCCGATCCACACCACGACCCACGCCGGGCAGGAGTTCGACCTCGTCCTCGAGGGCTCGATGAAGCTCCGCATCGGCGACCACGTCGAGACCCTGAACGAAGGCGACAGCGCGTTCTACCAGTCGTCGACGCCGCACGGCATGCTCGCGATCGGCGGCCAGAGCTGCAAGTTCCTCTCGATGATCATGGCGGAGGACGAGAAGGACCAGCGGCTCGGACTCGAGATCGATCCGATCCGCCGGGACAACACCCCGCTCGTGGTCGAGAAGTACGTGGACGTCCTCGAGGACGAACACGGCTGTCTCCGGCACATCAAGTTCAAGAATACGGAGCGCTTCAACTTCGCGTTCGACATCGTCGACGAGATCGCGCGGAAGTATCCGGACAAGCCCGCGCTCCTCTACGTCGGCAACGACTTCTCCGAGCGCCGGTTCACGTTCCGCGAGATCGGCGAGCTTTCGAATCAGATGGCAAACTACTTCCGCTCGCTCGGCATCGGGAAGGGCGACCGGGTGATGTTCATCCTGAAGCGCCACTGGCAGTACTGGCCCGCGATCCTCGCGCTGCACAAGGTCGGCGCGGTGGTGATTCCGGCCGTGAGCCAGCTCGTCGTGCACGACCTCACCTACCGCTTCAAGGCCGCGGGCGTCAAGGCGCTGGTCTGCACCGCGGACGGAGACGCCGCGCACCAGGCCGAGCTCGCCGAGGCGGAGCTCCTGGACGAGTCTCCCAGCCGCCCGAAACTCATCCGCATGATCGTGAACGGCGACCGCGAGGGCTGGTGCAGCTTCGACAAGGAGTACGCCGCGTTTTCCACGACGTTCGCGCGCACGGACGACGCGCCGGGCGGCAGGGACCCGATGCTCCTCTTCTTCACGAGCGGGACCACGGGGTATCCGAAGATGGCGCTTCATACGCATCTCTACGGCCTCGGGCACTACGTCACCGCGAAGTACTGGCATCAGGTCGAGCGCGACGGACTTCACCTCACGATTTCCGAGACGGGCTGGGCGAAGTCGAGCTGGGGCAAGCTGTACGGACAGTGGATGTGCGAAGGCGAGCTTTTCGTGTACGACTTCGACCGGTTCAACGCGGAGGACATGCTGCCGATGTTCGCGAAGTACAAGATCACCACGTTCTGCGCGCCGCCGACGATCTACCGCATGCTGATCAAGGAGGACATCTCCAAGTACGACTTCAGCTCCCTCCGTCACGCGACCACCGCGGGCGAGGCGCTGAATCCGGAGGTGTTCGTCCAGTTCGAGCGCGCGACCGGGCTCAAGATCTACGAGGGCTTCGGACAGACCGAGACGACCTGCGCGCTCGGCAACCTTCTCGGCGACAAGCTCAAGCCGGGCTCGATGGGCAAGCCGATTCCGGACTACGGCATCGACCTCGTGGACGAGGCCGGCAACTCGGTTCCTCCCGGCGAGCACGGCGAGATCGTCGTCCGCACGCCCCGGGAGAATCCGCATCCCGGAATCTTCGTCGGCTACTACAAGGACGAGGAGAAGACGGCCGAGGCGTGGCGCGGCGGCATGTACCATACGGGCGACCTTGCGTGGAAGGACGAGGACGACTACTACCACTACGTGGGCCGTTCGGACGACGTGATCAAGTCGTCGGGCTACCGCATCGGTCCGTTCGAGATCGAGAACGTCATCATGGAGCTTCCCTACGTCGTCGAGTGCGGCGTCTCGGCGGCGCCGGATCCGGTCCGCGGGCAGGTCGTCAAGGCGACGATCAAGCTCGTGAAGGGCAAGGAGCCGAGCGAGGCGCTCGAGAAGGAGATCCGGGAGTACGTCAAGGCGCACACGGCGCCGTACAAGTATCCGCGCATCATTGTCTTCCGCGACGAGCTCCCGAAGACGGTGTCCGGCAAGATCCAGCGCAACAAGCTGTGAAGCGGATTACCCTATTCGCCGGTCATTACGGCAGCGGCAAGACGAACATCGCGCTCAACTACGCGCGGCAGCTGAAGTCCGCCGACCCGAGTCCCCCGAACCGCGTCGCGGTCGCCGACCTCGACATAGTGAATCCGTATTTCCGGACGAAGGACTCGGCCGCGGCCCTGGCGGCGGAGGGGATCGAGCTTGTCGTGTCGGACTATGCGAACTCCAACGTGGACCTTCCGGCGTTGCCGAAGGAGACCTACGCACTGATCGCCGACCGCGGCACGAAGGTGGTCGTGGACGTCGGCGGGGACGACCGCGGGGCGCTCGCCCTGGGGCGGTACGTCGACGACATCCGGTCCGAAGGGGACTACGAGATGCTCGGGGTGGTCAACGCGTCGCGTCCGCTCACCCAAACGCCCGAGGACACGGTCGCGGTCCTGCGGGAGATCGAGGCGGCGTGCGGACTTCCGTTCACGGGCCTCGTCAACAACACGAATCTCGGACAGCAGACGACGGCGGAAACCGTGATTGCGTCAGCCCCCTATGCCGCGCGGGTCGCGGAACTGATGGGCATCCCGGTCCGGTTCACCTGCTGCCCGGAGAATCTCGCCGAGGAGGTCCGCAGCGCCGGTACCTCGGTATTTCCGCTCAAAATTCAACGTTTATACTATCAATTGAGCATTTAATCTAAATTTGATATACTATCTTAATCATTAGGAAGAGTAAAAATGGCTAAGTTGACATTCAAAGAAGAGGTGTGCAAGGGCTGTGGACTTTGCGTGACGGCGTGTCCGAAGAAGATTCTTGCGATTTCCAAGACCCGGTTGAACCGCAAGGGGCATGCCCCGGTCGAGCTGACCAAGCCCGAGGAGTGCATTGGCTGCGCGTCGTGCGCGATGATGTGTCCGGACTGCGTCATCACCGTCGAGAGGTAAGATTTATGAGCGAAAAGGTACTGATGAAGGGCAACGAGGCGATCGCCGAGGCGGCGATCCGCTGCGGTTGCAGGCATTATTTCGGCTATCCGATCACGCCGCAGACGGAAATCGCGGCCTACATGTCCAAGCGCATGCCGAAGATCGGCGGCACGTTCCTCCAGGCGGAGAGCGAGATTGCGGCGATCAACATGGTCTACGGGTGCGCCGCGACGGGCCGTCGCGCGATGACCTCCTCGTCCTCGCCGGGCATCTCCCTGAAGGCCGAGGGCATCAGCTATCTCGCGGGTGCGGACCTTCCGGCGCTGATCGTGAACGTCCAGCGCGGCGGACCCGGCCTCGGCGGCATCCAGCCGTCGCAGTCCGACTATTTCTTCATGACCAAGGGTCCCGGCCACGGCGACTTCCACGTGATCGTGTTCGCGCCGGCGACGGTGCAGGAGATGGTGGACCTGACGCGCCTCGCGTTCGAGCTGGGCGAAAAGTACCGCATGCCGGCGATGCTGCTGGCGGACGGCACGATGGGCCAGATGATGGAGCCGGTCGTCCTCCCCGAGGAGACGGTCGATCCCGCGTCGATTCAGGCGACCAATCCCTGGGCCGTGACCGGCACCGGGATGGCGCGCGAGCACAACATCGTGAACTCGCTCTTTCTCAAGCCGGAGCAGCTCGAGCAGACCAACTACGAGCGCTTCGCGCGCTATGCGAAGCTCGAGAAGGAGGAGTGCCGCTGGGAGGAGTACATGATGGAGGACGCGGAGGTCTGCGTCGTCTCGGTCGGCATCACCGCCCGCGTCGCGAAGAACGCGATCGTCGCGGCCCGCAAGGAGGGCGTCAAGGTCGGCATGATCCGTCCGATCACCCTCTTCCCGTTCCCGAAGGAGCCGCTCGCGAAGGCGGCGGCGAAGGTCAGGTCGTTCCTCACCGTCGAGCTCAACATGGGCCAGATGAACGAAGACGTGAAGCTCGCGATCGACTGCGCGAAGCCGGTCAACATGTGCAACCGCGTGGGCGGCATGATCCCCAGCGCCGACGAAGTCCTCGCCGCGATCAAGAAGGAGGCGAAGTAAAATGGCGATCGTTTTCCAGAAGCCGAAGTCCCTCACGGACGTTCCCTACCACTACTGCCCGGGCTGCACGCACGGCATCGTCCACCGTCTGGTCGCCGAGGCGATCGACGAGCTCGGCATCGAAGGCCGGACGATCGGCGTCGCGCCGGTCGGCTGCGCGGTGATGGCGTACGACTACTTCAAGTGCGACATGGTCGAGGCCGCCCACGGGCGCGCGCCGGCCGTGGCGACGGGCGTCAAGCGCTCGATGCCCGGCCACGTCGTCTTCACCTACCAGGGTGACGGCGACCTCGCGTCCATCGGCCTGTGCGAGACGGTCTCGACCGCCTGCCGCGGCGAGAACATCACGATCATCTTCATCAACAACGCGATCTACGGCATGACGGGCGGACAGATGGCGCCGACGTCGCTGATCGGCCAGGTCACCCAGACCTCGCCGTACGGCCGCGACGCGAAGACGCAGGGCATGCCGATCCGCATCAGCGAGCTTCTTGCGACGCTGGACGCCCCGGCCTATCTCGAGCGCGTGGCGGTGAACAGCGTTCCGCACGTCCGCCAGGCCAAGAAGGCGATCCTGAAGGCGTTCCGGAACCAGGTCGAGGGCAAGGGATTCTCGCTCGTCGAGGTCCTCTCCACGTGCCCGACGAACTGGGGCCTCACGCCCGAGAAGGCGTGCCAGTGGGTCGAGGAGGCGATGATTCCGCAGTATCCGCTCGGATGCTTCAAGGACGCGTCTGCGCCTGTCGGCTCCGCCGTCGCAGGCAAGGAGGTGAAGTGATGACTTACGAATGCATCATGGCGGGGTTCGGCGGACAGGGACTGCTGTTCTCCGGCAAGGTTCTGGCGCATGCGGCGCTGATCGCGAACAAGGAGCTCAGCTGGCTTCCGTCCTACGGACCGGAGATGCGCGGCGGCACCTGCAACTGCTCGGTGATCGTCTCGGACGACCCGGTCGGCTCGCCGATCATCGCGCACCCGAACGTGCTGATGGTGATGAACGAGCCGTCGCTCGACAAGTTCGAGGATACGGTCGCGAAGGGCGGAACGCTCTTCGTCGACTCCTCGCTCGTCAGCCGCAAGGTGCGCCGCACCGACGTCGAGACGGTCTACATCCCGGCGACCCAGATGGCGAAGGACATGGAGGCCGCGAGCCTCGCGAACATGATCATCCTCGGCGCGATCGTCGAGAAGCTCCGGTGCGTGGATCCGGAGACGGTCACGCAGGCGCTCCGGGAGACGATCTCCGCGCGCAAGGCGGACCTGCTCGACCTCAACCTCAAGGCGATCGAGGCCGGCAAGGCCTTCATCCGCGGCAAGTGATCTAAACAAACAAGACAGAAAAGAGAAAAAGAAAGCACACGAACATGGCAACCAACACCAATCAGAAGAAGTATGTCTATTTCTTCGGCGCCGGCCAGACCGAAGGCAATACGAAGATGCGCGAGCTCCTCGGGGGCAAGGGCGCGAACCTCGCCGAGATGGCGGGTCTCGGACTCCCGGTTCCCCAGGGATTCACGATCTCGACCGAAGCGTGCACGCGCTACTACGATGACGGCAAGAAGATCGGCGCCGACATCGAGGGTCAGATCCTCGAATACATCGGGAAGCTCGAGGCTTCCGCGGGCAAGAAGTTCGGCGACAAGGCGAATCCGCTCCTCGTCTCCGTCCGCTCCGGCGCGCGCGCGTCGATGCCCGGCATGATGGACACGATTCTCAACCTCGGCCTCAACGAGACCGTCGTCGCGTCGCTCGTCGAGCAGACCAAGAACCCCCGCTGGGCGTGGGACTGCTACCGCCGCTTCATCCAGATGTTCTCCGACGTCGTCATGGAAGTCGGCAAGAAGCACTTCGAGAAGCTGATCGACGAGATGAAGGCGAAGAAGAACGTCACGAACGACCTCGACCTCACCGCCGACGACCTCAAGGCGCTCGCCGGACAGTTCAAGCAGGAGTACAAGAACACGATCGGCAAGGACTTCCCGGCCGACGCGAAGGAGCAGCTGTTCGAGGCGATCAAGGCCGTGTTCCGCAGCTGGGACAATCCGCGCGCGAACGTCTACCGCCGCGACAACGACATCCCCTACAGCTGGGGAACGGCGGTCAACGTCCAGATGATGGCGTTCGGCAACCTCAACGACGAGTCGGGCACGGGCGTCGCGTTCACGCGCGATCCGGCGACGGGCGAGAAGAAGCTCATGGGCGAGTTCCTCATGAACGCGCAGGGCGAGGACGTCGTGGCCGGCGTCCGCACGCCGATGCCGATCGCGAAGATGGCCGACGTGATGCCGGAGGTGTTCGAGCAGTTCCAGCAGATCTGCGGCAAGCTCGAGCATCACTACCGCGACATGCAGGACATGGAGTTCACGATCGAGAACAAGAAGCTCTTCATGCTCCAGACCCGCAACGGCAAGCGGACGGCGAAGGCCGCGCTCAAGATCGCGTGCGACCTCGTCGACGAGGGCGTGCGCACCGAGAAGGAAGCCGTGCTCATGATCGAGCCGCGCAACCTCGACACCCTGCTTCATCCGCAGTTCGACACGGCCTCGCTCAAGAAGGGCAAGGTCATGGGCAAGGGCCTTCCGGCCTCTCCGGGCGCGGCGTGCGGCAAGATCGTCTTCACGGCCGAGGACGCCATGGCGTGGAAGAAGCGCGGCGAAAAGGTCGTGCTCGTCCGTCTCGAGACCTCCCCGGAGGACATCGAGGGCATGAAGAGCGCGCAGGGCATCCTGACGGTCCGCGGCGGCATGACGTCGCACGCGGCGGTCGTCGCGCGCGGCATGGGCACCTGCTGCGTCTCCGGCTGCCAGGAGATCTCGATGGACGAGGAGAACAAGAAGTTCACGCTCGCCGGAAAGACGTTCAAGGAAGGCGACTGGATCTCGATCGACGGCTCCACGGGCAACATCTACGACGGCGTCATCACGACGGTCGACGCGACGATCGCAAACGAGTTCGGCCGCATCATGACGTGGGCCGACAAGTTCCGCAAGCTCAAGGTGCGCACGAACGCCGACACGCCGCGGGACGCCAAGAAGGCCCGCGAGCTCGGCGCCGAGGGCATCGGCCTCTGCCGCACGGAGCACATGTTCTTCGAGGCGGACCGCATCGCGGCTTTCCGCGAGATGATCTGCTCCGACACGGAGGAGGAGCGCCGCCTCGCGCTCGCGAAGATCCTTCCGTACCAGCAGGACGACTTCGAGCAGCTCTACGAGGCGCTCGAGGGACATCCCGTGACGATCCGATTCCTCGATCCGCCGCTGCACGAGTTCGTGCCGCACAACGAGGAGGAGATCCAGCTGCTGGCGAAGACCCAGAACAAGCCGGCCCTCCGCATCAAGGAGATCATCGACGGCCTGCACGAGTTCAATCCGATGATGGGCCACCGCGGCTGCCGTCTGGCGGTCACGTATCCGGAAATCGCCCGCATGCAGACGCGCGCGGTCATCCGCGCGGCGATCGCCGTGCAGAAGCGCCATCCGGAGTGGACGGTCAAGCCGGAGATCATGATTCCGCTGACGTGCGACGTCAAGGAGCTCAAGTTCGTCAAGGACGCCGTCGTCGCGGCGGCGGACCTCGAGATCGCGGATGCGGGCGTCAAGCTCGCGTACGAGGTCGGCACCATGATCGAGATCCCCCGTGCGGCCCTGACGGCCGACGAGATGGCGAAGGAGTCCGACTTCTTCTGCTTCGGCACGAACGACCTCACGCAGATGACCTACGGCTTCTCGCGCGACGACGCGGGCAAGTTCCTTTCGGCGTACTATGACGCGAAGATCCTCGAGAGCGACCCGTTCGCGAGGCTCGACCAGTCGGGCGTCGGCAAGCTCATGCAGATGGCGCTCGCCCTCGGCAAGCCGGTCAACCCGAAGCTTCACTGCGGAATCTGCGGCGAGCACGGCGGCGACCCGACCTCGGTCGAATTCTGCCACGCGCTCGGCCTCGACTACGTCAGCTGCTCGCCTTACCGCGTGCCGATCGCCCGCCTTGCGGCGGCGCAGGCGGCGCTTCGCGGCTAAGCCGAGAACAAGGAGATGACCAAACTCGAAGAGAAGTGGTCGCTCACGAGAGAGACGGTCGGCAACGGCCGCCTCTCCGTCATTATGCCCGTCTATCACCTGGCGGGCGAGGTCGTGGCGAACCTCCGCGAGACTGCGGAGCTGTTCGAGCGGCATCAGGTCCGGACCGAACTCGTTCCCGTCGACGACGGGAGCGGGGACGGGACGCGGGAGCTCCTGGACAAGGGAGACTTCGGCGGACCGTACGAATTCGTGACCTTCAAGCCGGTCGTCCTCGGGAAGAACGGCGGGAAGGGCGCGGCGCTCCGCGCGGGTTTTGCGGCTTCCGCGGGCGCGTTCGTGATGCTCCTCGACGGTGATCTCGACATCAACCCGAAGCAGACGCCGTGGTTCTTCGACCAGATGGTCTCGCAGCGCGCGGACGTCGTGGTCGGCTCCAAGCGGCATCCGAAGTCCGTCGTCCAGTATCCCTGGCACCGCCGTCTCGTCAGCTGGGCCTATTTCACGCTGGTCCGGCTCTTTGTCGGGCTTCCCATCACGGACACCCAGACCGGCATGAAGCTCTTCCGCCGGGAGGTTCTGGGAGAGGCGCTCGGGCGCATGCTGGTGAAGGCCTACGCCTTCGACCTCGAGCTTCTCGCCATCGCGCACCAGCGCGGCGCGAAGATCGCGGAGGCGCCGGTCGTCATCCGCTTCGGCAACAAGTTCGGCGCGCTCAAGGCGGACACGGTCAAGACCATGGCGATTGATTCGCTGGCGGTGTTCTACCGCCTCCGGATCCTCAAGTACTATGCGCACGCCGAGGTCCCGAAGCCGATGGACCACGATCCGCTCGTGTCGGTCGTCATCGCCTGTCCGGGCGACAGCTGGATGCTCCGGGAGTGCCTGAAGGCGATCGAAGCCCAGACCTATCGTCATTTCGAGGTCATCGTTCTTCCCGACGCGCCGCTGGCGCTTGAATCTCAGATCTCAAATTTCAGATCGTTGCCGACCGGCAAGGTCAGGCCCGCCGAGAAGCGCAACCGCGGCATCCGCGAGGCGAAGGGCGAGATCGTCGCCTTCATCGACGACGACGCGTATCCGGATCCGCACTGGCTCGAGCAGGCGCTCAAGTACTTCGGCGACGCGTCCGTCGGTGCGGTCGGCGGACCCGGCGTCACGCCGCCGAACGACGGCTATCTCGCGAAGGTCGGCGGACGCGTCTACGACAACGTGCTCGTGTCCGGCAACTACCGCTACCGCTATCGTGCGGGAGGGACCCGCCGGGACGTGGACGACTATCCGAGCTGCAACCTGTTCGTCCGCAAGAGCCTCCTCGACTCCTTTGGCGGCTACCGGACCGACTTCTGGCCGGGCGAGGACACGCTTCTCTGCAAGGACATCGTCGATGCCGGGAAGCGCATCGTGTACGATCCGTGGGTGGTCGTGCACCATCACCGCCGGCCGCTCCTCGGTCCCCATCTCCGCCAGCTCGGCCGCTATGCCTTTCACCGCGGTTACTTCTGCAAGCGCTATCCGTCCAACTCCCTGCGCCTGTCGTATTTCATCCCGAGCGCCTTCGTCGCCTACTGCGCGCTCTGGCTTCTCGCCGTCTGCGTTCCGATGCCGGACGTGATGTCGACCTGGGCCTGGGTCCTCTGGAACGGATTCGTCTGCGGCCCGATGCTCCTCTACTTCGCGTTCGTGTTCGTCTCGTCTTTTGCGCTCAACCCCCTGACGTGGCTCCTGACGGTCGGCGGGGTTTTTCTCACGCATCTTGCCTACGGAATCCGCTTCCTCCAGGGCCTCTGCGCCCGGCGGGCTCCGTGCGAGTTCATCGGAAAGGACCATGTGTAAATGGACAATCGGACAATCGACATCGCCGTCTGGATTCTCGGGGCCTACCTCGTCGGCGGGATTCCGTTCGGATTCATCATCGGCAAGCTGCGCGGCGTGGACGTTCGCACCGTCGGCTCGAAGAACATCGGCGCAACGAACGTCTTCCGGACCGTCGGCAAGAAATGGGGCCTGATCGCATTCGTTCTGGACGTCCTCAAAGGGCTTCTTCCGGTCTTCGCGGCCCGGGCTTGGGCACCGGCCGACTGGCTGCCGCTCGTCGTCGGCATCACCTGCGTGCTCGGGCACATGCTGACGCCGTACATCGCCAACGAGAAGGGCCGGCGTTTCCGGGGCGGAAAGGGCGTGGCGACGGCGTTCGGAATGATGATCGGGCTCGTTCCCGCGCTCGTCGGGGTCGCGTTTGCGCTGTTTGCGGTTGTTTTCGCGCTTTCCCATTTCATTTCGCTCGGCTCGTGCACCGCGGCGGCTTTCCTGATGGTAGCCATCTGGTTCCCGTGGCTCGGCAGCCGGGGCGTTGCGGATCTCCCGCAGTGCATCCTGGTGACGCTGATCGCGGGCTTCATCATCTTCAAGCACCGCGCGAACATCGGACGCCTGGTCCGGGGCGAGGAAAGCAAGATCTTTCTCTTCGGCGGAAAGAAGTCCGCCTGACGGGTTAAAAAACTGGGTTTGTGATATAATATAACAAATGAAAAAAGAGAAGAACATCAAGGTCCGTATCACCGATACGACGTTGCGCGACGCGCATCAGTCGCTTTGGGCGACGCGCATGCGCACCGATGACATCCTCAAGATCGCCGAGACGATCGACAACGCCGGATACTATTCCCTCGAATGCTGGGGCGGCGCGACGTTCGACGTCTGCATGCGCTTTCTCCGCGAGAACCCCTGGGAGCGTCTCCGCCAGATCAAGAAGGTCTGCAAGAAGACCCCGCTTCAGATGCTTCTGCGCGGCCAGAACATCCTCGGCTACAAGAACTATCCGGACGATGTCGTCGACCGCTTTGTCGCGCTGGCGTGCGAGAACGGCATGGACATTTTCCGCGTGTTCGACGCGCTGAACGATCCCCGCAACGTCGAGACCGCCGTCAAGGCCGTCAAGAAATACGGCGGTCACGCCCAGGGCACGATTTCCTACACGACTTCGCCGGTCCACACGGTCGCCAACTACGTGAAGCTCGCCCAGGAGCAGCAGTCGATGGGCATCGACTCGATCTGCATCAAGGACATGGCGGGCATCCTCACGCCGGGCGCCGCCCGCGAGCTCGTGGGCGCGCTCAAGAAGGCGATTCCGGAGCTGCCGATCCAGATCCACTCCCACATGACGAGCGGCATGGCCGCGGCGATGTACATGGCGGCGGTCGAGGCCGGCGCCGGCTGCGTCGACTGCGCGATCTCGACGATGAGCTCGTTCTCGTCCCAGCCGCCGGTCGAATCCGTCAAGACGATTCTCGAGTCCGAGGGCTTCGACACCGGGCTCGACAACGCGGCCCTCGCCAAGATCAACGCCTATTTCAGGCAGCTCAAGGCGAAGCGCCAGCCCGCCTCCTGTGCGAACGTCGAAGCGGTGGACGCTGGCGTTCTGGTGCACGCGATTCCGGGCGGCATGATCTCCAACCTCCGTTCGCAGCTCGAGCAGCAGGATGCGCTCGACCGCCTCGACGAGGTCCTGGAGGAGCTTCCGAAGACGCGCGCCGATCTCGGCTACCCGCCCCTCGTGACGCCGACTTCGCAGATCGTCGGCGTGCAGAGCGTGCTGAACGTCCTGTCGGGCAAGCGGTATTCGATGGTGACGGACGAGACCAAGAGCTACGCGGCGGGCTATTACGGCTGTACGCCGGCTCCGATCGCGCCCGCGCTGCGCAAGAAGCTCAGCGGCAACCTGAAGCCGATTTCCTGCCGTCCGGCCGACCTTCTGAAGCCCGGCCTCGTCGCCGCGGCGTCGGAGATTCCGCCGGACACGATCCAATCCGAGGAGGACATCCTGTCCTACGCGCTGTTCCCGGAAGTCGCGCTCGGCTACTTCAAGTGGCGCAAGGAAGGCGGTCCGATTCCCGCCGACGCAGAGTCTGCCGCGTGCGCCGCGAGCGCGCCCGCCGCTTCGCCGTCGGCCAAGGCCGCCGCTCCGGCGGCTGCGGTTTCCGGCACGCCGGTCCTCGCTCCGCTCAACGGCACGTTCTACAGCAGCGACGCTCCCGGCAAGCCGCCGATGGCGGCCGACGGTTCGGCGGTCAAGGCGGGCCAGGCGGTCTGCGTGGTCGAGGCCATGAAGCTCTTCAATCCGATCAAGGCGTCTGCGGCGGGCAAGATCACGTTCCTTGTCGAGCACGGCAAGGCAGTGACGAAAGGTCAGGTGCTGGCGACCATCGCCTGAACGGATGCGAAAAATTCCAATGGCCATGTAAGGAGGTAGGTTGAGATGTTGAGGGAGAGACCGAGAATCCTGATCGTAACGCCGGAAATCACCTATTTGCCGGAAGGCATGGGGAACCTCGCGGGCAAGATGTCCGCGAAGGCCGGCGGCATGGCGGACGTTTCCGCCTCCCTCGTGCAGGCGCTCTACGGCCTCGGGGCCGACGTCCACGTGGCGTTGCCGCACTACCGCCGCATGTTCCACGTCGAGACGGCGCAGCTCGTCGCGGACGAGCTGCGCAAGTACAAGAACCACCTCTCCGACGAGCGAATCCACCTCGCGGAGGACCGCTGCTTCTACTACCGCGACACGGTCTATTCGCGCGGCGACGAGAACGTCAAGCTGGCGCTCGCGTTCCAGCGCGAGGTGATCAACAACATCATCCCGCACGTGCAGCCGGACCTGATTCACTGCAACGACTGGATGACGGGCCTCATTCCGGCGGCCGCGCGGCGCGAGGGGATTCCGTGCCTCTTCACGGTCCATAACATCCACACGCAGAAGCTTACCCTCGCCCAGGTCGAGGACTCCGGCATCGACGCGGCGGAGTTCTGGTCCAATCTCTATTACAGCAATCCCCCGTACAACTACGAGGAGTCGCGCAATCACAATCTGATCGACCTCCAGGCGTCTGGCTGCTTCGCGGCTCACTTCATCAACACCGTCTCTCCGACCTTCCTCCAGGAGATCGTGAACGGCTGGCATTCGTTCATTCCGGACTCGATCCGGAACGAGATCCGCAACAAGTACAACGCGGGCTGCGCGGCCGGCATCCTGAATGCTCCGGATCCCACGGACAATCCGCAGACCGACGACAAGATCCCGTACGCGTACGGCCCCGGCGACCACCGCGACATGAAGCGGAAGAACAAGCTGGCGCTTCAGCATGCGCTCGGGCTCGAGGAGGACGCGGACAAGGCGCTCTTCTTCTGGCCGAGCCGGCTCGATCCGATCCAGAAGGGTCCGCAGCTCCTGACGGACATCGCCTTCCGGTTCCTCGAAAAGCATCCCGACGCCCAGCTCGCGATCATCGCAAACGGCCCGTTCCAGCAGCCGTTCTGGGACATCCAGAGCTTTCACGGCATTTCCAGCCGGCTTGGCGTCCACAATTTCGACGGACGTCTCTCGCAGCTCGGATTCGCCGGTTCCGACTTTACGCTCATGCCCTCGCTCTTCGAGCCTTGCGGACTTCCCCAGATGCAGGCGCCGATCTACGGTTCGCTGGCGGTCGCGCACAACACGGGCGGACTTCACGATACGGTCGAGAGGCTGGACTGCGACAAGTCCGTCGGCAACGGCTTCGTCTTCGACACCTACGACTCGGGCGGACTCATGTGGGCGATGGACCAGGCGATGGAGTTCTTCCACCGCGACGCGGGCGTCCGCGCGCGGGAGATCAGCCGCATCATGGAGGAGTCGCTCCGGCGCTTCAACCACGAGACGTGCGCCAAGGAATACATCAAGCTTTACGAACAGATGCTGGACCGTCCGCTCGTGAAGAAGGAGGATTCCGATGGCGCGCTTGCTGGATGATGCCTTTCTGAAGCCGTTCGAGTCCGCGATCCGCGGGCGTTCCGAACGTGCCTTCGCCCGCGCGCGGGAGCTGACGGGCGGAATGCCGCTCAAGGGATGGGCGTCGGCTCACGAGTTTTACGGACTCCATGCCGTTCCGCGCAAAGGCTGGATTTTCCGGGAATGGGCTCCGAACGCCACGTCGATGTGGTTAGTCGGCGACTTTTCCAACTGGCAGGTCGATCCGCGCTTCGAGTGTTTGCGCATTCCCGGTTCCGACGTCTGGCAGATGGCATGCGCCGAAGACCTCATTCGGCCCGGCCACAACTACCGGCTCGAGATGCGCTGGGAAGCCGGTCGCGGCGAACGGATTCCCGCGTACGCCCGTTATGTCGTTCAGGATCCCGAGACCCATCTTTTCTGCGCTCAGGTCTATGCGTCGACGTATCGCTGGAAGAACTCCGCTCCGCGACGTCCGGCGACGCCGCTCGTCTACGAGGCGCATGTCGGCATGGGCGGCGAGGAAGAGCGCGTCCACACCTACGCCGAGTTCCGCGATCGCGTCCTGCCGCGCATCAAGGCGTCGGGCTATAACACCGTCCAGCTGATGGCGATCATGGAGCATCCGTACTACGGAAGCTTCGGCTATCACGTCTCCAGCTTCTTCGCCGCGTCCTCGCGCTTCGGCACGCCGGATGACCTCAAGTCGCTGATCGACGCGGCGCACGGCATGGGGCTCGTCGTGATCATGGACCTTGTCCACAGCCATGCGGTCAAGAACGAGCGGGACGGACTTTCGGTCTTCGACGGCACCGACTGCCAGTATTTCCACCATGGAGACAAGGGCTGGCACTGTGCGTGGGACAGCCGTTGCTTCGACTATGGCAAGGCCGACGTTCTTCATTTCCTTCTCTCGAATTGCCGCTTCTGGCTGGACGAGTACCAGTTCGACGGCTATCGCTTCGACGGCGTCACTTCGATGCTGTTCTGGGATCACGGACTCGGCAGCGCGTTCACCGACTATGGAATGTACTTCAACGGTTCCGTCGACGACGACGCGTGGGTCTACCTACAGCTCGCAAACCGCGTCATCCATGAGACGAAGCCGTCCGCGATCACCATCGCCGAGGACGTGAGCGGAATGCCCGGCGTCGCGGCGCCGGCCGAGGACTGCGGCATCGGCTTCGACTACCGCATGGCGATGGGCGAGCCCGACTTCTGGTTCCGTCTCGCCGAAAAGGTCCGAGACGACGACTGGCCGATGCGGGGCATCCTCTGGGAGCTCACCAACAAGCGGGCCGAAGAGCAGGTCGTTTCCTACGTGGAGTCGCATGACCAGGCTCTTGTCGGCGGCAAGACCTTCTTCTTCCAGCTGGCGGACGCCGCAGTCTACAGCGGCATGGGCAAGGATCAGCACGGAATCGAGATCGAGCGTGCAATCGCGTTGCACAAAATGGCCCGTCTCGCTACCTGCGCTCTCAACGGCGGCGCCTACCTGAACTTCATGGGAAACGAGTTCGGCCACCCCGAGTGGATCGACTTCCCTCGCCCTGAAAACGGCTGGAGCTATCACCACGCGCGGCGCCAGTGGTCGCTTCGCGACGATCCCGGACTTCGTTTCAAGGCTCTCGGCGACTTCGACGGGAACATGCTGAAGGTTCTCAAGGACGGGAAGGCGCTCTTCGCCGAAAACGGCGCATTCGGCTCGAAGCCGGCCGAGCTCGTTGCGAACGAGCCGGACAAGATCCTCGCGTTTGTCCGGGGCGACCTTGTGTTCGTCTTCAACTTCAATCCCGTCCGCTCTTATTCCGGCTACGGCGTGATGGTGCCGCCGGGATCGGACTGGAAGCACGTTCTCGATACCGACGAACCGCGTTTCGGCGGACAGGGACGGATTCAGCCCGATCAGGCGTTTGCGCCGTCATTGGTGTTCGACGAGGTTCATAACGAGCTGGTGCAGCAAGTCAAGCTGTATCTTCCCTCTCGTACCGCAATTGTGCTGAAACGCAGTATTTGATATACTACAACTTTCTCAACAACCACGGACTGTAGCTCAGCTGGTAGAGCACGACACTTTTAATGTTGGGGTCGCGGGTTCGAGCCCCGCCAGTCCGACCATCCTCTGCTCCTGCGGAGCTGCGGATGGCAACCCAAGGAGACCTGAAAGGGGATGTTATTGTGAAACGGCTGATTGCATTACTTCTGAGCCTCGTGTCTGCGTCGTTTTTCCTTGAGGCGTTCGCGGACATCGTTCCTGTCGAGCTTGATGATGTGAAACTTCTCGGGCGCACCGGCGCGGACGCCGACCGGTGTGTCCGCGCGAGGGCTTATTCCGACTGGGCGCGCGGGGCGATGTACGAGGAGTGCGTAAAATCCTTTCGGACGCATGACGACGACCGGAATGCCGAGAAGCAGGGGTGGGGAGGCTGGCAGAACGAATACTGGGGCAAGACGATGCTCTGTTATGCTCAGGCCGCCGATTACACGCAAGATCCCGAGCTTAAGAGGTGGATCGTCGAGAAGACACATGCGTTTCTGAAGGAGTTCCAGTGGCCGAACGGCTATTTGAGCACCTATGCGCGAGAGGACCTGCTGCGGCTCAATCCGGACAATCCGGACGCTCGGCATCAGGCGGTCTTCAACATCTGGGGGCGGAAGTACACGCTCTGGGCGCTCGTCGAGATCCACCGCGTGACGGGTGATAAGGAGTCGCTTGAGGGCGCCGTGAAGATGGCGGATCATCTCGTGGCGCAGCTGAAGCGGCTCGGCCTCACTCTTGACAAGACAGGGGCGTGGCACGGGGTTTCTTCGATGAGCATCCTGCGGCCGATCCTCGAGCTCTACCGACTCACCGGCAATCCCGAATACCTGGCGCTTGCGAAGGACGTGGTCCGCGCGATGGACGCCGAAGAGGGATCTCCCGCGACGCTGGTCAGGGATGCGTTTCGTACGGAGAAGATCTGCTCGTGGTATCCGCGCCCGGCCTTCTGGGCGAAGGCTTATGAGATCCTGAGCTGTCTCGAGGGGCTTGTCGACTATTATCGGCTGACTGGCGACGCCAGGGTTCTGAATGCGGTGAAGGCCTATCACGGGCATCTGATGTCCGAGGAACTGAATCCGATGGGCTCCGCCGGCTATTTCGATCACTTTCTCGATGCACGTCATCGGGTCAACGCGATGACCGAGCTCTGCGACGTCGTGCACTGGATCCGGCTGAACCGCGAACTTCTCCTGCTGACGGGCGAGGCGAAGTACGCGGATCTGATCGAAGAGGCGTTTTACAATTCGTTTCTTGGGGGCGTCGAGCCGGACGGACGCTGGGGCGCGCACATCGTCCGCTCGCACGGCACGCGCCATGTCTCGGCGCCGGCTCAAACCGGGATGCGCGAGCATCAGTGCTGTCCGGACAACATGATGCGCAGCTACTTCGATTTCGCCTCGAGTGCCGTCGGAGTCTGTGCGGACGGAACAGTAGCGGTGATGATGTACTCCGACCTTGCGGCGACAGTGAAGGGCGCGAAGGTCCGGATTTCGGGCGGATATCCCTATGCCGAGTCGGCTGTTCTGGTGACGGTCGAGTGCTCGCGCGCGGGAAAGGTGAAGTTCCGGATTCCGCACTGGTCGCGGAAATTCAAAATCGACGGATGCGAGGTGACGGCGACGGGCGGCTGGTACGAGACGAAGGCTCCGGCCGGTGCGAAGACGTGGAAGCTGGAGTTTGCCATGTCTCCGCGGATCGAGGCGATTCCGGCGGAAGCGGAGGAGCTTCCGCCCTCGCCGCAAGCGCACTCGCTGGAAGTGCCGAAGTATACGGTCTATTTCATGGAATGGATGACGCCGGAGATGGCGGGGATGAGCCGTCGGACGCCGGGGAAGACCGTGCGACGGGGTCCGCTCGTTCTGGCGAAAGGCAAGCTCGCGGGGTCAACGCGAGCGGAGACACTGGATTTGCCGACGCTGGACGGGACGGACTGGACGGCGGAACTCAAGCCGTTGAAAGCCGCGGGTGTCCCGGAAGCTTGGGAATTGACGTTCAAGAAAGGTGATAAGACCCTGTCCGTACCCGTTTCAGACTTTGCCTCGGTTTCGAACGTCAACGATCCCGGAAACTGGTTTTCGCTGTGGTTTTAGCTTAAAACGGAGGCAAGGACTGCAAGATTTGGTATAATAAAAGAGATTTTCAGAAAAGGAGTATTCAGACCATGAGACCTGTTGTTTTCATCATCCGTGACGGCTGGGGCATCAATTCACGCAAGGACGGCAACTCCGTCTATGGCGCCAAGACCCCGAACATCGACCAGATCCGCGCTCGCTATCCGCACTGCCTGCTGGACTGCTGTGGCGAGGCGGTCGGCCTGCCGGACGGATATCAGGGCTCCTCCGAGGTTGGGCATCTCAACATGGGCGCCGGTCGCATTGTGGTCCAGGAGCTCAAGCGCATTGACGACGGTCTGTCGTCTGGGGAACTCTTCAAGAGCGAGAAGTGGGCGAACCTCATCGCGAACTGGAAGAAGAACAATTCGCAGTTCCATTTCTTCGGGCTCCTCCAGGACGAAGGCGTACATGCCCACCAGGAACACCTTTTCAAGCTGATGAAGCGCGCGCGCCAGGAGTTTCCGGAAGGGCGTATCGTGGTGCATCCGTTCCTCGACGGACGCGACACGCCGCCGCGTTCGACGCTCGAGTACATCGCCCGCCTCAAGACCGAGCTCGCCACCGTCGGCAACGCAGTGATCGGCACGGCCATGGGCCGCTACTACGGCATGGACCGCGTGAAGAACTGGAAGCTCACGAGCGAGGCGTATGACTGCATCGTCGGCTGCAAGGGCAAGAAGGCGGCGACGATCGAGGAGTGCGTCAAGGCCGAGTACGAGAACGGCAAGACGCCCGACAACACTCCGATGACGGACGAGTACATTCCGTGCTACGTGATCGGAGACTATGCCGGCGTCAAGGACGGCGACGTGATCATGCACACCAACTACCGCCAGGACCGCGCGATCCAGCTGGCCCAGGCGTTCGTGTGCGATGATTACGCCGGCGCGCGCTGTGCGCGTCCGAAGGTGACCTTCCTCGGCTTCACCCGCTACTGGGACGAGTTCGAAGACTATCTCCTCGGCGCGATGGGCGCTGAAGGCGGCATGGACAACCTGCTCGGCGACGTCGTCTCGAAGGCGGGCATCCGCCAGCTCCGACTCGCGGAGACCCAGAAGTTCCGCCACGTCACATCGTTCTTCAACGGCAAGTCCACGACGCCGTCGGAAGGAGAGGACCAGGTCGAGGTGCCCAGCCGCTTCGACCCGGCGCTGTTCGCTTCCCATCCCGAGATGGACGCCTATACCGTCACGGACGAACTGCTCAAGCGCCTTGAGAAGAACCCCTACGGCTTCATCGTCGTGAACTATGCGAACTGCGACATGGTCGGCCACACGGGCGATCTTGCGGCGGCCACGAAGGCGGTCGAGGTGACCGACGAGTGCATCGGCAAGATCCTCCCGCGTCTCCTCGAGCTCGACGCCCATGTCCTCATCTTCGCAGACCACGGCAACGCCGAGCAGATGGTCGACTACAAGTCAGGCCTCACCAAGACTTCGCACACGCTGAATCTCGTCGACTGCTTCTACGTCGCGAACGACGCGGCTGGCGTCCGCTTGACCCCGCTCGCCAAGCTTTCCGCCGTCGCTCCGACCGCGCTGCAGATGCTCGGCATTCCGGTTCCGTCCGAGATGACGACGCCCTCGCTTCTCGCCGGCAAGGAAGCGTGGTCGAAGACCTCGCTGAACGTCTGATATTTGCTATAATACCAGGGAATGCTCAAATACCTGGTATTAGGGGTTGCGATCGCCGCCGGCTTTCCCGGCTGGGCGATCGATGCCTCTGACCGGTATCGGAGTCCGCGAAACCCCGAGCGCGCCATCCGCCGCTCCACCGAGCTGATTGTCCTCCACACCACCGAGGCCGCCGAGCGCGGTTCGCTGAACAAGCTTTCGGACCGCGGCGAATGCCATTTCGTGGTGACAGAGGACGGTTCGGTCTACCGCATCATCGACCGCGACAAGGAGGCGTTTCACTCCGGGCGCTCGATGTGGAACGGCAAGGAAGACGTCGACAAGTTTTCGATCGGCATCGAGTGCGTCGGCTATCATGACAAGCCGATGCCGATGGCCCAGATCAACGCCATCGCCCAACTTGTCAAGGAGCTGAAGGCGATGTACCGCCTCTCGGACGAGAAGGTTGTCTCTCACTGCCACGTCGCCTATGGAGCCCCCAACAAGTGGCAAAAGCGACGTCATCGCGGACGCAAGCGCTGCGGCATGCTCTTCACGACCCCGACTGTCCGGAACCTCTTGGGACTCCGTGACCGCCCCGCCTCCGATGCCGATGTCCGCGCCAAGCGCCTGGTGGTCGGGGACGCCGAGCTGAACAAGGTCGTCTACGGGAAACGCGATCCCATGAGGGGGAGATTTGCCAAAGGCCCCGTTCCGCAGAAAAAGGATTCCGGAATCTTCTCCTGGTTCGGAAGCAAGGGAAAGGCCGCGTCCGCCTCGCCTCCGAAGGCGACGCCGAAGGAGAAAATCAGGTCCACTTCGTCTTCGGCTTACCGGACGCCGCCCCGTTCGGTTTCAGAACTCAAGGAACGCGGATTCACGATGATCGGAGCGGTCGACAAGGGCGTGACCGCCTCCCGGCTTGCAGGTGCGAAGTGGAACGACTCGAACACGTACTATGCCATCCGGAACAAAGTGATTCCCGGCAACATCCTCAATCCCGCGCGTATTGAAAAGGGTATGCGTGTTTGGGTCAAAAAATGATATAATGTCCCATAAATGGCGAAGATCAAGCTCACGAAGACCGAACTGAAGGCGCAGACGGACGCACTCAAGCGTTTCGAGCGCTTTCTGCCGATGCTTCAGCTGAAGAAGCAGCAGCTTCAAAGCGAAATTGCCGGAATTTCCGCCAAGGCCGACGAGGTTTCCGCCAAGGAGCGCTCCGAGCGCGCAGGGCTCGATGCGTGGGTCGGACTTTTCGCCACCGACGAAAGCCTGCTCGCGGGGCTAGTTGCGGTCAAGAGCGTGAACACCGGTTCCGCCAACATCGCCGGCGTGACGATCCCGACCTTTGACTCCATCGAGACCGAAGTGAAGGAGATCGACGCCTGGGAGACCCCGGCGTGGGTCGACGACGCGGTCTCCGTCACGACGAAGATCCTTTCCCTCCAGTGCGAGCGCGCGATCTACGAAGAGCAGCGCCGGCTCGTGACCGCGGAACTTCAGCAGACGTCTCAGCGCGTCAACCTCTTCGAGAAGGTGAAGATCCCCGAGTGCAAGGAGGCGATCCGCGTCATCAGGATCGCGCTCGGCGACGAGCAGACCGCTTCGGTGACCCGCGGCAAGATCGCGAAGTCCCGCACGACTGAACGGGAGGAGGCCGCATGATCTTGAAGATGCAGCACCTCGACCTCGTGTGCGTGGCGTCCGAGAAGGAGTCGACGCTTGAGACGCTGCGCGACCTCGGGGTCGTGCACCTCGACATTTCCACCGTTTCGGGTGCCGCGGTCGCCGCGGCGAAGGGCAAGGCCGAGGACGCCGAGAAGGCCGTCCGGCTGATTCTCAAGGCGCGCGGCAAGGAGGACAACGTCAATCTCCATGAGCGTGCGGTCGAGGACGTGCTGGCGCTCGACGCGGACCGCGAGACGCTCAAGTCCGAGAAGGGCCGCCTCGAGCGCGAGATCCGGATTTACGCCCCCTTCGGCGATTTCGACCCGGAACTGGCGGCGAAGCTCCGTGCGTCCGTCGACGGACTCGACGAGGCCGTTTCTCTCCCCGAGAAGCTCCCCGAGATGCGGCTGTCGCGGATGCAGGAAAAGCTCTCCCGCATCGAGAGCCGCATCCGCATCGACGAGGCTCGGATCGCCGGCTGCGACGAGGGATGCATCCTCAAGAAGTTTCCGGCGCTGGCCGACACCATCGCCTTCGAGTCGGCGAAGGAAGTGATGTCTTCGCAAGGTGAACTGGCCTTCATCGCGGGCTGGGTGCCGGAGAGGAAGATTCCGGATCTCAAATCTCAGATCTCGAAGTCCGGATGGGGCGCTCTTCTGAGAGGCCCGGCCGACGGCGAGATCCCGCCGACGCTGATCGAGCCGCCGAAGCTGTTCCGTCCGGTCAAGGCGCTCTTCGACGGACTCGGCATCGCGCCCGGCTATACGGAAGCCGACGTGTCGGTTCCGTTCATGTGCTATTTCTCGCTCTTCTTCGCGATGCTCGTCGGCGACGGCGCCTACGGCGCGATCTTCTTCGCGGCGACGGTGTTCGGCTGGTTCAAGACGCGCCGCAACCGCGCGCCGATCGTCAAGAGCTGGCTCGTGCTGATGACGGTGTTTTCCCTTGCGACGGTCGCGTGGGGGACTCTCTCCAATACCTGGTTCGGCGCCGGCATTCCCTGGTGTGCGGACTGGGCGACGGTGAAATGGCTGGCGGATCCGAGCTACAAGAACATGATGCTGCTCTGCTTCACGATCGGCGTGACCCACCTGGTGATTGCCCGCGTCTGGAGCGCAATCTCGATGATCAACGACCGCACCTGCCTCGCGCAGTTCGGCTGGGCCGGCATCCTCGTGTTCATGTACCTCGTCACCAATTCGATTGTCGGCATCTTCCCGGGCGTGCCCACCTGGGCGTTCTGGATGTTCGGCGTTTCGCTCGTGCTGGTCGTCGGATTTACGCTGAAGGGCAACGAGCTCAAGAGCCGAGGCATCGAGCTCGGCATGCTGCCGCTCAACATCATGTCCGCCTTGGGCGACATCATTTCGTACGTGCGCCTGTTCGCGGTCGGTCTCGCATCCGTCAAGGTCGCCGAGAACTTCAACGCCATGGCGACGGGACTCCTCTCCGGCGAGCACGCGTGGTGGGTGACGGCTCTCATGTCCGTGGCGATGGTCGCGATCCTCGTCGTCGGCCACGGGCTCAACCTGGCGATGGCGGGGCTCTCGATCCTCGTGCACGCCGTCCGTCTCAATACGCTCGAGTTTTCGAACCACAAGGGCATATCCTGGTCCGGATACGCCTTTAGGCCTTTCAAGAAACATTAAGGAGGAATGACTATGGATCCGATGATTGTCGCGGGCGCGATCGCCTGCTTGGGATTGAGTGCGACGGGTTCCGCGTTCGGCACGGGCTATGCGGCCTCGGCCGCGGTCGGCGCCTGGAAGAAGTGCTACGCCGCCAACAAGCCGGCGCCGTTCATCCTTCTCGGCCTCGTGGGCGCGCCGATCACACAGACGCTCTACGGAATGATCCTGATGTTCATCATGCTCGGCAAGTCCGGCGTCCAGGGCGCGGGCTTCGCGTGCGTGCTGCTCGGCATCTTCGCCGGACTCGCGATCGGAACCTCGGCGCTCTTCCAGGGCCGTGCCGCCGCGGCGGCCTGCGACGCGCAGGGCGAGACCGGACAGGGTCTGACCAACTACTTCGGCGCGCTCGGCATCATCGAGACGGTGGCCATCTTCACGATGGTGTTCACCATCATCGCGCTCGCCAAGATCGCCTGATGCGCAGGAGTCCCCAGTGGGCTTGTCTCTCCGCCTTCACCGCGGCTTACGCGGTGTTGGCGGGTTTCGTTTTCTGGGGGACGTGGGGACTCGGCGTTGCGCCGATCATGCCGGATTGCCCGGTGTCGTATCCGCCGGATTATGTCGCCGGATTTCTCGATTCCTGGCTGACCGTCGGAAAATTCGTCCCCGGCGACATTCTCAAGTTTCTCGGATCGCCTTATCTGTGGACCGAATTCCAGTACGCGCTCGCCGGCTACTGCGCCGCGCTCGGCATGGCGTACTTCTGCCGCGGACGCGGACTCTCCCGGCTTGCCTCGTACGGCGCCGGACTCTTGCTCGCCTTTTCCGGCTACTGGTTCACGCTCTTTTCCGCCGGACATCTCGGCTGGTTCCAGTGGATGACGTACGGCGTTTTCTCGTTCGGACTCGCCGATCGCGCCGTCCGCAAGGGCAAGCTCAAGAATTGGGCGATCCTCGGCGCAACGGTCGCCTGGGCCAGCTTCAATCAGCCGGACCTCTGGCTTCTCTTCACCGTATTCACAGCCGCGTATTTCGTCCGCTGCTGCATCCGCGAGCGCAAGCTTCCGTGGAAGGGAGCGCTCGTGTCGCTCGCGTTTTTCCTTGTGATCGGGCTTCCCAGCTTCCGCAGCGCCTTCGTCAACGACCTCGCCGGACGTGACAAGCAGATCGAGGAGGGACAGACCGTTGGCGGTGCCGCGAAAGACGACGCGGAGAAACGCTGGATCTTTGCCACGAACTGGTCGATGCCGCCCGAAGACACGCTCGAGTTCCTCGTTCCCGGCATTCACGGCGACACGAGCTGTCCGTACACCCTCGCCATCGGACGTCAGCTCAAGACCGGGGTCACCCGCTACGACGGCGCGCTGGGCCGTCCTCTCGGCGCGCGCGAGGGCAACTACCGTCAGCATTCGCTCTACGTCGGATTCCTCACCTGCCTTCTGGCGCTTCTGGGGCTTGTTTTCAAGTGGCGCAACCGCGAGGTCCTCTTCTTCGCGATCGCCGCGTTCGTCTTCTGGCTCTTCTCGATGGGCCGTTATTGCGAACCCGTCTACCGGCTCGTCTATGCGCTGCCGTTCGGCGACTACCTCCGCGCGCCGGTCAAATGGCATCACCTCACCGAGTTCTGCCTCGTCGTCCTCGCGGCGTACGGAATCGACGGACTTCTCGAGCGCTTCCGCGCTTTCGGCAACAAGACGACCCTCGCACTGTCCGCACTGGTTCTCGCCGGCGCCGTCGACCTCGCCCGCGTCGACCGCCGCTACTGCGTCCCGCAGAACGTGAAGTGCGATTACTCGTTCGCGGATGGACGTCAGTTCGACGATCCGCGCGCCGAAACATATTTGAGAAGCATGGGAATGTTCCTCGCCGGACGCACGACAATGCCGGGCGGAAACGGTCAAAAAGCCGAGGTCGCGTTGATTGCCGTGCCGAAGAAACCGCCGGCTCCCGTGAAGACGCCGCATGTGTATCCGCAGCCGAAACCCGGCATCCTCGCGCTCGCCGTCCTCTCCTTGCTCGGCACGCTCGTCGCGCTTTTTCTCGCGCTTTTCGGCGCGTTTCGGAGAAAGAAAGTCTGATGAACCGTTTCCTCAATGAGGTGGCCGGTGTGCTGGAAACGGAGGGAGTTACGCTCGACACGCGCTTCCGCGAGACCGAAGGCTGGTGCTCTCTCAAGGCGTTCGGGCTTCTTGTGATGATGGAGAACGACTTTTCGTCTCCGATGGACATCGGCGAATTCCAGAAGCAGGAGACCGTCCGCGATCTTTTTCGGGCGGCTTTCATCTCCCTTGCGGCTCGTGTCTTCGGCGTGGACCGCGCAAATCTTTCGGGCGGTTCCGCCTACGAGACCTTTCCCGAATGGGACAGCGTCAATCACCTCCGCCTCGTGATGGAGGCCGAAAAGGCCTTCGGCATCACTTATCCGCTTGCAACCATTCCGTCGCTCAAGACCTTCGACGATTTTGTCCAGAAGGCCTGATCGGATTCCTTCGCGCGCGCGAATTTCCAGTGCAACACTGGCATTTTCGCGATAGCGCATGAGG
>CAZYQF010000013.1:0-17608 GCA_964650165.1 uncultured Lentisphaeraceae bacterium
CGGACGCCGCGGGGTCCTTCAGCGGAAGCCGAGGATCTTGTGGAGCTGGACGGACAGCGACCAGCCCGGAAGCCGGGCCAGGACGGCTTTCGCCGTGGCGAAATCGATGTTTCCGTCACGGTCGCAGGGCGAGACATAGTAGTCGGTCGCGGCGATCCGAGCTCGGACGGATTCGCAGAACGGAACGATGGATTCGGACGAGGCGACGACACGCACTTCGTCCGCGCGGTCAAGCGTCAGGGTATCCGCGAACTCGGCCTTGGGCGAGCACGCGACATAGTCGACGAACGAGAGCCAGTCGGGCGCGTTCGTGCCGTTGATCTCGACCGCGATCCAATAGCCCTTCGCCTTGAGAGCCGCCACGAGCTCGGGCATGCCCTCCTGGATCGTCGGCTCGCCGCCCGTGAGGACGACGCTCTTCGTCCCATAACCGACGATCTCCGCAACCAGTTCCTCGAGCGAGGCGGAGAACTTCCGCGCCACTTCGGTATCGCACCAGGGACAGCTGAGATTGCAGCCGGCGAAGCGGATGAAGACGCACGGACGCCCCGTGTTGCGTCCCTCGCCCTGCAGCGACTCGAAGATCTCGACGAGATCGTACATCACAGCTTCTTGAGGAGCGAGCGGATCGAGCGCTCGCGGGCCTCCACGGATTCGCAGAGGCGGAACTGTACGCGCGCGCGGTTCAGGTTCTGCTCGGGCTGGGAGGTCTTGAAGTAGACGTTTCCGTTGAGATAGTCCTGGAAGAACCGGAGTCCGAGCTCGAACGGCAGAAGCCGGATCGAGTCATAGAGGTACGCGCGCTCGGCGTCCGTCATGAACGCGCCCGCCTCCCGCATGTAGCCCTTGCAGAAGGCGGTGCAGAGATCCTCGTCGAACGCGACCTTCGCAAGGTTCGTCTCCTCTTCGCCCGAGGGGTTTGCGATCGAGCGGAGCGCGTCGCCGAAGTCGATGTGGATGAGCCCGGGGGAGACCGTGTCGAGGTCGATCATCGCCGTGCCCTTTCCGGTGACGTCGTCGATCATGATGTTGTTGACCTTCGGGTCTCCGTGGAACATGCGCTTCGTGAGCTCGCCCTTCTTCTGCGCCTTCTCGAGGCAGAGCGCGAGACCGCGGCGCTCCTCGACGAACTTCGCAAGCCGATTTGCCTCCATCGACGACTTCAAAAGCTCCGTCGCGGTCGAGGTCTTGAGCGTCTCGTCGTATTTCTTGAGATAGCCCGAGGTCACGTGGAAGCCGGGGAGGGGATCCTTCACCAGCTTCGGATCCATGTCCGAGATCAGGTAGTGGAAGTGTCCGAGCGCCGCACCGCATTCCATCGCGTGCTCCGGGCCCTGCGCCACATCGAAGGCGTGGGCCGACATGATGCGCGTGATCACGCGCCAGACGTCGCCCTTGTCGTCCGTCACATAGTCCTTGGAATCCTTGGCCTTGACGATGCGGGGCATCTGCCACACGCGGTCGTCGCGGCCCTTTTTCGCATCGTCCTCGAGCTTCTGGTGGCAGTGCCGCGTCACCTCGTGCATGTTGTCCATGATCGCCACCGGGGCGGCGAAGACCTTCTGGTTCACGCGCTGCAGGATGACCTGCGTCTCGGTGAAGGTGTTGCGGTAGATCGCAAGGAACGTGTCGTTGATGTTCCCGTTGCCGAACGGCTGAAGGGAGACGAGGCGGCCCTTGATGTTGAACTTGTTGACGAGGATCGAGAGTTCCATGGTTTTGAGGAATTGGGGGTTGGACAGTTGGAGGTTGGACGGTTTAGAGGGGTTTGAGGAAAAAGACATCGTGGGTGATGGCGAAGGCCTTGTCCTCCGGCATGCGCTTGAGCTCGTGCCCGGCGCCCCAGGTGTCGGTGAAGAGAATCTCGTGCGTCTTCGAATTGTAGCCGACGATGAGACGCATGTGTCCGCCGGAGGCCTGCGGCAGACCGGGCTCGGGAAACATGCCGAGCGTGACGCCCCAGAAGAGCGGAATGCCCTGGTTGACCTGCGTCGTGACGCCCTTGAGGAATCTCTTGAAACGCGCGTCCTTGAGACGCGATTTCAGGACGACCTCGGGCAGCATCGCAGCGGCAATCGCGGGGACCGACACGACGTTGCCGCGGACGAACTCCGCCATCGACAGTTCGCGCGCGCCTTCGGACTTGGCGGCCTTGTTGTAGGACTCGATTCCCTTCTCGATGTCCTCGATGCTGCCGGACATGGAGACGACGGACTGGAATCCGAGCCGGCACTTGGAACCGATGCTCCTGACCGTTTCGCGCATGTCGGAAACCGAGGTCCCCCCGCCGGCAGTGGTCCCGGCGGACTGGGCGATCTCATGCTCGTCGATGTCGAACCCGTAGTACCTGAGAATTCGTTCCGACGTCGCGGCCGCACAATAGCCCTTCTGTCCCTGGTCAACCATCGGCACGTTGTCAATCCAGACATCTCCCTCGCCGTTCCGGGTCACATTCGTCCGGATTTTGGACTTGGAGACGACGCTGCGCATGGCCTGATCGACCCCCTTCGGACGCGACGAGCCCTTGGGGGTCATGACGACGCGGACATAGTCGGCCGTCAGGTCCTTGGCCTTCACGCCGTCCGTTCCCCAGGCGAGGTCGACGTTCACAGGACCGTTTGTCCAGCGCTTCGAGAACCGGAAGCCCCCGTTGCGGAGCTTGTGCTTCTGGGGATTGCCTCCCATCTTTCCTTTCGGCTCGGCCTTCGAAGCGATCGACTCGAGGAGCTCGCCGAGCTCCGCGGAATCCAGGCCGTCCTCCTTGTCGTCGCCGCGGTTGTAAAGGGACATCTCGACCTTTGAGATCCCTGCGGTGGAACAGTAGACGCGGGACTCCCAGACCTCGAGCCCGTTCCACGTGCAGCCGCCGCGCTTCATGCAATTGGCGACATCTTGCCTCTGGCTCGCAAAGACAAATCCGTCGGCACTGTGGCGGGCGACGAATTCGGACGCGGAGACGGACCACGCCGCGGGATTTGCGAACTCGGTTCCGAGATCGCACGCGGCGAGCACGAGAGGCAGGATCAGCGCGAGCATGGCGTAAAATCGACCCGTCTTTGCCGGAAGTCCACATTGGCGACATGAACCTTCATGCGGTCGCCGATCTTCCAACTGCCGCCTCCGGGGGCGGAGAGAGACCGGTCGGACTCGTTGTACCGCACGAAACTCCGCGACAGCAAGCTCACGTGAACGAGCCCGGAGACCGCGAGCTCCGGGATCTCGATGAAGCAGCCGAACGGCATGCACTTCACCACGACTGCGTCATAGTCGAGGATCTGGCGCGACTGAAGCTGAGCTTCGAGGAGCCGGAACTTCTTGATCCCGAGGAGTCCGCGCTCGGCTTCCGTGGCAACCTCTTCCGCGGCGCTCGTGTGCTCGGCCCACTTCGCCAGCGTCCGCGGCGGAATCTTGGGGTTTCCCTTCTCGATGTAGGCGGCGAGCTGACGGTGGAGCGTCAGGTCCGGATAGCGCCGAATCGGCGAGGTGAAGTGCGCGTAGTATTTTTTCGCGAGCCCGAAGTGCCCGATGGCGTGCGAATCGTACACCGCGCGCTTCATCGAACGGAGCACCATCGTCGCCAGGGTCGGATAGAGCGGATTCCGCTTGATCGACTGCAGGAACTGCGAGAAGACGTGGGGATTCGCAAGATTTCCGGCCTTGACGCCGAGTCCGCGGAGCTCCTCGCGGAGAATCTGGATCTTCTCGTCCTCCGGCGGCTCGTGGAGACGGGCGAGGATCTTGATCCCCTTCGTCCACAGCTCCTTGGCGACAGCCTCGTTCGCCGCGACCATGCACTCCTCGATCATCTGGTGCGACTCGTCGTAGGGACGGGTGACGAGCCCGCTCATCTCCCCGGCCGCATCCAAAATCACCTCCGCCTCGGGAATCTCGAGATCGAGAGCTCCGGCCGCAAAACGCTTCGCGCGCAGCAGCTGGGCGAGCGCGTTGATGTCATGGATGAGCCGCGCGCGCGGATGCTGGCCGCCCTTGAGAATTGTCATCACCTGTTCGTAGGTGAAGCGGACCTGAGAGCAGATGACTGACTTCGCGAACTCGCGCTTGACCATCTCGCCCTTCGCATCGAATGTCATAAAGACCGAGAACGCGAGCCGGTCCACATCCGGAAGGAGCGAGCAGACGCCGTTGCAGAGCTGCTCGGGAAGCATCGGCACGACCTTGTCCGCGAGGTATACGCTCGTCGAACGCTTGTAGGCCTCGCGGTCGATCTCGGAGTCCGGGCGGACATAATGGGAAACGTCGGCGATATGGACACCGAGCACGAGATTGCCCGTGCGGTCCTTCTCGAGCGACAGCGCGTCGTCGTAGTCGCGCGCGAACTGCGGGTCGCAGGTGAAGATGAACTTCTTGCGGAGATCAAGCCGTCCGGATTCGCGGATATCCTTCTCCGAAAGCTTCTGCATCGAGATGCGCTTCGCCTCGCGCAGAACCCCGGGCGGAAATTCCTTCGGAAGCTTGTAAAACTTCATCACCGCGGCGGTGTCTTCGCGCGGCGTCTTCCCAGGGGGCGGAAACAGCGTCTCTTCGGGTTGGTTTTTCATCCTACGACAAGCTCCTCGGTTGGAAACCTCACGTGGCGGGTTGACTCCTTGTCTCCGATCATCATTACGACGGTCAGGGCCCCGAGACGACCGATGAACATTGCCACCATGATCACCAGTTTGCCGCAAGTGGAAAGATTCGCCGTGGTGTCCCCGACCGTAAGTCCGGTGGTCGTCACGGCCGAAACGGCCTCGAAGAAAAGCCGGTCGGAGGGGATTCCGCGTCCCGCCTCGGAGAGAAAGAGGGCCCCCGTGACGAACGACACGAACATGATGAGCGCCATGAAGATGACCAGCGACTCGCGGACGATTTCAGTGGGGATCGTCCGACGCCGGATGACGGTTTCGGTCTCGCCGCGGCACATCGCGGTCATGGTGTACAGGATGACGGCAAGCGTGGTGACCTTCATGCCCGCCGCCGCCGAACCCGGCGCGCCGCCGATGAACATCAGGAATTCGTAGACGAGACAGGTGAACGGATGGAGGCTTTCGGTCGGGACGACGGTAAATCCGCATGTGCGGGGAGTGATCGCCTGGTAAAGGCCGACGACAAGCTTGTCCTTGAGGCCCATCCCCGCCAGCGTCACGTTCCATTCGACAGCAAGAAACGCTATGAAGCCGAGCAGGAGCAGATAGACGGTATAGCGCAGGACGACTCGCGTGTGGAGCGAAAGCCGACCGTTCGCACCCGAGGTCCGGCGGAGAAACCAGAACGTGCAAAGATTGTAGATGACGAGGAACCCGATGCCGCCGAGAATCGTCTCGAGCCCCATCATCAGGAGGGGGAGGCCTCGGTCGAACGTGGCAAGCGAATCGGTCCGAAGGCCGAACCCCGCATTGCAGAAGCTCATGATCGAGTAGAATATGCTTTCGAACCAGCCGGGCATCCACGGACGAAGGATGACCGCGAACGCCGCCTCGATCGCCAACAGGCTCGCCACAATCCAGAAGATCAGTCCCTTGAGCCCCTTGACCTGCGCGACCCCATAGGCATTCATGAGCGAAAATTCGCTGGACAGCGAGAGGCGCCGGCCCACCGCAATCAGGAGAAACGTGCCAAAAGTCATCAACCCGATACACCCGACGTCGACGAGCAGCATCAGGACGAGCTGTCCGGCCCGGGAGTACTCGGCGGCAATGTCCACCACCGACAGTCCCGTGATGCAGACGGCCGAGCAGGAGGTGAAAGCGGCGGTCAGCGGATCCCCCCACGATCCCTCGACGCGGGCGAAGGGGCTGGCAAGCAAAAACGCGCCGAGAGCGATCAGCGCGAGAAATCCAAGGGCGAAGGAGGTGCGTTTCCTCATCGTGAGAACGTCCCCTTCTCCTTGATCCACACGAGCCAGATCGACACCTCGTACAGGAGGCACAGCGGCACCGCCATCATGATCTGGCTCATCGGATCCGGCGGAGTCAGGAACATCGACACCACGAATGCCATGACAATGGAGAGTCGGCGCTTCTCCCGAAGCCACTGGCTTGAAATAACGCCCATCCAGCCCAAGAGGGTCAGGATCAGCGGAACCTGAAAGACAAGTCCGAAGGCGAGAATCAGCTTCAACACGATCTCAACATAGGAGTCGAGCGTGACGATGTTCTGCTCGATGTGCATCCAGCGGCCGAGCGCCGCAAACGCATCGATCACGTTCCCGGCGATTTTCTCATAGGCCAGGAGCGCGCCGCCAGCGAACAGGAGCGTGCCCATCGCGAGAACCGTGACGATGACGGATTTCTCGCGAACGGTCAGCGCGGGGAAGACGAACCGGAGGAGGGAGTAGACGACGAACGGGAACGCCATCGCCGTGCCGCCCCAGAGCGCGATCGTCAGCCACACCTTGAACGGCGTCAAGACCTCCAGAACCTGAAGGGACGGCCCGGAGCCGGTGGCCTCGCGGATCCGGTCAAACGGATCGCGCAGCATCTCGAGAACCTGAGGTGCAAGGATGCCGGAGACGATGACACAGGCCGCCCAAGCCACGATCGCGAAGACAAGCATGTCCTTGAGCGCGATCAGGTGCTCCATGAGCGGACGCGGCGGATCGTTCCGCTCGTCAGGGTTCTTTAGGAATGTCAACGCCATCGTCGGTCTTCACCATGTCGGAATCGTCGGTCTTCGCCGCGTCAGAAAAACCATCGTCGGTCTTCACCACCTCGGAAATGCCGCGCTCCGCCGCCTCCGCGGCGCGGGTGAACTCCGTGTCCATGTCCAGGAGCTGTCGCTTGAAGCTCTCCGCCGCGCGGCGGAACTTCGCGTAATACTGGCCGAACTGGCGTACCGTCGACGGCAGACGCTTCGGACCTACCACAATAAGAACGACGGCGAGCAGCACAAACCACTCGCCGGCGCCCACACTGTCGAAAATCAGCGCTTGGACCATCTCGCCTTATTTCTGATAAATCGCGAACTCGCCGCGGCGGTTCTTTCCCCACGCGGACTCGTCATGACCGTCGATCGCCGGCTTCTCCTCGCCGTAGCTGCGGGTCTGAATGCGATCGTCGGCGATTCCGCTCTGCACGAGGTAGTTGCGGATGATGATCGCGCGATTTTCACCGAGCGACATGTTGTACTCGTTGGAGCCACGCTCGTCGCAGTTGCCCTCGATCACGACCACACGGTCGGACTTGTCCGTCAGGTGCTGCGAGACCGCGTCGATCTTGCCGATCTCGCCCTGCGGGACGACGGTGGAATCGAAGCGGAAGTAAACCGGCTCGAAGCTCACGTCGGTGCAGCGCGTGCAATAGTCCTCGAACTTGCGCTCGGACACGCCGTCCAACGAGCCTTCCTGGGAGGCGAGGTCCATCCCGTCGGCACTGCCGTCGCCGGAACCGCGCCCATGGCGAGCCTTGTCATATTTGCACCCCGTCGCCGCGAACGAAAGAGCAACTCCGCAAATCACCGCAACCGTTGAAAATTTCATTTGTTTCTCCTTTATGGAATGGATCAGTGATATGATACCGAAAACAAGAATGGAAATCAAGTGGGAAACGACACGGACCAGGGTCCGTTCGTCCGCCAGCACGCGCGTACGGCCGCGACCGTCGGCTCGACGTAAAGTGGAGTCGCCTGATGGCGAAACCAGGTGTCCTGCCGCTTGGCCAGCTGGCAGGTGCGCGTCAGGATTTTCATCCGGTCATCTCCCTCCCGATAGCCGATTGCGAGCGCCGCCGTCCGCGACCAGACCGGATAGATCTCGTGCAGACGCCTCTTTTCTTCCTCCAGCCCCTGCATGAACATGTCATCGAGCCGTTCCGCGATGCGCGCCCGGACGACAGTGCGGTCAATCTTGATTACGGGGTACTCGGGCGCAGGCATCTCCCACGTGCGGTCGAGACCGCGCAAGAGCGCTGAAAAGTAAAGGCCCGTACCGCCGACGACGACAATCGGCCTGCCCTCTGGCACGCTTTTGCACCACTCCGCCGCCGCCCGGAGCCAGGCGCCGGACGAAAACTCCTCCGCCGGCGTCACCACATCGACCCCGCCCATATGGAATTCGCCGCGCTCTGCGACCGACGGTTTGGCCGTTCCAATGTCCATGCCCCTGTAGACCAGCATGGAATCGGCGCTCAAGATCCAGGCGTCCATTTCCCGGGCGAGTTCTGCGGCAATCGCACTCTTCCCACTCGCCGTGGGCCCGGCTAGGAGGTATGCTTTCCGAACGAGCATAGGATCAGCAGTCCCGCGGCAATGCAGATCAACACGTCCGCCATGTTGAAACATGGGAAATGATACGCGTTTTTTAAATGAAAATCGAGAAAATCGATCACATATCCCCGATACACGCGATCGATGAGATTGCCGACAATGCCCGCGTAGATGAAAGTCTCGGAAATCGCGGCGCAGCGGCCGCCGCCGAAGACCGACTTCCGCTTCCAAATGAGGATTGCGAGCGCGAAAATCCCGAACACCGCAAGCGGCCAGGTGTGACCCTGGAACATGCCCCAGGCACAGCCCCGGTTTTCAACATAGGCCAGATTGAAAAAACCTGGAATAACGGAAACCGCCGCGGCCCCCTTGAGGTATCCCGCGGCGAGTTCCTTGAGCACCGCGTCCGCCAGAACGAGGTTCGTGACGACCGCAAGAATCGTGATGAAGCGGCGCATCAGATGCGGTTGCGTTCCATTTCGCTCTGGCACTCCATGCACGTCAGCACGAACGGCTGGTTCAGGAGCCGCGGCTTGCGGATCAGCTGCCCACATACCGTGCAGACGCCGTAGCTGCCGTCGTCAATGCGGTGCAACGCCTCCTCGATCTGCTGGATCGTGCGGTTGATGTTGCCCATTTGGCCCAGCGCCTGCAGCCGCAGCGTCTGGTTGGTGCCGTCGCCGCCATCGGCTTCGCGGTCGTCAGACTCGTTGAATCCGGTCGCCTTCAGGACGTCGACGCCGTTCAGAGCCGCGACGCGCGACTCCAGGAGCTTCTTGCGGAACTCCTTGAGGTCGGCGGCGGGAAAGCTGATGGCGTCAGCGCCCTGGGCGCGGGTCGTCGGGCGGCGCGACAGCTTGATTTCGCCCTCGTTGCGTTCACGCTCGGCCTGTGCCGCGGAGCGTTTCATCTCCTGCGCGATGGACATCGCAAATGCAACGGCCTTGGCGGTGTCGACCTGGGCGACCGCCTCGGAGACAGGTTTCGCAGCCGGGGCGCGGCGGACAATGCGCGGAGGAACACGCTTGATCTCGTGCTTGATCTTCTTCGCCGGCTTAAGCGGACGCTGCTTGAGCGGATTCTTGGCCGCAGGCTTTGTCGCCGCCTTCTTGGCCACTGGCTTCTTGGCCACTGGCTTCTTGGCCACTGGCTTCTTGGCCACTGGCTTTTTCGCCGCCTTCTTGGTCACAGGCTTCTTGACCGCAACCTTCTTGCGCGCGAATTTTGCCGTCGCCTTCTTCGAAGTCTTCTTGTTGTCGTATCCCATGGGAACCTCCTCTCGTGATGCATTCGTTATCCCGGATTAGGACCCTATTCTATCAAATCTGCACGCCGGGGGGAAGCTTTATCCATTCGCGGATTTCATCCGTGAGAGGACGGATGTCCCTGACCGAGGCAAACTTGACCTCACCCTCGGCGCCCGGAAGCTCGAACTGGTCGCCCACCTTCTTGCCGAGCATGTTCTGCGCGAGACGCGTCATGGAGGAGAGGACGCCCTTTTCGATGTCGTTGTCCCATTCGCCGAGCACCGTATAGGTCTTCTCTCCCTCGGGCGTGGCCACGACGACGATCACGCCGGGCATCACCTCGTCCGTCGTCGCGTCTGCGAAGTCGTGCGGACTGACCGCCTCGAGGTCCTCCTGCATGAGCGTTTGCTTCTGCATGAGGGCACGTTGCTCGTCCTTCGCGTACTGGTATTCCGCGTTTTCCGAGAGGTCGCCGTAGCTCTTCGCAAACTCGATGCGCTTGATGTTCTCCGGCATGTCCTCGTTGATAAGCTTGAGGTACTCCTGCTTCTTGAGCCCGAAGCTGCGGTAGGAGGTGACGCGGGCGTACTCTTTCTTCTTCTCGACCTTGACGAAGTGCTTCTCCAGCGAGGGCACGATGTGCGTCATGCGGACGACGGTCGTGTGATGTGTCGAAGGATCCCACGCGATGGACGCCTGGAAGCGCTCGAAGAACATCACAAGTTCGGTGGGGGACAGGAGCCTGAACATCTTCTCGAGCCATGCCCTGTCACCGAAGAGACGGCGGACGATGTTCTGCATCTTCAGCGTCTCGCCGCCGCGGCGGCCCTCGCCGAGCGCAATCGCATGTCCGAGAAGCGCCGAAACCGGCGGCAGCTCGGGCCACAGCGAGTACTGCTTCAGAACCTTGATCGGCTTGCCGTCCACCTCGACCGTGCCGTAGGCGAACTCGCCGAACTGCTCGATCTTGCCGACCATCAGCGTCGTCAGCGTCGCCGGCGCCTGGGACAGCCGCATGAGGTCGCCGAGCGCCTTGCGGCAGGCAGCCTCCTTTCCGAACATCGAGACAATCTCCGCGACCGCCGCAAAGCAGAACTCGGGAATCGCGGCATAGAGCTTTTCCTTCGCCTCGGCGGAGTCCGCCAGAAAACCGATCATCGCGCCCACTTCGCGCGCCGGCAGCTCCGACGCGGCCTTCACGTAGCGCTTGCGGTCCCAGAGGTACGCGCGCATCTCGGAGGCCGGGGGATTCGCGAAGCCGAGCTCGCGGACGAGGCATGCGAGACGGGCATAGAGGGCGTCGTCGACCTTTCGGGCCGCCGTGACCGCGAACGCGAGGCGCTCCTCGAGCTTGCCCTTGACATCCGAATCCGCCGCCTTCAGCTTGCCCTGCGAGACGAACTCGCGGACGGCGGCGAGAATCAGCTTCGGATCCGTCTCGTGCGAGAAAGCCGTCAGCCAGCTGTCGCCGTAGTCCTCGGCGGACGCCTTGAGTTCGATCGGATCCGTGCGCTTCGCCGGAATCACCACGCACTTGTCCTTCTTGAGCTCGGTGCGCGCGCGGTCCCAGAAGGCCTTCCAGTTCATCGGCTTCACGAAGCCGTTCGCGACGCACACGTCCTCGAGACAGACGACCGTCATGTCTCCGTAGCTCTTCAGGACGGCCTTCACGAACTCGCCGGGGCGGTCCTTGAGCATCGCCTCGACGCGCGCCGGATCCGCCTGGCGAATCACGAGGATGTGGTCCTCGGGCGCCGACTCGAGCATGTCGACCGCGGCCGCATACGTGAACTGATGGCCCTTCTGCGTCTTGAAGTCGACCGTGATGCGCTTGTAGAAGTAGTCGAGCTTGCGCACCGTGCCAAGACCCCACGTCTTGTTGAGCACCATCGAGCCCAGCTGGAACGAGACCAGCTTCTCGAGGCGGACCAGCGACTCGTCGAGCGGAAGCGCCCCGAACCCGACGCCGTCCAGAAAAGAAAGAAGAAGACGATCTTTCGTCGTCTTCTTCAGTGCGTCCTTGACGCCCATCGCCTGGATCTTCTTGGCAAGCTCGGCTTGGTTTTCGCGCACGAGCTTGAAGGCCCCTTCGAAGTCAAGCTTCTCCGCACACTCGTTCAACTGGTTCACCACCGCTCCTGTATCTGCCATTTTGGGCTGTCCTTTCAAAATTGAGCGGACATTATATCATAAAAAAACAGCCCGCGGCAATTGCGCCGCGGGCTGTTTTTCGATCTGATGAAGGCCTTACATCATGCCTTCCATGCCGGGCTGGCCGTGGCCGCCGCAACCGCAGGAATCCTTCTTTTCCGGAATGTCCGTGACCATGCAGTCAGTCGTGAGGAGAAGGCCCGCGATGGACGCCGCGTTCTGGAGCGCCGTGCGGGCGACCTTCGCAGGATCGATGACGCCGGCCTTGAGGAGGTCGCCGTACTCGCCAGTGCGGACGTTGTAGCCGTTCGTGCCGGTCGCCTTCTTGACGTTGGCGATGACGAGCGCGGCTTCCTGTCCGGCGTTGGTGACGAGCTTGCGGAGAGGAGCTTCGATCGCACGGGCGATGATGTTCGCGCCAACCTTCTCGTCCCCCTCGAGCTCAAGGGCCTCGACGGCCTTCTGCGCACGGAGGTAGGCGACGCCGCCGCCGGGGACGATGCCCTCTTCGACGGCCGCGCGGGTGGCGTGGAGCGCGTCATCGACGCGGTCCTTCTTCTCCTTCATTGCGGCTTCGGTGGGCGCACCGACCTTGATCAGGGCAACGCCGCCGGCGAGCTTGGCGAGACGCTCCTGAAGCTTCTCGCGGTCGTAATCGGACGTGGTGTCCTCGATCTGCTTCTTGATCTGGGCGATTCGGGCCTCGATGTCGGACTTCTTGCCAAGGCCGTCGACGATCGTGGTGTTGTCCTTGTCGACGACGACGTTCTTGGCGCGGCCGAGCATCGTGACGTCCACGTTCTCGAGCTTGATGCCGATGTCTTCGCTGATGAGCTTTCCGCCCGTGAGGACCGCGATGTCCTCGAGAATCGCCTTCCGGCGGTCGCCGAAGCCCGGCGCCTTGACCGCGCAGACCTGAAAGGTGCCGCGGAGCTTGTTCACGACGAGCGTCGCGAGGGCCTCGCCCTCGATGTCCTCGGCGATGATCATGAGCGGACGGCCGGACTTCGCCACGGCCTGCAGCAGCGGCAGCATGTCCTGGAGGCTCGAGATCTTCTTCTCGAAGAGCAGGATGAACGGATCGTCGAGCGCGCACTCCATCGCGTCCGGATTGGTCACGAAGTACGGAGAGAGGTAGCCCTTGTCGAACTGCATGCCCTCGACGACGTCCAGCGAACTCTCGAGCGTCTTGGCCTCCTCGACCGTGATCGTTCCTTCCTTGCCGACCTTGTCCATCGCCTCGGAAATCATCTTTCCGATCTCCTCGTCGCCGTTGGCGGAAAGGGTCGCGACCTGCGCGATCTCGTCCGCGCTCTTCACCTTCTTGGAGAGCTTGGCGATCGAGTCGGTGACGGCGGCCGTCGCCTTGTCGATTCCGCGCTTGAGGGCCATGCCATTTGCACCGGCCGTGAGATTCTTGAGACCTTCGCGGTAAATCGCCTCCGCGAGCAGCGTCGCGGTCGTGGTGCCGTCGCCTGCGACGTCATTCGTCTTCGAGGCGACTTCCTTGACCATCTGCGCGCCCATGTTCTCGAACGGATCGGGAAGCTCGATCTCCTTGGCGACGGTCACGCCGTCCTTGGTGATCTGAGGCGAGCCGAACTTCTTGTCGAGGATGACGTTGCGCCCGGACGGGCCGAGGGTGGAGGTCACCGCGTTCGAGAGCTTCTCGACGCCGGCGAGAATCTTCTGACGCGCATCCGCGTCGAACTTGATCTGCTTAGCCATTGCTTGGTTCCTTTAAGTTGATAGTTGGTAGTTGGCAGTTGGCAGACCGTAGATGGAGAATCTACCATCTGCCCTCTGCCATCTGATTACTTCTCGATGACGCCCAGAAGGTCCTCTTCGCGGACGAGCTGGAGCTTCTTGTCGCCGATCTTGACCTCAGTCCCGCCGTACTTCGGCAGAAGCACGGTGTCGCCGGCCTTGACGTCGAACTTGATCTCCTTGCCGTCTTTGTCGAGCTTCTTGCCGACGGCGATGACCTTTCCCTGCATGGGCTTTTCCTTGGCCGAGTCGGGGATGATGATCCCTCCGACGGTCTGTTCCTTTTCTTCGATCGGTTCCACGAGAACGCGATCTCCCAGAGGACGAATCTTCATGTTTTCTTTTTTCCTTTCTTTCCAAGTATTCGTTTTGTCCAAATCACTTCATCGTGAAGTCCGCGTCGACGACGTCGTCTCCCCCCTTCGCGGCTTTGCCGTCTTCGGAGGGCGAGCCGTTCTGAGGACCGGCACTCGCGCCCGGATTGGCGCCTGGGGCACCGCCCGGGTTGGCCTGGGCGTTCGCGTACATCTCCTGCGCGACAGGCTCCATCGCCTTCATCAGCGCCTCCTGCTTCGCCTTGATGTCGGCGATCGGGGCCGGGGGTTGCTTCGCGAGCTCGTCCTTGAGGTCCTTGAGCGCGGCCTCGACCGGCGCCTTCTTGTCGGCGGCGATCTTGTCTCCGGAATCCTTCAGGGTCTTCTCGACCTGGAAGGCGAGTCCGTCGGCCTTGTTGCGCTCCTCGACTTCGGCATGGCGCTTCTCGTCCTCGGCCGCATGGGCCTCGGCGTCCTTGCGCATCTTCTCGATCTCGTCCTTCGACAGGCCGCCCGCCGCCGTAATCGTGATCTTCTGCTCCTTCTGGGTGCCGAGATCCTTCGCGGAAACGTTCAGGATGCCGTTGGCGTCGATGTCGAAGGTGACTTCGATCTGCGGGACGCCGCGTGCGGCCGGGGGGATTCCGTCGAGGTTGAAGTTGCCGAGCGACTTGTTGTCGCGCGCCATCTTGCGGTCACCCTGGAAGATCGCGATCGTCACCGCCGGCTGGTTGTCCGCCGCCGTCGAGAAGACCTGGGACTTCTTGGTCGGAATCGTCGTATTGCGCTCGATGAGCGGGGTCAGCACGCCGCCGAGGGTCTCGATGCCGAGCGTCAGCGGAGTGACGTCCAGGAGGAGCACGTCCTTGACCTCGCCCTTCAGGATGCCGCCCTGGATGGCCGCGCCCATGGCGACGACCTCGTCCGGGTTGACGCCCTTGTGAGGCTCCTTGCCGAAGAGGGACTTCGCCTTCTCCTGGATGAGCGGCATGCGGGTCTGTCCGCCGACCAGCACCACCTCGTCGACCGTCGAAAGGTCGGCGTCGGCCATGCACTTGCGGCACGGCTCGGACGTGCGGTTCACGAGGTCCATCGTCAGCGCCTCGAGCTTCGCGCGGTTCAGCGTTTTCGTGAGGTGGAGCGGACCGGACTGGTTCATGGTGATGAACGGCAGGTTGATGTCGTATGTCGTGGCGCTCGAGAGCGCGCACTTGGCCTTCTCGGCCTCCTCCTTGAGCCGCTGCTTGGCCATCGTGTCCTTGAGGAGGTCGACGCCGTTCTCCGCCTGGAAGTCCTGGGCGAGCCAGTTCATGATCGCCTGGTCGAGGTCGTCGCCGCCGAGATGGGTGTCGCCGTTCGTCGCCTTCACCTCGAACACGCCGTCGCCGATGTCGAGGACGGAGATGTCGAAGGTGCCGCCGCCGAAGTCGTAGACCGCGATCTTCTCGTTTTTCTTCTTGTCGAGACCATACGCGAGCGAAGCCGCCGTCGGCTCGTTTACGATGCGCTGTACGTCAAGACCGGCGATCTGGCCCGCGTCCTTCGTCGCCTGGCGCTGCTGGTCGTTGAAGTACGCCGGCACCGTGATGACCGCTTCGGTGATCTTCTCGCCGAGGAACGCCTCCGCGTCCTCCTTCAGCTTGCGGAGCACCATCGCGGAGATCTCCTGCGCGGTGTAGATCTTGTCATCCACCTTGACCGCCGCGTCGCCGTTTGGCGCCGCCACGACCTCATAGGGGATCATCTTGATCTCGTCGCCCATCTCGCTGAAACGACGGCCGATGAACCGCTTGATCGAATAGATCGTCGACTTCGGATTCGTCACAGCCTGGCGCTTCGCGGCCTGGCCGACCAGAATCTCGCCCGTCTTAGTGAAAGCGACGATCGAGGGCGTCGTCCGCGCGCCTTCCTTGTTGGGAATAACAGTCGCCTCGCCACCTTCCATCACCGCCATGCAGCTGTTCGTGGTTCCGAGGTCAATTCCAAGTACTTTTGCCATATCGTGTTTCTCTACTTTCTTCGCCTACCATAGGCGACGCCCAATAAAAGCAAAAGGCGTGCCAAGTCTCAAAAAGGCCTTTATCGCAGAGATCCGTGTGTCAGGTGGGACATGAGATGTGACAAAAGGTCACATCAAGTTGAAGGCGTCGACGTCGAGCCCGACCCGAAGGTCCTTAGGAGCGGGGCGGACGGACGCAATCCAGCGCCAGGCCTTGACCGCGAGCGCTGCCGAGGGGGTCCGAAGGACAACCTGCCACCGATACCAGCCTTCGGCTTTCTCCAAGGCGCTCGGAAGCGCATCCCCGACGTTGATTCCCTTGACCTTCTTGAGCGACTCGGCGTACATCGTCGCCCAGTTTGCGACGAGTTTCTGGTCCTTGGAGCGGAAGTTAACCAGCGAGAGATGGCAGTACGGCGGAAATGAGAGTTCCTTGCGGACGGCGAGTTCGTCTTTCGCGAACGCGGCGAAATCGCCGCGGGCGGCCGCCAGGATCGTCGGAGAAGAAGGATCGTACGTCTGAATGAAGACTTCGCCCGGAAGCTCCGCCCGTCCGGCGCGGCCCGCGACCTGCGAGAGGAGCTGATATGTCCGCTCTCCCGCCCGGAAATCCGGCATGTTGAGCGAGCTGTCGGCATTGAGGACGCCGACCAGCGTCACGTTCGGAAAGTCGAGTCCCTTGGCGATCATCTGCGTCCCCAGGAGAACGTCCGCCTCTCCGCGGCGAAACGCCCCGAGGATGTCGTCATGGGAGTTCTTGCGGCTCGTGGAGTCCGCATCCATCCGGAGGATCCGCGCCTCCTGGAAGCACTTCGCAAGCGCCGCTTCCGCGCGCTGGGTGCCGATGCCCTTGTAGGTGAGCGAGAGCGACTTGCACTCGGGACACGCGTGCGGCGTCGGAACCCAGCCGCCGCAGATATGGCAGCGGCAGCAGTCGTCCGCCTGATGATAGGTATAGGGAACGCAACAGTCCGGACAGCTGGCGACGTATCCGCACCGGTCGCACGCGACGCTCCGCGAATAGCCGCGGCGGTTGAGGAAGAGAATCGTCTGCTCGCCGCGGTTCAGGCGGAGCTTGACGGCGTCCAGCAGCTCGCGCGAGAAGATCGCCCCCGTCCGTTCGCCCCCGGCGCGCGGAGAGCCCATGTCGACGACGTGGACGGCCGGAAGCGTCCCCGAGCCGGCGCGCCGCGCCATCGGCGCGAGCGCGTACTTGCCGCGGGCGACGTTGGCCCAGGACTCGAGAGACGGCGTCGCCGAGCCGAGCACGACCTTGGCACCCTCGATCCGTCCGCGCATCACCGCGGCGTCGCGCGCGTGGTAGCGCGGATTGTCCTCCTGCTTGTAGCTGGTCTCGTGCTCCTCGTCGACGACGATGAGTCCGAGATTCCTGACCGGCGCGAAGATCGCGCTGCGCGGGCCCACCACGACCTGCGCCTCGCCGGACCGGATGCGATGCCACTCGTCATAGCGCTCGCCGTCCGAAAGCGCCGAATGCAGGACCGCCACGCGATCGCCGAACCGCGAGGCGAACCGCTGGACGGTCTGCGGCGTCAGGGCGATCTCGGGCACCATCACGATCGCGCCCTTCCCCGCCCCGAGCTCGCGGGCGATCGCCTGCAGGTAGACCTCGGTCTTGCCGGAGCCTGTGATGCCGAAGAGAAGAACCGGTTGTTCGCGGTTCGCGGTTCGCGGTTCGACAGTTTCGGATGGCGATTCCCCGACGATCTTCGAAAGAGCCGAGCGCTGCTCCTCGTTGAGCGGCAAGGGCTTCGAGGGGAGAATGCGCCGGTTGCCGAGCGGATCGCGGCGCTTCTGCCGCGATGCGACGGTGACGAGCCCCTTGAGCCCGAGCGCCTTGACGGAAGCCGGCGTGGTCTTGAGTTCGCGGCAGAGCTGCTGCATCCAGCCGCCTCCCAGGCGGACGA
>CAZYQF010000013.1:17708-27201 GCA_964650165.1 uncultured Lentisphaeraceae bacterium
CGGTCCAGAGCCAGGTCGATGGCGACCCGTACGAGCATCAGAGCTTCATGAACTCGGGCTTGTTGTCCATGTTGGAGTTGTCAAAGCCCTGGCGGTTGAAGATGACGCTGAACTTCGAGTACCTGGACTTGATGACCTGCGAAGCGCCGCCCTTGCGGATGAGCACCCAGGCCTTGTCGCCGAACGGGGTGTCGCGCTCGCCGGTCCCGTTGCCGCACTTGACCTCGGTCGACTCGTCGCCCTGAACCTTGCTGCCAAGCGCGGAGTTGAGGGTCGTGTACTGGACGTTGCGGGAGACGAGCACGGGGATGATGTCGGCCATCTCGCTCTGGACGTTCTTGGCCACGAGCCACGCGACGTTCTCCTTCTGGAGATTGCTGCCGGACGCGCCAGGGACTCCGCCGCCGGAGATCACGCCCATGTCAACCTCGACGTAGGGCTTCCAGTTCGCGGCATCGCCCTTGTTGTCGAGGTCGAAGAGATACCTGAAGTAGGTCGTCGAGTCGGACGCGCCGATGAGCTGCTTTTCCTCGTCGTCAAGACCTTCGGTTTCCTGCTGAGGCCACACGGTGGTGAGGCCGGCGGCCTCGCGCTCGGTGTTCGCCTGGGTGATGGCGACGAAGAGGTTGCGTCCGCGCATCGCCATGGCGGCGGTGTTGGCTTGGAGCATCGCCGCTCCGATGGCCGGGAACAGGGCTCCCATCAGAATGCCGAGAATGCCGATGACGACGAGCAGCTCGACGAGCGTGAAACCTTTGGACATCTTTTTCATATTTTTTCTCCCACGGGGACTGAATTGTTTTCTACAGCTTGTATTATCTCACAAATCATCTTTGCGTTCAAGAGCTCTTTTGAGGCAGGGCATGTAGGCGGCGGTGTAGGTGAAAAGGCTGATCAACGTCAATGCGCCAAGGAAGGCCTCGACGGCATAGCACGTTGCGAGCCAGGGTCCGCTCCAGGACTCGGGCAGCATCCGGTGAAGGCTCAGATAGACGTAGATCCATCCGGCGCCGGGAAAGGAGAGCGCGGTACGGACCTTCCCGAGCATCATCGCCGCGACGTCGGCTCCGTACATGGTTCCGATGGAGCGCATGAACGTGACCCAGGTGTCGCGAAGCATGTAGAGGACCGTCAGCAACAGCACCGCCAGCGCATGCGTTTCGCTGCCTCCCTGGTGCGCCGCCTGCCAGACGAGCGTCGGAAACGCAACGATGTAGAAGACCTTGTCCATCAGCGGGTCAGCCATCTTGCCGAGGGTCGAAACCACGCCCCACTTGCGCGCAAGCGCTCCGTCCCAGGCGTCGGTCAATCCCGCCAGGAGCATCATAAGGCTCGCTGCGAACGCGAGGGAAAAGCTGCCGGAGTCGGTCGGCGTGATCGTGTACTCCTGAACGACTGCCAAAACCGCCCATGCGAAGATGAGCGGCACGCGGGCGAAGGTCAGCGCGTTGACGAAAAGGGACTTTCGGTTCACTGGGCGGACAATCCTTCCGCCACCACCTCCTGCATCACGCCGAGCGTTTCCTGCAGGGAGACGAGCCGAGCCTTGAGCGTCTGGATCTTGATCTCCGCCTTCTGGTAGTTGCGGCGGGTCGCGAAAAGCTGCTTGAGTATCTCGCCGGGGTCGAGATCGAGATCGGTAAGTTCCATTCCGTCCGGAATCGGCACGAGGACCTCCTTGCCGCATTCCGAGCAGCTGATCTGAAGTCCGGCGCCACGGTAGTCGATGACCAGGGTCTTTCCGCAATGGGGGCAGTCGAACACGATGTCCGTGTCACGGATATCGGCTCCTTCCGCACTCTGGGTCTCGAGCACATCGTCCTTAACTTCATCGGCCATGGGACACCTCCTCGTTTTTTTTAATTATACAAAAAAAAGAACCGCGGCGCAACTGCCGCGGTTCGTTCGACGACCTTGTCGGTCGGCTTCTTCAGGCCTTCTTCGAGATTTCGACGAGGTTCTTGAAGCCGGCGGGATCGTTGATCGCGATCTCGCTGAGCATCTTGCGGTTGAGGGTCACGCCCGCCTTGATGAGGCCGGCGATGAACTTCGAGTAGCTGATGCCTTCGGCGCGGGCCGCCGCGTTGACACGGGCGATCCAGAGCTGACGGAAGTCGCGCTTCTTCAGCTTGCGGTGCTCGGTCGCAAGGCGCATCGAGCGATCGACGGCCTCCGTCGCGATGCGGAACAGCTTGGAACGGGCTCCGTAGAAGCCTTTCGCCAGCTCAAGGCGGCGGCGGCGGCGTTCGCGGGAAGCGGGAGCATTGGTAACACGCATTGTCTTTTACTCCTTCTTATTAGCGACCCTGGAGCGCACGCGCGTAGGTCTTGGTGACTTTGAGGCTCTCGACCGCCGTGCGGCCGCAGAGGTTGTTCTTACGGCAACGCTTCTTGCCGTTGTTGAGGTGCGCGTGGCCGCCCTGACTGCGGAGAACCTTGCCGGTCTTCGACAGCTTCATGCGCTTCACCGCACACTTCTTCGTTTTCATCTTAGGCATTTTTGTGTTCCTTTTTCTTTTTTCTCCTTACCGGTCGGGCAGCCTTTTTAGAGCCCGAACCAGACGGATGAAATCATTCGGCGATCTTCGTCCCGTTCTCGAACTCGGGACGCTTTCCATTGTACCACCAAAACATGATCGGCACGGCAATGAAGACGGACGAGTACGTGCCGGCCATGATTCCGATGAGCATGATGAGCGCGAAATCGCAGATCGAGCCGTCGCCGAACGCGAAAAGGGCCAGCACTGCGAAGAACGTCGTCACCGAGGTGATGGCCGTGCGCGAGAGGCAGGAGTTGATCGCCGCATTGCAGAGGTCGTAGAACGAGAGCTTGCGGTCGGTGCGGAGCATCTCGCGGATGCGGTCGAACACGACGACGGTGTCGTTCACGGAGTAGCCGATGATCGTCAGGACTGCGGTGACCACGATCAGCGAGATCTGGCGGCCGCAGAGCGAGAAGAGGCCGATCGAGATCAGCGCGTCGTGGGCGAGAGCGAGGATCGCTCCGAGGCCGAATCCGAACCGGAAGCGGAAAGCGACGTAGACGAGGATCGCGACGAGCGAGAGGATGACGGCGTAGGTTCCTTGTCTCTTGAGATCCTTACCGACGATCGAACCGACCTCGTCCACGGAGGCGGCACTGAACTCCGCCGCCGGAAAGGCCGCCTGGAGGAGCTTCGTCACATGCGCGCCGACATCCTTGCCCTCGAGCGCCGAACCCTTCTCGGTTTCCGACGTCTCGCCGGTCTTGACGAGCAGCGTCGTGGCGCCGACGCTTTCCTGATATTGGAGAACCGTCGCATTGTCGAATCCGTCAAGCGCCTTGCGGATGTCGGCGACCGCCGGCTTCGCGTCCTGCTTGAGGTTGTAGACGATCGAGGTGCCGCCCGTGAGGTCGACGGAGAGAACGTCCGCCTTGTTGTTCACCAAGCGGACCGCGAAGACGGCCATCAAGGCGACAATGGCGGCCACGGCACAGCCGATGGTGTACTTCTGGACCTTCATGAAGTCGAACTTCGGGTTCTTGAAGAACTGCATCATCTTGAACGGCTTGACGCTTGCGGGGTCGACCGTGTGGTCGAACACGAGGCGCGTCACGACAAGGGCGGTGAACATCGAGATCACGACGCCGGCGGTGAGCATGATCGCGAAGCCGCGGACCGGACCGGTTCCGACGGCGAAGAGGATGACTCCCGTGATGATCGTGGTGAGGTTGGAGTCGAAGATCGCGGTGAACGCGCGGCCGTAGCCGAGCTTGATCGCCTCGCCCGCGGTGCGGCCGGCGGCGAACTCCTCGCGGATGCGCTCGAAGATGAGCACGTTCGCATCAACCGCCATGCCGAGCGAGAGGACGAGACCGGCAATGCCGGGCATCGTCAGGACCGGAAGCTGCATCGAGCCGCCGCCGCCCATCGAGGGGTCGTGCGCGAAGACGCCGAGGATGTTCGCGACGAACACGAGCGCCGTCGGCAGGAGCACGACATCAAGGAAGAGCGCGATGTCCGCAACGAGACCGGCGTACCAGTAGTACATGAACATGAACACCGCGACCAGGCAGAACCCGAGGAGCGCCGCCACGATGCCGGCGTCAATCGCGTCCTGGCCGACCGTCGGGGCGATCGAGGTCTCGGCGAGGATGCGGAGCGGCGCGGGAAGCGCGCCGGCATTGAGCTCGGCGGCGAGCTTCTGGGCCTCCAGCATGTCGAAGCTGCCGGTGATCTCGCCCGACGATCCGATTTCGGAATTGATCACCGGAGCCGAAATCAGCTGATCGTCGAGAACGATCGCGAGCTGACGGCCCTTGTACTTGCGTGTGAGCGCCGCGAATCTGCGGCCTCCCTCGGCGTTAAGACGAAAGCCGATGGCGATTCCCTTGATCGGGTCGCGCTCGACGGCTGCGGACTCGAGATGTTCGCCCGTCACCTTCGGCTCTGTCGAGCGGGCGACGAAGCTCGGCGAATAGGTCTCGTCGCCGTTATCCTCGAGCATGAAGCTGTAGCGCGGATCCGGGCTCGCAAACGCCGCGAGGCGGGTCGCATAGCCGGGACGGCGGGAAATCTCGGACCAGTCCGCGGTGCGGGCATAGCCCCTGCCCTTCTTTTCGTATCCCTCCGGCGCGACGTCGCGCGAGAGGAGCTCGGAGACGAGAACGCTGTTCTTCGGATGGGTGAGGCGGAACTCGAGGTAGGCGGCGGACTGCAGGGAGGCCTTCGCGTCACGGCGGACCTGCTCGTCGACGCCCGGAAGCTGCACGAGCAGCCGATGGCCCTTCATGCCCTGGATCACCGGCTCGTTCGTGCCCATTGCGTCGACACGGCGGCGGATGACCTGAATGATTCGGGCATCGCAATCGGCGAGAGTCCTGTCGATCCTCTTCTGCACCTCGCCCGGCTTGTTGGTGATCGCCGGATCCTCGGCGATGATCGTTTCCGCCAGCTTGTCGGTGTCCACTCCAAGGGTAAACGAAGTTCCTCCCTTGAGGTCCAGGCCAAAGCGGATCTTCTCGCTGACCGGCGAGGTCACGTAAAACGAGATGACAGCGATAAGCGCCAGAACAAGCCACTTCCAGATGTTAGTGCGCGCAACCGATTCCTTGGACATAGTTATTCTTAGCCTCTTTTTTGAGATTTGAGGAATCATTGTATCAAAATCAGCGTGAGAAGTCCAGCCGCCAGGCAATAAGTCCCGAAGAGCCAGAACCACTGCCCTTTCAGAGTCCTGACCAGCAATTTCAAGGAGAAATATCCGATTATCGCCGAGAAAACGGCGCCGTAAACGGCCAACGGCCACGAAATCTGAGAAGCCGCGGTGGCCGACTCCGAGCCTTCGACGGCGCGAAGCGACTCCAGGACCTGAAGGCCCGCCGCTCCGAGAATCAGCGGGGCGGACATGAGAAACGAGAACTCGGCCGACTTCGCGGTATCGACCTTTCCTCCCCGCGCGGTCGCCAGCGTCATGCCCGAGCGGCTCACGCCGGGAAGCAGGGCCAGCGCCTGCCCGAGCCCCATCAAGAGGGCTCGCCGCCAGCTCACCTCGTTTTCCCCGCGCGGGATATACCGGGTTCCGATCAAGATCGCGCCCGTGAACATCAGGAGCGCTCCCACCATCTTCGCGTTCTCGAACATGCCGTTGATGAAGTCGTGAAAGAGAAAGTACACGATCACGGCCGGCAAGGCGCTGACCAGGACCTTCCCGAGGTAGGCCCAGGCGCCGGCGCGGACATCCCTGGGCGCGGACGGCCTGAACATTCCGCCGAGAAGCCCCACAATCGTCCGCCAATAAAACACGACGATGCTGATCAGCGTGCCGACATGGAGCATGACGTCCAACCTGAGGCCCGGCCCCTGCATTCCGAGGAGATGCTGGCCGATGACCAGATGTCCCGAAGACGAAATCGGAAGAAATTCGGCGATTCCCTGAAGAATCGCCAGAAACGTGACTTCAAGCATCAATGTCCCGCCCGACGCGCCTCCAGGCGCTTCTGGACCGCCTCCGTCACGAACGGAGTCGTGTCGCCGCCGTAGCTCGAGATCTCGCGGACGGTCGAAGCCGTCACGTAAGCAAGGCTTTCGCTCGGCATCATGAACAAGGTCTCGATCTCCGGCGCCAGGCGGCGGTTCGTGAGGGCCATCTGGAACTCGTACTCGAAATCGCTGTAGACGCGAACGCCGCGGATGACGACCTTCGATCCCTCCCGCCGGCAGAAATCGACGAGCAGAGTGTCAAGGATCTTGACCTCCACGTTCTTGAGTCCCGCCTTTCCGGCATCCTCCCGGATCATCGCCTGCCGCTCCTCGGCCGAAAAAATCGCACCGTTCTTCACGGTCGTCAGGGCCACCGCAACGATGAGCCGGTCATAAAGCTTCGCCGCCCGCACGATGAGGTCGAAATGCCCCTTCGTCATCGGATCGAACGTGCCTGGGTAAACTGCGACTGTTTCTGACATGGTGCGACTATTATACGATACAGGAGCGGAGCTCGTCAACGGACCGCGCGAGCTTCAAGACCGGCCAGATGCGGCGCCAGCGCGGAATGTCCTCCCAGTAGGACATCAGTTCCTTCATGCGCCCCAACACCGGTCCGTCGCCGGAAAGCTCCGCGCAAGACGCCTCGAGATAGCGGAGCGCCAGCGCACGGCAGTCCTCGCGCAATCCCAAATGGCGGACGAAGGGACGCCCGATCATGAGGCGCGGCGTCTGGGCCGCCTGCGCGTTTTGGTCCGCGGGAAGCAGGGGAATGTCGCCGTTGCGGACAATCGGCATCTTCGCCGCCGCCTCGACTTTCCCCAGCATCGCGAGGTCGCAGTTCCCGTCGTACATCTGCTTCGCTGTGCGCGCATGGACGGTCAGGAATCGGAGCGGATACGCGTTGAGCATGGGCATCAGTCCGAGAAGCTCGTCCGGACGCGCAATCCCGAGCCGCGCCTTCGCCGAGAACTTCCCCTCGCCCATCGCCGCGCAGCCGGCCGCAATCATCTTCTCCAGGAGCGCCGGATTCGCAAGGAGTCCCGATCCCCGGCCCTTGTTCCTGACCATCGGATAGGGACAGCCGCAATTGAGGTCCGCGGTCTCGATCCCCTTCTCCCTGATCCGCATGAGGCACGCCCTCAGCGCCTCCGGGTCCTTTCCGATGAACTGGGGCGTGACCCGCAGAGCGGGAGTTAGGAAGTTGGAAGGTTGGGAAGTTGGAAGGTTGGGAATCGTACTGCGAAGCTCGCGGTCCTTGAGCGGATCGTACCCCGGGTTCGCGGCGACGAACGGGGTGACCGCCTCGGCGAATCCGGCTTCCGCGATCTCGCCCGCAAAAGTCTCGCGGAAGCAACGGATCGTCACGCCTCGCAGCGGCGCCAGGATCATTTGAGCCTCTCCGCCAGTCCGGTGCGACGCTCGCGGACGGCATTCGTCTTGATCGCCTGGTCGATGGCGTAGGGAACGCCCATCAGGAGCACCAGCCTCTTGCCGCGGGTGATGGCGGTATAGAGGAGGTTGCGCTGCAGCATCACGAAGTGCTGGGTATGGATGATCACGATCACGGCCGGATACTCCGAGCCCTGCGACTTGTGAATGGTCGTCGCATACGCGAGCACCAGCTCGTCAAGGTCGCCGGCGTCATACCTGACCGGCCGTCCGTCAAAGGCCACGACGAGCGAACGGTCGCCGGCGTTGACCGCCTTCACGAAGCCCACATCCCCGTTGTAGACGTCCTTGTCGTAGTTGTTCCGGAGCTGCATCACCCGGTCGCCGGCGCGGAACTGCGTCCCGCCGCGGGAGACGGCGTCTCCGTTCGGGTTCAGCGCCTTCTGGAGCTCCAGGTTGAGGTTCTCCGTCCCCAGCAGGTTGCGGCGCATCGGCACCAGCACCTGCACGTCCTCGAGCGGATCCATTCCGAACTTGCCAGGAATCCGCGTGGTCATGAACTCGATCGCGCGCCGGACGCAGGTCTCGGGGTCCTCGCAGCGCATGAAGTAGAAGTCGCTCTCGCCCTGCCGGACTTCCAGCGGCTCGCCCGCGTTGACGTGGTGCGCGTTCTTCACGATGAGTCCCGACACGTCCTGACGGAAGATGAACGCGAGCCTCACCGACGGAACCGCGCCGGACTTGATGAGGTCGCCGAGCACCGCTCCGGGGCCGACGCTCGGCAGCTGGTCCGTGTCCCCGACCCACACGACCGTCGCGGAATCCGGAATCGCCGCCAGGAGGTCGGCCGCGAGCTTCACGTCGATCATCGAGGTCTCGTCGAAGATGAAGACGTCGCCCTCGAGCCGGTTCTCGGCGTCGAAGGTGAACCTGTTCGTGACCGGATTCCACTTGAGGAGCCGGTGGATCGTCTGCGCGGGCGCGCCGACGGACTCGGCCATGCGCTTCGCCGCCCGCCCCGTGGGCGCGGCCAGCACGACGCGAAGAGCCTTGGCGCCGTAGAGCTCGACGAGCGCGCGGATGATCGTGGTCTTGCCCACGCCCGGTCCGCCGGTGATGATCGAGAACTTGTTCCGAAGCGAATTCTCGAGCGCCCGCCGCTGCAGTTCCGCCAGCGTGAATCCGGCGCGCCTCTCCCACCAGCCGATCGCCTTGTCCGCATCGACCGGGGGAAGGCTCCGCGGCGCGGACAGGATCTCCTTCACGCGGACGGCGACGTCGCGCTCCGAATAGTAGAGCGAGCGGAGATAGATGCGGCGGGGGCTCTCCTCGCCGCCGACGACCACGCGCCCGTCCTCGATCTCCTTCGCGAGCGCCTCCGAGAGGATTTCGGCCGGAATCCCCGTGAGCTCGTTGGCGCGCAGGAGAAGATCGTTCTCGAACGTCCAGCAGTGACCGCCGTCCTCCGCCTCGGTCTCGAGCGTGTACGAGATCGACGCGCGGGCGCGGAGCGGGGAGTCCTTCGGGATGCCGACGGAGAGCGCGATCCGGTCCGCCGTGGCGAAGCCGATTCCCCAGATGTCCCGGCAGAGCTTGTAGGGATCCGCCTTGATGATTGCGATCGCGTCCGGTCCGTACCGCTTCACGATCTTCGTCATCTTGGCGATCGAAATGCCGTAGGTCTGTCCGAAGATCATGTTCTCGCGCATCGTCTCGTTCGAGTGCCAGCTCTCCCGGATCTGGGCGATCTTCGCCTTGCCGAGATTGTGGACCTCGGCGAGACGCGCCGACTGGTGCGACAGCACCGTCATCGTCTCCTCCCCGAAGGTGTCGACGATGCGCTTCGCGAGCACCGGGCCGATGCCCTTGATGAGCCCCGACGCCAGATACTTCTCGATGCCCTTGAGCGAACGAGGCGCGACGCAGGTGATGTTGTCCGCCTTGAACTGGCGGCCGTGAACCTTGTCCGTCACCCACTGGCCTTCGGCCTTGACCTCCTCGCCTTCCCAGACGACCTGGACCTTGCCGACGACGGTGATCTCGGGATTCTTCGCAAGCTCGAACTCGGACGGCACCTCGACGTGCAGGACGGTATAGCCGTTCTCGTCGTTGTGATAGACGACGGACTTGATCGTCCC
>CAZYQF010000014.1:0-8074 GCA_964650165.1 uncultured Lentisphaeraceae bacterium
TTAGCATATTATACCATACGGCGCCGCGGACGTGAGCCTAGTCCAGGCCGGCGATGCAGGATACGGTGCTTTCGTAGTCGCGGTCGACCTGTCCGAGCAGCCCCGAAAGGCCCTCCTTTGGCTCCCCTCCCCCGCGCAGGGCCTCGCACAGCGCGGACGCGCTTTGGGTGAGAGAGCCGAATCCCAGGTTGAAAGACGCGCCCTTGAGCGAGTGCGCGAACCGGAAGGCCTCCTGGTAGTTCCGGTCCCGAAGCGCCGGACGGATTTGTCCGTAGCTGCCGTCGCCGGGAAACCGCTTCACAAACGAAACGATCATTTTCTCGAGCGGAAGCCGCGCGAGCACCTCGTCATAGCTGCCCCCGACCGCGACGTAGAATTCGCGGATGTCCATGTCCTCAGGACCTCCCGCCCTGGTGCTCCCGAGCCCCCGCGCTAATGCGACGGTCGACGGATACGTGATCGGCAATCAGGATTCTTTCCATGCGATCTCCTCCGGTTCTCCACGGGAATCGAAAACCACGAAATTAGCAAAGGTTTCGCTGGAACGGGCGCACATCACCCTTCCCCGCGTCCGGCGTAGGCGGAGATAGGCCTCGTTGTAGGCGGCGCGCTCGGGCTCGAAGTCCGGCGCGGACCCGAATCGGTTCGCCCGAAGCTCGGGATCGACCCAGAAATACCGGCATCCGACGTTCATGACATAGCGCTCGAAGACATCGTAGATCGGAACCGACTCCAGCAGGTAGGCGTCGACCAGGGCCTCGGTGTAGGCGCCGATGGTGTTCGGATGGAGCTTGTGCTCGTTGATCACGAGGGATTGGGAAATGCGCCGGAGGCTGAGCAGCTCTCCGAGCCGGTCGGAGAAGAACTCGGCAAGACGCTCCTCGGCCGTGGCATCCGCCAGGGAATGTCCCCCCAGGACGTCACGCAGGAACATCGTCCCCCAGACGCGCTCCATCTCCAGCCGGGAACGGGCCCTCTCGCGCGGTGCCGGCAGGTGAAGTTCGCTCATGCAGCCCTCGAAACGCCTCCCCGCGGCCGAGGTGAAAAGACGGCGGTTCGACGTCGCGACGGTCAGATCGAGATCCTTGTTGCCAAACAGTACGCCCATCAGGACCTCGAAGTCAAGCAACGCGGTGATTTCGTCCAGGAAGAGATAGACCTTTCCGACGGCCTTGCGCTTCGCGATGATCTTGAGGACGTCCTGATGCGTCTTGACGTGCCGCATCTCGGGCGCCTCGAAGTCGAAGTGGACGATATTGGACTCGGCGACGCCCCCTTCGCGAAGGTTCCGGATGAACTTTCCGAGGACATGGGTCTTGCCGGCGCCGCGGATCCCGGAAAGGACCTTGAGCAGGTCTTTTCCGCATTCGTTGCGGAACCAGTTCTCCCTGTAATCCTCAACGCCACCGTCGTTCATGTCCGACCTTTACCTGACGGGACTTTCTCCCGTGTCGATCCCCGCTTCACCCGAGCCCCGGGAAGTCCAGGGTCGCGAAATAGTCGGACAGCGTCTCGGCGCGGCGGATTTCCCGCACCGACCCGTCCGACTCGAGCAAGAGCTCCGCGCTGCGGAGCTTGCCGTTGTACTGGAAGCCCATCGAATGTCCATGCGCGCCCGCGTCGCAGATGACGACGTAGTCGCCCCGTTCGAGCACGGGCAGCGTGCGCTGGATCGCGAACTTGTCGTTGTTCTCGCAGAGGGAGCCGGTCACGTCGTAGACGGACGTGTCGGTCGCATTCTCCTTGCCGGGAACGACAATCTCGTGATAGGAGCCGTAGAGGGCCGGACGCATCAGGTTGGACATGCACGCGTCGAGTCCGGCGTAGAGCCGGTAGGTGCTCTTGATGTGCAGGACATTGGACACGAGATAGCCGTACGGCCCCGTGATGCTGCGTCCGCACTCCATGAAGAGCTTGAGCGGCTTCAGTCCCTTCGCCGTCACCAGCTCGTCGTAAGCGGCATGAATGCCGGCGCCGACGCGCTCCAAGTCCATCGGCTTCTGGTCCGGACGGTAGGGAATGCCGATGCCGCCGCCGATGTTGACGAACTCGAAGTCGACGCCGAGCTTCTCGTGGAGCTCGCCGACAAGGCCGAACAGGAGCTTCGCCGTGTCGATGATGTACTCGGGATCGAGCTCGTTCGAAGCGACCATCGTGTGGAGTCCGAACCGCGTCGCGCCGGCCGCCTTCAGCTTCGCGTAGCCCTCGAAGAGCTGCTCGCGCGTGAAACCGTACTTCGCCTCCTCGGGCTTTCCGATGATCGCGTTGCCGCCCTTGAGCGGACCCGGATTGTACCGGCAGCAGAAGAGGCGCTTAGACGGATCCTCTGAAATCTGAAATTTGAAATCTGAGATGACTTCCGCCAGGAAGTCGATGTGGGTGACGTCGTCGAGGTTGATGATCGCCCCGAGCTCCCACGCCCGGCGGAACTCCTCCGCCGGCGTGTCGTTCGAGGTGAACATGATCGACTCGCCCACGTTCCCGACCGCCTCGGCGAGCGCAAGCTCCGCCATCGACGAGCAATCGCTTCCGAAGCCGAAGCCGTCGCTGAGGAGCTTCATGATATGGGGGTTCGGTGTCGCCTTGACCGCAAAGTACTCGCGAAAACCGGCGTTCCAGGAGAACGCCTTCGTGAGGCGCTTCGCGTTCTCGCGGATCGCCTTCGCATCATAGACGTGAAACGGGGTCGGCCACGTCTTCGCGGTCTCCTCAATCCACTTGCGGTCGAACGGAAGCTTGCGTGTCATTGTTGGCAGAGGGTAATTTGTAGATGGCGGTCAGACTTTGGCAACGACGATGCCGGTCGGATGTCCGTTGAGGTCGACGTCTCCGCCGCCCTCGGCGATCGCGACCGAAACAGCGAGCGTCTCGTTCCGGACGTAGTCCGCGTGCTGCTCGAGCGCGGATTTCATCTCGGCGTCGCAGGAGACCGAAAGCGCGATGCGCTGGGTCACCTCGAAGTCCGCCTCCTTGCGCATCGACTGGACATGGGAGACGAATTCGCGGGCGAGACCCTCGGCGACGAGCGCGGGCGTGAGCGCGGTCTCGAGACCGACCACGATCGCGTCCTGCGACGCGACCACGAGTCCGGCCTTCGGCTTGCGCGTGACCAGGATGTCTTCGGGATCGACCGCGACACCTTCGACGTTGAGAGGTCGGGAAGTCGGGAATTCGGAGGTTTTGAGAGCCGCAATCGCGGCGGCGACCGCCTTCATCTTGGGACCGCACTTGGCCCCCAGAGTCTTGAAGTTCGCCTTGAACGTGACGTCGCAGAGCTCCGTCTCGTCCGCGATGAACGCAACGGACTTCACGTTGAGCTCGTCCTCGATGAGGTCCTCGAGCCCCTTGACGTCTCCGCCCGCGATCTTGAGCGCCGCGAGGGGCTGACGGACCTTGAGGTCGTTGTCCGCGCGGAGGCGGCGTCCGAGCTCGACCGCCGTCTGGACGTCGGCCATGCGCTGTTCGAGCTCCGGCTGGCGCGCGGCGCCGTTGGAGGTCGGGAAGTCGCAGAGATGGACGGACTCCGGGTCGCTCGCGCCCCTCAGGTTGGTGTAGATCTCCTCCGCGATGAACGGCGTGAACGGCGCGGCGACCTTCGAGAGCTGCACGAGGACGTAGCGAAGCGTCCGGTACGCGCAGAGCTTGTCCCCGTCGTTGGTCGACTTCCAGAAGCGGCGGCGGCTGCGGCGGATGTACCAGTTCGTGAGGTCTTCGACGAACCTGACGAACGGGCGGACGGACTTCTGCAGGTCGTAGACGTCCATCGCCTCGGTCACGCCGGCGATCAGGGTCTCCATGGAGGAGACGATCCAGCGGTCCAGCACGTTGGCCGACTCGGGATAGACGACCTCCCGGTCGTCGAACTTGTCGACATTCGCATAGGTCACGAAGAACGAGTAGGCGTTCCACCAGGGAATCAGGAGGTCGCGCATGATCTGCTTGACGCCGTTCTCGGAGAACTTGAGCGACTCCGCCTTGACGACCGGCGAATAGATCATGTAGAGGCGGATCGCGTCCGCGCCGTAGGTGTCGAGCATCAGCGACGGATCGGGATAGTTCTTCAGGCGCTTGGACATCTTCTTGCCGTCTTCGGCGAGGACAAGTCCGTTCACGATCACGTTCTTGAACGGAGATTTCCCGAACAGCATCGTGCCGAGGAGCATCAGCGTGTAGAACCAGCCGCGGGTCTGGTCAAGGCCCTCGGCGATGAAGTCCGCCGGGAAGAAGGCGTCGACCGAGCCCTCGCCCATGTAATGCTGCTGGGCGTACGGCATCGAACCGGACTCGAACCAGCAGTCCAATACCTCGGGGGTGCGGCGGTAGGTCTTGCCGTCCTTGCGGATGACGATCTTGTCGATGAAGTGCTTGTGAAGGTCGGTCACCTTCTCGCCCGAAAGCTCTTCGAGCTCGGCACGCGAACCGACGCAGATCATGTCCGTCGGATCCTCATCGCTGATCCACACCGGGATGCAGCTGCCCCAGAAGCGGTTGCGGGAGATGTTCCAGTCGCGCGCCTCCTTGAGCCAGTTGCCGAAGCGCTTGTCTCCGACATAGTCCGGCGTCCAGTGCACGGTGTCGTTGTTCGCGGAGAGCTTCTCGCGGAGGTCCTCGACCTTCACGTACCAGGCGTCGATCGCGCGATAGACGAGCGGCGTGTCGGTGCGGTCGCAGAACGGATAGGCGTGGACCATCGTCGCCTGGTGAACAAGCTTGCCCTCGGCCTTGAGTCGCTTGATGATGTCCTTGTCGCAGTCCATGCAGAAGCGGCCCGCATACTCGGGGACTTCGTCCGTGAACGCGCAGGCCGAGTCGAGCGGATCGACGAAGGCCGTGATGCCGGCCTCCTTGCAGACGCGGAAGTCGTCCTCGCCGTACGCCGGGGCGATATGCACGATGCCGACGCCGTCGTCGGTCGTCACGTAGTCGTCGTTGAGGACGCGGAACGCGCCCTCCGCCGCCTTGTCGGCGAAATAGCCGAAGATCGGCCGGTAGGTCATCCCCTTCAGCTCGGCGCCCGTCGTCCTGAGGACGATCTCGTACTGCTCCGGCTTCCTGAAGATGTGCGGCAGGCGCTTCTCGGCCATGACGTAGACCGGCCGGGCGTCGTCAGTCAGGTCACGGACCGCCACGTATTCGATCGCGGCGCCCGCACACATCGCGAGGTTCTCGGGAAGCGTCCAGGGGGTCGTCGTCCAGATGAGGAGATAGACCGTCGGCTCCTTCGCGAGCAAGTCCTTCATCACCGCGGATTCGGCCGTCAGGGCCGGGGTGCGGACGGTCACCGTCTGGGCCTGGACATCCTTATAGTTCGAGCCCGCCTCGAAGTTCGACAGCGGCGTCGAGAGCTTCCAGGAGTACGGCATGATGCGGTGGGACTTGTAGACGCGGTTCTGGTTCCAGAGCTGCTTGAACACCCACCAGATCGTCTCCATGAACTCGGGATCCATGGTCTTGTAGTCGTGGTCGAAGTCGACCCAGCGTCCCATGCGGGTGACGGTCTTGCGCCACTCCGAGACGTACTTGAGGACCATCGAGCGGCACTGCTCGTTGAACGTGTTGACGCCGAGCTTCTTGATCTCGGGGGCTCCGGCGACGCCGAGCGCCTCCTGGGCGAGCGCCTCGATCGGAAGTCCGTGGGTATCCCAGCCGAAACGGCGTTCGACGTACTTGCCGCGCATCGTCTGATAGCGCGGAACGATGTCCTTGATCGTGCCGGCCAGAAGATGTCCGTAGTGGGGAAGACCCGTCGCGAAGGGAGGACCGTCATAGAATTTATAGCGGTCCTTGCCTTCGTTCTTCTTCAGACTTTTCTCAAAAGTTGAATTTTTCGCCCAATCCTTGAGGATTTCCTCCTCCATGGCGGGGAACGCGACCTTATTCGATACCGGCTTGAACATCTATCCGCTCCGTATGCTTTAAATTGTTCAGATATTATATCAAAAAAAGGCTCTAGACGTGCATTACGTCATTTAATCGCAATCAGACGAAGTTCGACGTGGCGTTCGCCGTAATCGGACATCCCGACCGTGAACAGGATGTCCCTCGGGGCGGCAGATGTGCCGCGGAGTTCTTCAACACGGTCGCCGTGATTCCAAAACACGCAGCGAAGGCCTTCGACCGACAGCGCGAGGTGGCGCCCGTCCTGTCCGAGCGGCCGCACGTCCTTCAAGAAGACGCCCTTCATCGCGAACACCGGTTCGGGATTCCCCTCGCCGAACGGCTCCATTTCCGAGGTTGCGTCGACGGTCTCCACCGTCAGGTCGCGCGCCCGGACGAAGGCATCCACGGCCACACCGGCGCGCTCGGTCATCTTGTCCGCGCAACAGGCGCAGAGTCTCGCGCGGAACTCGTCGATTTTTCCGGGCTTGACCGAAAATCCGCACGCGGCGGCATGTCCGCCAAAGCGCTCGAGAAGGGAATGGCAGTCCTCCATTGCGGAGCGGATGTTGATTCCGCCGGGCGAACGGGCGGAACCGTGTCCGTCCACGACGACGCACACGGGGACTTGCGGGTCGAGCCGCTCGAGAACGCGTGCGGCAACAATGCCGGCGACGCCCGGATGTCCGCACGGAAGCTCAATCACCTGGGCTGCCGCACCAGTGACGACCTTTGAGAGAGCCTCGTCCGTCATCCGCTGCTCGACCAACCTGCGCTCGCCGTTGCGGGAATCGACGATTCGGGCGCATTCCCGCGCGATCTCCCGGTCATCGGCGAGAACGAGCTCGAGCGCCTCCATACCGCTGGCAAGCCGGCCAGAGGCGTTGATTCTCGGACCCAGCATGAAGCCGAAGTCCTTGGCGGTCAGGGCCGTGACGCCGGACCTAGAGGCGCGGTCGAAAAGCTCCTTGAGCCCGATCGGCGCGAGCGTGCGGAAGCGCCTGAGCGCCTCGGAGACGAGAACGCGGTTGTGGCCTTTGAGCGGCATGATGTCCGTCACGGTCGCCAGCCCCGCGAGAACGAGAAGCTCGCCGCCGATCTTGGGCCCGCCGTAGACGCCTGCCGCCCGGGCCTTCGCGACAAGTTCGTTTGCGAGAAGAAACGCAACGCCGGCGCCGCAAAGTCCGTCGAGCTTCGGCGGGGCAGAGACCTTCGGGTTCACCACCGTGCAGGCCGGAAGCTCGCTTCCGGGCAAGTGATGGTCGGTGACGACGACGGAAATCCCCTTCGCCGCGAGGGCGGCAGTCTCTTCGACTGAGTTGATGCCGTTGTCGACGGTCACGACGAGCCGGACTTCGGGGTTTTCCTTCAGCATGCGCGAGACGGACGATTCGCTCATCCCGTAGCCTTCGGTCAGCCGCTCGGGAAGGAACGGCGAAACGTCCGCCCCCAAAGTCCCGAGCGCCTTGACGAGGATCGCGGTCGCGCAGACGCCGTCGCAGTCGTAGTCCCCGAAAACGACGATTTTGACCTTCGCACGCACCGCGGCGAGAATCTCGTCCGCGGCGCGTTCGATTCCGGGCAGTTCTCCGGGATTCGCCAGCGCGTCGAGCCGGGGATGGAAGTACTCCTCGAGGTCCGCGGCGGAAACGCCGCGAATGGCAAGAAGCCGCGCGACGAGCCGCGGAATCCCCGCGGCCTCGATCCGGGTCACCTCGGCCTCGTCGAATGGTTTTTCGTACCAGTCGGCGGACACGCGATCAGCCCTTGACCACGTGGCACCAGCCGTGCGTGTCCTTGATCAGTCCGTACTGGATTCCCTGGACGCGGTCATAGAGCTTCTGCAGCGTCGGATGGACGGCCTCCGGATCGGAGACCTTGATGACCTGCTGGCCGCGCGTGATCTCCCAGACGGGCGTGATCACGACCGCGGTTCCGAGCGCCGCGACGGCCACGAACTTCTTGATCTCGGCGTAGGGCACGGGACGGCACTCGACCTTGATGCCGAGGTCCTTCGCGCACTGCTTGAGCGACATGTTCGTGACGGACGGGAGCACAGAGGTGCTGTCCGGCGTCACGTAGACGCCGTCCCCGGTGATGCCCGCGAAGTTGGAGGTTGCGAACTCCTCGACGTACTTGTGGGTCTTCGCGTCGAGATAGAGCTCGACCGGCCAGCCCTCGTGCTTCGCCTTCTCGT
>CAZYQF010000014.1:8174-26073 GCA_964650165.1 uncultured Lentisphaeraceae bacterium
GTCTTCGCGTCGAGATAGAGCTCGACCGGCCAGCCCTCGTGCTTCGCCTTCTCGTGCGCGAAGATGCCCGCGGCGTAGTTGCCGCCGACCTTGACGTCGCCCATGCCCTGCGGCGCGGCGCGGTCCCAATCGTCGAAGATCACCGCGCGGACGGGCTTGAGGCCGCCCTTGTAGTACGCGCCGACCGGCATGACCATGATCATGAACGTGTACTCGCTCGACGGCGCGACGCCGATCTGCGGACCCGTGCCGATCAGGAGCGGACGCAGGTACATCGAACCGCCCGTGCCGTACGGCGGAACGTACTCGGCGTTCTTGCGGACAGCCTTCTCGCACGCGTCGAGGAACATCTCGACCGGGACCGGCGGCATGCACGTGCGGATCGCCGTGCGGTGCATGCGCCTGGCGTTCTCGTCCGGACGGAAGATCGCGACCGTGCCGTCCTTCTGGCGGAAGGCCTTGATGCCTTCGAAGCATTCCTGTCCGTAATGAAGGCAGGTGGCGCCGATGTGCATGGTGATGTAGGGGTCCTTGACGAACTTGGGAGCGGACCACTTGCCGTTCTTCCAGGTGTAGCGGATGTGGCAGTTGACGTCAGAAAAACCGAATCCGAGCGTCTCCCACTTGATTCCCTTCTTGGGTGCTTTCATTTTCTCCAATTCCTTTGCTGTTGAGATTCTACGAATTTCGTCCAGAGACGGTAGATTTCCATGAGTTCGGGGTCTTCCGTCCCCATCCGCTTCTGCACGTGCTCGCCGCTGATGCGGACCGCCTGGTTGAACGAGAAGACCGACGCCTGCTTGCGCATCGTCCTGAACTGGATCTTGGCGAGCTCCAGCCACATGTCCGGTCGGGTGTCGGGCTCGGCCTTCAGGAGCCGGTTGAGCGTTTTTTCCGCCTCCGCGTCCATGCGGGCGGAGAGGAAGACGGTCGCGGCGGTCTCGAGCTCGGCCGGGCTCCGCAGCATGTCGGAGAGATCCTTCAGGAGCTGCGCCGCCTGCGGAATGCGCCCGAGTTGCGAATAGCAGCAGGCGAGCGAGAACTTCTCCTCCTTCGTGATGCGGTTCTCAAGAAGCTTCGGTTCGAGACGCTGGACCTCGGAAAGGAGCGTCCGGAAGTTGACGACGTAGCTGCGAAGGCCCTGGGTCCGCTTGTTCTTCGGATCGATCTTGTCGGTGTAGTCCATCAGCTCGAGCACGTGATCCCACTTGCGCTCCGGCAGCAGGATCTCCTGCGCGTAGCGGAAGGACGCCTCGGGCGAGGCCGGATAGAGGAGGCACGCCTCGCGATACGCCTGAGCCGACTCGGCGCGCCGGCCCTGCTTGACGTAGAGCCCGGCGATCGCCGCGCGGAGCTTGGAGAAGCTCTTCTGTCCGGCGAAGTCGCGGCGGTACATCGGATCGTTCAGGAGACGGCGCACGTACCAGTCCCAGAAATCGCGGTCCTTCGCCGCAGTCTTCGGATCGTACGGCGTCGGATCCCTGTTGATCTTCATGATGAGACCGTGCGGCGAGAGGTACGGATACATCCACGGGATCACGTACGACTCCTCGACGTAGAAGGAGTGGCGGAGTCGGTCGTGGTCGAACATCATCTTGGTGAGGATGCCGTTGATCTCCATCACGCCGAGCGCGCCCGTCACCTGGACGCGTCCGTTCTCGATGCGGAGGTCGCCGTTCGCCGGACGGATCCCGCGGCGGACCTCGTCGACGTAGATTTCGAACGCCTTCGCGCTGTCGTCGCTCGACGGAATCCAGATCTCGTCGCCGTAGAGGTCGCGCTCGACGGCCATGTAGGTTCCGTCGGCCAGCGCGTTCTGCGTGATCAGGTAGACGTCCGGACGGAAATCGGCCGAATAGATCATGTAGGTCGGGACGAATCGCCCCGGGTCGGTGCCGCCGAAGAAGATCGAGAACGGCTCCATCGCCTCGGGCCAGTCGGGATCGGGGAGCGGCTCCTCGTCCGCGACGAGCTGCTCTTTGATCGCCTTCGCGCCGTCGAGCTGGTACGCGCCGAACTGCCAGCCGAAGGTGTGTCCGTTCTGCTCGTTCCCGCCGAGCTCGAACACCATCTGGTCGTCGGTGTAGTTCTGGACGATCGGGTAGACCGCCGCGACGAGAATCATCGCGACCGCGAGAAGCGCCGCGGGAATCCAGCGCCGGAGAAGCGCCGTCGCGAAGACGAGCCCGTAGCCGATCCAGAGCGCGATCATCGCATGAGAGGAGATGAACTTCACCTTCTGGATGAAGCCGTCCTGGATGTCGCCCTTCACGTTCGCCAGGAGAATGAGGAGGAAGGACATCATGAAGAAGCAAGCGAAGGCCGCGCCCATCCACTGCCAGAAGGTCTTCTTGTGGTCCTTGGTCACGACCCAGTGCCCGGCCGCGAACGGCACGGCCGCGAACGGGATCAGAAGGTCGGTGAACTGCAGCTTGACGTCGCCGAAGTAGTGCATCATCTGGCGGCCCATGAACGAGAAGAACTCGCCCGCGCTCGCGAACGAGGGGACGCCGATCGCCTCGTACTGTCCGCGCATGATCGCGTGCTTGAAGCCCTCCCAGGTCCGCGGATAGCCCCAGTTCATCGGGGGATTCCTAAGCTCGGACACGATCGGCATGTAGACGTAGAACGAGACGCCCAGCTGTGCGAAGAACGCCGCGCCCGCGACGGAGCGCCCGTTCGGCAAGGTCGTCCAGGCGAGCGCCAGGAGGATGAAGTTCCACGCGATCGGCCAGCAAAACCACCAGGAGGACGGATGGGTGAGTCCGTTCATCGCGCCGTGCCGGAGGAGGACGAACGCCGCGATGTGAAGACCCGCGACCGGCACCGCGAAGGCGAGCCCCTTCTTCGTGAAGGAGGTCAGCGCGAAGAGGACCGCGATGAGGCTCCAGAAGACCAGGGTCGACTTGCCCCACGGATACGCCTTGCCCAGGTAACCGAGGCTTCCGGCCTGCGGAACGTTCGACGCGACGACGACCGCGACGAGCGCGAGCACGGCGGAGCCGATGAAATACGGAAGCGCCCGGCCCTTCCACAGCCGCTCCTCGTCGCAGCAGGCCGCCGCGACCGCCAGCGCGACCGAGCCGGCGACGAACGCGCCGATCACGGCGTAGATCCGCGGATCGATCAGGGGCGCGACCGCCTCGGTGATGCCGGTCCAGGCGTTGGGTCCGACGAACACGGTCGAGGCCAGGAGCATCAGGACCGCGCCAAAGCCGCCGCCCGCGAGCGCCGCTGTGCGGGCCTTCTCGTTCTGCCCGCGCCTCATCTGCACGGCGGCGACGACGACCGCCGCCACAAGGGCAACCACGGCCACGGCCAGCACCGCGCTCGAGGGGCACGAGGCGGCCTTGAGAACCGGAACGTGCTTGTTGATCACGTCGGACTGCATGTTGGCGTTGGCCTGCAGGAGACAGCCGACCTGGAGAACCTGATAGGCGAGCGCAACCGGGATCAGGTAGACGAAGACGTCCCGGAACAGGCCGAGATTGCGCATCAAGATGATGAGCGCGAGCGGCACGATCGCAAAGAGGAGAACCTGATAGTTCGTGAGGCCGAGGCCGAACACGAACGCCGTGAACCAGAGGATCTTGTCCGACGGCTGACTCATCCAGCGGTAGCTGAGCAGGAACACCCACATCAGGAAGAACGCGTTCAGGGAGTAGATCTCGACGATCGTGGACTGCGACCACTCGACCGGCGAGAGCGAGAACGTCAGCGCGCCCGCGACGCCGCCCCCGAAGCACAGCCACTTGCCGCCGGCATCGTTCAGGAAGTCACGGGACGACGCGCAGATCAGCATCGCGGTGAAGCCCGCGGCAAACGCGCCCGCGGTTGCGGAAAAGAGCGAAATGCACCACGCGGGCGTCGGATGGCCCATGTAGGTGACCCAGAAGAAGACCTTGCAGAAGATCCAGCTGCACAGCGTCCAGAACGGATACCCCGGGGGATGCGGAACGCCCAGATGGGCGCCGGCGGTCGCAAGCTCTCCCGAATCCTCGAGGCCGACGGACGGGCCCAGCGTGTAGAAATAGACGGCGAACGTGATGAGTGTCGCCGTCCAGAACGCACCCCAGTCGAGTTTGGTGAAAAACTTGTCCGTCGTCAGCTTGCTGAAGAAATTGTCCATCGTCAAACGTCGATCTTTATGATTTTGCGGATGATCAGCCAGCCGATCGTGATGAGCACGATCATCGTCAGCACGGAGATGGCTCCGGTGAGGCTGCAGAGAAAGGGAAGCATCATCTTGGGCTTCATGACCGTCATGACGATGCCGAGAAAAACCGGCATCGCGGAGACGATGATGCCCTGCATGCGGCCCTGGGCCGTCATGGACTTCACCTTCCGCTCGATGCGCATCCGGCCGCGGATAGTTTCGGAAATCTTGTCGAAGATCTCGGTCACGTTGCCGCCGGTCTTGCGGCTGATCAAAATCGCCGTCGTCACGAGCGTCAGGTCGTCGGACCCCACGCGTCCGGACAGCGATTCGAGCGCATCCTCGAAGCTCATGCCGATCCTGAGCTGCTGCTGCAGGATCGCGAACTCCTCGCACATCGGCTTCTGGCCCTGCGCCACCACCGAGTCGAACGCCTGGGAGATCGAGAAGCCGGCGCGGAGCGCGTTCGACATCGTCGCGAGCGCCTCGGGAAGCTGCTCGTTGAACGCATTGCGCCGGCGCTCGTCCAGCCAGCGGGCGAGCGGGCTCTCTCCGTTCTGCCATCCGGCCTTGATCTTGACGCCGGAGGCGAAATGCCACGCGAGCCCCGCGAAGCAGAGCCCGAACAGCAAGACTGACAGCCAGAGGATCATCTCGTGCGCTCCACGTTGACGTTGACCTGCGCGTTCGGATCGAACATCCTCGGGTCGACCTTGAAGCCGCGGCCCGCGAGCTGGTCGAACCAGCTCGGCATCGCCCCCGTCGGCTTGAACTCGCCGACGATCTTGCCGTCGTGTCCGACGCCCGTCTGCACGAACTGGAAGAGGTCCTGCATGACGATCTGGTTGCCCTCGAGGCCCGTGACCTCGGTGATCGCGCAGACCTTGCGCGAACCGTCGGACATGCGGGACTCGTGGATGACGATGTCGACCGCGCTCGCGATCTGCTCGCGGATCGCGCGAGAAGGCAGCTCCATGCCGCTCATCAGCACCATCGTCTCGAGACGGGAGATGACGTCGCGGGGACTGTTCGCGTGCACGGTCGTGAGCGAGCCGTCATGGCCCGTGTTCATCGCCTGGAGCATGTCCAGCGATTCGCCGCCGCGGCATTCGCCGACGATGATGCGGTCCGGACGCATGCGGAGGCAGTTCTTCACGAGATCTCGGATCGACACCGCGCCCTTCCCCTCGATGTTCGGCGGACGCGTCTCGAGCCGCACCACGTGCGGCTGCTGGAGCCTCAGTTCCGCCGCATCCTCGACCGTCACGATGCGTTCGTTGTGCGGAATGAAGCCGGAGAGGAGATTGAGGAGCGTCGTCTTGCCCGAACCCGTGCCGCCCGCCACGATGATGTTCTTGCGCAGCAGCACGCAGAGCTTCATGAACTCCGCCGCGTTGTGCGACCAGGTCCCGAAGCGGATGAAGTCCTCGGGCGTGATCGCCTTCTTGGAGAACTTTCGGATGGTGATCGTCGGACCCGACAGGGCGAGCGGCGAGATGATCGCGTTGACGCGGGAGCCGTCCGCCAGACGCGCGTCCACATACGGCTGGCTCTCGTCGCAGCGGCGGCCGAGCGGCGCGATGATGCGCTCGATGACGCTCAGCACGCTGCCGTCATCCGTGAACTGGCAGTCCGAAAGCTGCAGCTTGCCGTGGCGCTCGACATAGACCTTATCCGGGCCGTTCACCATGATTTCGCTCACGGACTCGTCCGCCAGCAGCTCCTCGAGCGGCCCGAGGCGCATCGCCTCGTTGAAGACGTCGTCCTCGAGGCGCACCGGGTCGATGCCTTCGGGAAGCTTGCCGTTCGACACCACTTCGTCGACGATCTGCCGGATCTTCTCACGGGCCGTCTCCTCCAGCCCCTCGCGGTCCACGCCCTGCATCGTGAGCCGCTTCATGTCCATGCGCTTCAGGAGCTCCTTCTGAATCTGCTCCTGGACGTTGCGCCGCAGCAATCGCAGCGGGTCGGCGGCGACCGACGTCTCCTCGGATTCCGGCGCCGGCGCGGGAGCCGGAACCTTTCCAGCGACATCTTGGGCAACCTCCTGGGCCCCGGGAGACTCGTCCGTCCCCTCGGTCCCAGCCGTCTCCTCATCCTGCGCGACGCGCAGCATGGAATCGCCGATCTGGACGACCATTCCGCCGTCGAGCTCGACCGCGCAGTCGATCGGCTCGCCGTTCACATAGGTTCCGTTCGCGCTGTGCAGGTCCTCGATCACCGCCTTGCCCTCCCGGACGGTCAGGATCGCATGCCGCTCGGAGACGTCGGCAAAGTCGAAGCGAATCCGGCAGGACTCGTTGCGTCCGATCATGTACGCACCGTCGGCGAGCTCCCGGGTTTCGCGGTTGCCTTGGATGAGGGTGGTGAGGATCATCGGTCAGCGGGCTCCCACTTTCAGCTGGCGCTTCTGGTTGAGATCGTCGATCTCCTGGCGGATCTGCTCGTAATTGACCTGCAGCAGCTCCTTCTCGGCGGAAGTGTCCGTCCGGTTTCGGAGCGTCAGGACGAGACGACCCTTCATCTGCTCCGCGAACGCGAGCATCTCGGCCTCGCGCGGCGTGACCTCGAGCGTCACCGTGGAATAGCCCGCGAACCGTCCGCCCTCGTCCAGGACGCGGGACTTGCCCGTCTCCTTGCCCGTCGCGAGGACGAGGACGTTCTGGAGGATGGTCGACGTCACGGGATCGCCGCGCCTGATCTTGCCCTGGTCGTCCGGAAAATTGAAGGTTCCGATCACATCCACGTGATCGTTCGGCTTCACCATGCAGGAGACCGCCGCCGCGCCCGTCACGTTGATCGAGATGGCGCGCATCTGCTTCTTGACGTCGGCCGAGAGGCCCTTCGCGTTCGGATCGCCGCCTTCGATGTCGGACCAGAACAGGACCTCCTTGGCCTTGTGTCCGACCACCGTCTTCCGCCCGACCACGTCCGGGAGGTTCTCCAGGGTCAGGGCCTGCCCGCGCATCCCCATCGCCGGAACGTTCTTCGTCGCGAGGTCGGCCTTCGTGATCACGGTTCCGGACGGCGTGTCCTTGTAGAGGCAGAGAACCTCCATCGTGCCGTACCGGTCCAGGAGCTTCTGACGCTCCGCCTTGATCTCGTTCTCCTTGATCGTCAGATACGTGCGTGTCAGGAGCGCGGCCACGAGACCGGCGACCAGGGAGACAATCAGTACGAGGTTGCGCTTCATCAGAACAGTCCTTTCACCTTGCCGGTTTCGACGTCGACGTCAATCTTTCGGTAAGCGGGAGATGCGGAAGTGCCGGGCATGAGCTTGATCTCGCCGGCGACCGGGACGATCAGCCCCGCGCCCTGGTAGATCAGGATGTCCTTGACCGGCATGCGCCAGCCCTTCGGACGTCCGAGCAGCTTCGGGTCGTGGGAGAGCGAATACTGCGTCTTCGCGATGCAGATCGGGAGCTTCGCCGTCTCGGGGTTCGCCTGGAACGCCTCGAGCTTCGCGAGCGCCGCGGGATCGAAGTCCACGCCGTCGCCGCCGTAGACCTCCCGGACCTGCTTCTCGATGCGGTCCCTGAGCGGATCGTCGAGGTTGCAGAGAAAATCAAACGCATTGGGCTCGTCGCAGGCCTTGATGACGGCCTTCGCAAGGTCCAGTGCGCCGTCGCCGCCCTTGAGCCAGTGGTCCGAGACCGCGAACGTCGCGCCCGCCTTCTCGGCGATTTTCCTGACGAGCTCGCGCTCCGCCGGCGTGTCGGTGTAGAACGCATTGAGGCAAACGACCGGCTGTATGCCGGCGCGGCGGATGATGTCGATGTGCGCGAGGAGGTTCTCGCAGCCCTTCTCGAGGAGAGGGATGTTCTCCTGAGTGTAGACCGGGTCGAGGGGAAGTCCCGCCCTGACCGCCGGCGCGCCGCCGTGGGCCTTGAGCGCGCGGACCGTCGCGACGAGAACCACGGCGTCCGGCTTGAGGCCCGAACAGCGGCACTTGATGTTCCAGAACTTCTCGAAGCCCATGTCCGAGGCGAACCCGGATTCCGTGACGACGTAGTCGCCGAGCGCGCAGGCGAGCTTGTCCGCCACGACCGAGTTCTGCCCGATCGCAATGTTGGCGAAAGGACCCGCGTGGACGAACATCGGCTGGCCCTCGAGGGACTGCATCAGCGTCGGCTGGATGGCGTTGACGAGAAGCGCGCACATCGCGCCGTCGACCTCAAGGTCCTTCGTCGTGACCGGCGCCCCGCTTTTCGAGTAGGCGACGACGATCTTCGAGAGGCGCGTGCGAAGGTCGGCGAGACCGGACGACATCGCGAGAATCGCCATGACTTCCGAGGCGACCGTGATGTAGAAGCCTGAACTGCAGGCAAAGCCGTCGAGCGCGCCGCCGCGGCCGATCTCGATGTTCCGGAGGCCCTGCGCGCAGAAGTCCATCGCCCAGCGGAACTGGATGCGCTCGGGGTCGATGTCGAGGCGCTTGAGGCCGCGCTCGGCCAGCCAGGCGTCGTCGTGGTTGCGCTCGTGCTGCAGACGCGAATTGAGAGCGACCATCGCGAGGTTGTTCGCGTTGGTGATCGCGTCGATGTCGCCGGTGAGGCCGAGAGAAAGAGACGTGAGGGGGACAACCTGCGCCAGTCCGCCGCCCGCGGCGGAACCCTTGATGTTGAAGGTCGGACCGCCGGAGGGCTGGCGAATGCAGCCGATGACCTTCCGGCCCAGCTTGCCAAGGCCCTCGACGAGTCCGAGCGTCGTCGTGGTCTTTCCCTCGCCCAGTGCGGTCGGAGTGATGGCGGTGACGTCGATGTACTTGCCCTTGCGGCCGGCGCCGACGCGCTTCAGGACCTTGGTCACGTCGACCTTCGCGAGAACGCGCCCGTAGGGAGTCCACTCGTCCTCCCGGAGACCGAGTTCGCCGACGAGTTCGACGACGGGCTTGAGATTCTCTTCAGCCGCTTCGGCAATCTGCCAGTCCTTCATCTGCGTAGGATCAGGTTTCATTAAGCGAAATTATACCAAAAATGCGGCAATTGCGGCAAAAAATACACCCCGAAATCAGAAAACCGAACCTGTTCCGCGTCTCAGAGACTCTTGACTTCAAGGACCTTCTTCGCCCTGAAGCCGCCGAAGACAAGAAAAGTCCACGGCTTGATGTTGCGGACCGTCTTGACCTCACGGTTGTCGTCATCCAGGAAAATAGCGTCAATCGGGAACGACATGAAGAACGTGTGGATTGCGTTGCACTTCTCGATCAGCAGGCCCTCGCCGGCGGCCAGGTCGCGCGTCCCGATCAGCCCCCTGGCGCGTTCCGGAAACGTCCGGGCGACGCGCGCGCGACAGCCGCGGATCTCGATCGTCTCCATGGTCAGAACGTGAGAGCCAGCGCAAACGCGATCAAGACCAGCAGAAAGGCGACGATCTTGCGGAAAAACGAAACTTCTTCGCCGCGATCGCTTGCGGCCTGGGACAGGTCGCGATCCTTGCGGAGCATCTTCCGGATGCCCCTCAAGGCGAGCGGAAGGCGCCCCCGGGGAGTGGAAAGGACGGCGGCAGACACAACCAGCGCGAACACCGCGGCCAGCTTAAGTATAACGAAGTACTTCATCGACCGTGGTGTATCCATCGAGAATCGAGCGGATGCCGTCCTCGCGCATCGTGCGCATGCCGAGTTCGCGCGCTTTTTCGCGGATCAGCAGAGTCGGAGCCTTGTTATTGACAAGCTCGCGGAGCGGCGGAGACATGCGGAGGTACTCGAAGACGCCCTTCCGGCCCTTGTAGCCGATGCCGTTGCACGTCTTGCAGCCGGCGCCGTAGTAGAACGGACGCCCGCCGATCTGGTCTCGCGTCAGGCCGATGCGCTGGAGTGTCTCGTCATCCGGCTCATAGGCCGTCTTGCATTCGGCGCAGCAAGTGCGGACGAGTCGCTGGCCGAGCACGGCCTCGAGCGTCGAGGACAGGAGGTAGGGCGCGACATTCATGTCGATGAGACGCATCACGGCGCCCGCGGCGTCGTTTGTGTGCAGGGTCGAAAACACGAAATGTCCCGTGAGCGCGGCCTGCACGGCGATTTCGGCCGTCTCGAGGTCGCGGATCTCGCCGATCATCATCACGTCCGGGTCCTGACGCAGGAAGGCGCGGAGCACCTTGGCGAAGGTATTGCCCGCCGGGGCGTCGACCGGAACCTGGACGATGCCGTCCACGTTGTATTCGACCGGCTCCTCGACCGTCAGCAGCTTGCTGTCGATCGTGTTGATGCGGCGGAGGACCGAGTAGAGCGTCGTGGTCTTGCCGGAACCGGTCGGGCCCGTCACGATGAAGATGCCGTTCGGCTTCTCGATGTCCATCGTGATCTGTTCGTAGATGTCCTCGGAAAAGCCGACGTTCTCGAGGTCCAGCGAGGTTGTGGACTGGTCGAGGATTCGCATGACGACCGACTCGCCGTGGGCGGTCGGCAGGCAGCTCACGCGGAGGTCGACGGGGCGTCCCGCGACGGTCAGCGCGATGCGGCCGTCCTGCGGGACGCGGCGCTCGGCGATGTTCAGGTTCGAGAGGATCTTGACGCGCGAGATGATCGCCGGCGCCATCGACACGTCCGGCGCCTTCATCTCATAGAGCGCGCCGTCGACGCGGTAGCGGATCTTGAAGTCCTTCTCGAACGGCTCGATGTGGATGTCGGACGCATGGTCGACGACGCCCTGGTAGAGGACCAGGTTCACGAAGCGGATGATCGCGGACGAGTTCGCGGCGCTTTCCATCGACGCGATGTCGTTCACGTTGGCGCCCGTCAGCGTCCCGTCGTCGGACATGCCCTCGCCGAGGGCCTTGATCATGTCCGTCACGGAGTCGCTGGCGTCTCCGTAGTACTGCGAGATGCGGTCCGTGACGGCCTTCTCGCGGGCCATGACGAACTTAACCTCCTTCGAGAGCGTGAACAGAAGCTCGTCGGAGATGCGCGGGTCGATGATGTCGAAGGTCGCGAGGGTGACGGACGAGTCGTCCGCGGCGATCGGGAACACGTTGTACATGCGCGCCGTCGACGCCGGGATCGCCTCGGTCACGTCGGTGTCGATCGTCATGTCTTCGAGGTCGATCGCCTCGGTGTCCTGGTAGGCGGCGATCGCGGCGAGGAGATCGTCCTCGGTGACGATGCCCTGGTCGATCACGAGCTGGCGGAGCGGCTTCGCCTCGGTCTTGGCGAGATCCGCGAGGTCATTCGCGGCGGCCTCGTCGATGTAGCCGTTCTGGACCAGTATCTGGAGAATCGGATCGGTCATCTACGTTCCTTACTTTTTCCCCATCTCTTCCTTGAGCTTCGCCACCACGGAATCCGGATCCTGAGACTTGGTGATCAGGTCCTCGTAGGAGATGAGGCCCTGCTTGTAGAGGTTGGCCAGCGAGGTGTCGAGCGTCATCATGCCGAACTTCGCTCCGGTCTGGAGATCGGACTTGATCATGTTCGTCTTGTTGTCGCGGATGCGCGAGCGGATCGCGTCCGTCGAGGTCATGATCTCGAATGCCGCGACGCGGCCGTGCACTTCGCCGTTCTCGTCCAGTTTCGGCAGCAGGATCTGCGAGATGACCGCCTGAAGGCCGGCGGCGAGCTGCGTGCGGACCTGCTCCTGCTGGTTGGTCGGAAAGGCGTCGACGATGCGGTCGACGGTCTCGGCCGCGCCGGTCGTGTGCAGCGTGCCGAACACGAGGTGGCCCGTTTCGGCGGCGGTGATCGCGGCCCCGATCGTCTCGAGGTCGCGCATTTCGCCGACGAGGATCACGTCCGGGTCCTGACGCAGCGCGCGGCGGATCGCCTCGGCGAAGGACGGGACGTCGTCGCCGACCTCGCGCTGGGTCACGAGGGACTTCGCGGAGGTGTGGTAGAATTCGATCGGATCTTCGATGGTGATGATGTGCACGCCGCGCTCGTGGTTGATGACGTCGAGCATCGAGGCAAGCGTCGTCGACTTGCCGGAACCCGTCGGACCTGTGACGAGGATCAGCCCGCGCGGCTTGAAGAGAAGCTCCTTGACGACCGGCGGAAGCCCGAGCTGTTCCATCGTCAGGAGCTTCGAGGGAATCTGGCGGAGCACCATCCCGTAGCGCTTGCGCTCCCTGAAGACCGAGACGCGGAAACGGGTGCCGTCGGGGTGCGCGATCGCGAAGTCGGCGCCGCCGTTCTTCTCGACCTCCTCCATCTGCGCGGCCGAGGCGATCTCCTTGCAGAGGTTGAGGGAGTCCTCCTCGGTCAGGACCTCCTCGCCCAGGGGACAGAGCTCGCCGTGCACGCGCAGCTCCGGCGGCATGTAGGCGCGGATATGGAGGTCCGAACCCCCTTCGTCGATCGTCGCCTGCAAAAGCTCTTCCATGTGCACTTCCATTTCCGCATCCCCTTTCCTTAGTCGGCGTCTCCCATGGTGACGCGCAGGACCTCCTGCAGGCTGGTCATTCCGCTCGCGACCTTGAGCATGCCGTCCTCGCGGAGCGTGCGCATGCCCATTTCGCGGGCGCGTTGGCGCAGGAGCGTCGCCGGCGCGTGGTCGAAGATCAGCCGCTGAATGACATCGTCGACCTTGAAGATCTCGAAAATGCCCTTACGGCCCTTGTAGCCGGCCTTCGCGCATTTGTCGCAGCCCGTGCCGTGGAAAAGGTGCTCGGGCATGGTCTTGGAGAAGTTGCCGAGCATCTTGATCTCGCGCTCGGTCGGCACATACTCCTCCTTGCACTTCTCGCAGATCGCGCGGACGAGTCGCTGCGCCATCGCGGCACGCAGAGCGGAGGCGACAAGGAACGGCTTGACGCCGATGTCGAGAAGTCGGGTGACGGCCGACGGCGCGTCGTTCGTGTGGAGGGTCGAGAACACGAGGTGGCCCGTGAGCGCGGCCTCCATCGCGATGTCGGCGGTCTCGGAATCGCGGATTTCGCCGATCATCACGATGTTCGGCGCCTGACGCAGGATCGAGCGGAGCGCCGCCGAGAAGTCGAGGCCGACGTCCTTGTTCACCTGCACCTGGTTGATGCCCGACATCTGGTATTCGACCGGGTCCTCGACCGTGATGATCTTCTTGTCCGGGGTGTTGATCTGCCCGAGACACGCGTACAGAGTCGTCGTCTTTCCCGAACCCGTCGGCCCCGTCACCAGCACCACGCCGTCCGGAAGCTTGATCAGCTGCTCGAACGTCGCCTGGTCGTCAGTAAGGAAGCCGAGCTGCGGAAGGCCGAGCGCGAGGTTCGTCTTGTCGAGAATACGCATGACGATCGACTCGCCGTGGTTCGTCGGCACGGAAGAGACGCGGAGGTCCAGGTCCTTGCCGTTGACCGTGACCTGGATGCGCCCGTCCTGCGGAACGCGCTTCACCGAGATCTTCATCTTCGACATGATCTTGAAGCGGGAAATGATCGCGCCCTGCAGGCGCTTCGGCGGAGAATCCATCTTGCGGAGCGTGCCGTCGATGCGGTAGCGGACGCGGAACTCCTTCTCCATCGGCTCGATGTGGATGTCGGACGCCCGCATCTTGATCGCCGTGGTGATGATCAGGTTCGCAAGCTTGATGACCGCCGAATCGTCGCCGTTTCCGTCGCCTTCGTCCCCGCCGTCGGCCTCGCCGCGCGTCTGGACGTCCGCGGCCTCCTCGGTCTGATAGAGCTTCGCCATCGCCGCCGCCACCTCGGACCGCGGGGAGATGACCGCCTGCACGTCGCGTCCGTGAAGGACGTAGCGCAGGGAGTCGATGGCGTCATAGCCCATCGGGTCGGACAGAGCCACCGTGATCGAGTCCTCGTCGGACATGACCGGCACGACGCCGTATTTCTTCGCGATGTCCGCCGGGATTTCCTTGACGATCTCGGGCTTGATCACGTCGGCGTTGAGATGGCAGTACTTGAGCCCGAATTGGTCGGCCACCGTTCCGAGGACGTCGTCCTCTCCGATCGTGCCGCCGGAAACGAGAACGTCCAACGTCGTCTCGTTGTCGGCTTTCATGGACTTGGCGACTGAATCCACCTGGTCAGCGGACACGATCCCCCTCTCGACCAGGATCTGCAAAACGTATTCGTCGTTACTTGTCATCTTTTCGGGACATTATATCGCAAACGCAAGACTATGGCAAGGAGCTCTTCAGTACTTGTTGCCTGCGATCAGCGTCTGCCGGATGCGTTTCGACTGCTTCGGGTAGTCGAGCGTGTAGTGAAGACCCCGGCTCTCGCGGCGCTTCTGCGCGCTCTTGACGATCAGCTCGGCGCAGACCGCGAGGTTGCGGAGCTCGACCGTGTCGGGCGTCACGAGATAGCGGAAGTAGTATTCGCGGATCTCCTTGCGGAGCGTGCGGATGCGGTGCGCGGCCCGCGCGAGCCGCTTGTTGGTGCGGACGATTCCCACGTAGTCCCACATGAGGCGGCGGATCTCGTCCCACATGTGCGACACGAGAACCGCCTCGTCCGGAGGGACGGCGCTTCCGATGCGCCACGCCGGAATCGCCGGCGGACGCCGCGCGAACCTCTCCGGATGCGGACCGAGCCGCGCAGCCGTGAGCCGCGCGCAGACCAGCGCCTCCATGAGCGAGTTGGACGCGAGTCGGTTCGCGCCATGCAAGCCCGTCGAGGCGCATTCGCCCACCGCCGAGAGCCCGGGCACGCCCGTGAGCCCGTCCGTCGTCGCCTTGATGCCGCCGCACGTGTAGTGCGCCGCCGGAACGATCGGAATCAGGTCCTTCGCCATGTCGATGCCGAACTCCAGGCACTTCTGATAGATGTTCGGAAAGCGCTTCGTCAGGTACGCCCGTCCCTTCCGGCGGATGTCGAGGTACATGCAATCGTCGCCGGTGCGCTTCATCTCGGAGTCGATCGAACGCGCCACGATGTCGCGCGGCGCGAGCGACCCGCGCGGATCGTACTTGTGCATGAATTCCCTGCCGTGCTTGTCCACGAGGACCGCCCCCTCGCCCCGGACCGCCTCCGAGACGAGGAAGCGCTTCGCCTGCGGATGGTAGAGGCAGGTCGGATGGAACTGGATGAACTCCATGTTCTCGATGTCGGCCCCCGCGCGCCACGCGAGCGCGATGCCGTCGCCGGTCGCAGTGTCGGGATTGCAGGTGTAGAGGTAGACCTTGCCGCAGCCGCCCGTCGCGAGGATCGTGTTCGGCGAGCGGATCGCGTAGATTTCGCCGGTCGCCTTGTCGAGGACATAGGCGCCGACGCAGCGGTTCCCGCCCTTGAGGCCGAGCCTCTTGGTCATGACGAGGTCGATGACGATGGCATGCTCGCGGATGTCGATGTCCGCGCGCTTCACCTTGCGGATCATCGCCGACTCGCACTTCTCCCCGGTGATGTCGCCCGCGTGGAAGATGCGCCGCGCGCTGTGTCCGCCCTCCCGCGTCAGGTCCCAGGAGCCGTCGGCCTTCTTCGCGAACTTCACGCCGCAAGCGATCAGGTCCTGAATGCCCTCCGGCGCATGCTCGCAGATCTCGTGCACGACCTTGCTGTTGCCGAGCCACGCGCCCGCGATCATCGTGTCCCGGGCATGCTTGTCGAAGTCGTCCTCCGGGTCCATGACGCAGCAGATCCCGCCCTGGGCGAAATTCGAGTTGCAGTCCTGGAGACGGCCCTTGGTGACCAACGTGACCTTGCCGTAGCTGGCCAGGTGCAGGGCGCTCATGAGCCCCGCCATGCCCGACCCCACGACAAAATAATCGCAATCGACGATCTTCATAGAATCAGATTATACCAAATCACGGCCAAATCAGCCGTTCAGATAGACGTCCTCGAGGCTCCGTCCGTCCGCCAGCAGCGCCGCAAGACGATCCATCCGGTCCACTTTGCCCGCGGACACGAACGCGACATGGGTGCAGAGCCTCTGGATGTCGTCGAGCTGGTGCGAGGAAATCACGACCGTGGTCTGGCCGCGCCGGTCGAGAATGAAACGCCGCATGCGGTCGGCCTCGACCGGATCGAGTCCGCTCAGCGGCTCGTCCAGCAGCACCACCTCGGGATCGCCGATGAAGGCCTGCGCCACCATCACCCGCTTGCGCATGCCGTGCGAGAGCGAGCGGACCTGCGACGTCGCCTTGTCCGACAGGTTGAACGCCTCGAGGAGACCGTCGGCCGCGGCGGCCGCGGCCGACGGAGACAGTCCCTGGAGACGCGCATAGCGGACGAGAAGCTCGCGCGGACGAGCCTCGAGCGGAAGCTCGGAGTCCTGCGGCAGGATTCCGAAACGGCCGGAATGGACCTCGGCGTCAAAGCTGCCGCGGCCGAGGATGTTCACGGATCCCGAATCCGGCCGCACGAAGCCCGCGACCGCCATCATCCACGTGGTCTTGCCCGCGCCGTTCTGCCCGACGAGGCCCGTGACCGATCCGAGCGGAACCGCGAGCGTGAAGCCGTCGAGCGCGTTCCGGCGGCCGTACCGCTTGACCAGATCCTTCGTGACAAGGGCCTCGTTCATCGCGCGTCCCTCCTCGCGAAATACGCGTAGCCGGCGGACAGGTAAAGAAGCCCGAGCGACACGAGCCAGGCCGCCGACGCCGCGACCGGCAGGAACGACGCGCGCCAGAGTCCGTCCTCGACTGCGGACGGGAACAGCTGGCGCAGGATCACGAGCGACCCCGCGAATCCGTCGCTGTCGTCAAGGACGCGCAGCAGACTCGGCGTCACGGCGAACACGAACAGCGCGAGCATCGCGAACCCGTCCGCCTTCCCCGGCGTCTGGAAGAAGTGGGAGATGCCGAGCGCGAGCCCGAGCCAGGCGAGCGCCAGGAACCAGGCCTTGAACGACCACAGGACCATCGCCGGCAAGAGCGCCGCGACGTCGACGCCCGACAGCTTCCACGCCGCGACGGCCCAGGCCACGACAGCCCCGACGAGAAGTCCGGAGAGGATCATCAGCGCGTTGCCCAGATACTTTCCGAGCGACCACTCGAGCCGCGTCACCCGCGTCAGCATGTACCGGACCGAGCCCGAGCGGACGTCGCCCGCGACGCGGTTGGAGGAGAACAGGACGGTCAGCATCGGCACCAGGAGAAAGACGAGCCACGCGTGAATGAGCTCCGCCGGATGGCGTCCGCAGATGTCGTCGTAGACGAGCGTGTCCTCGACGGTGTGGCGGACGATCTTCTGAAACGGCTTCGACTTCCAGAGCGTCGCGGAGACAACCCCGCTCTTGCCCTCGACCTTCTCGATCATCAGCGTTTCGGCGAGCTGGTCCTCGACCTTGGCGAGCACGGTGATCGTCCCGCCCATCGCGAGCGCCGAAATGACGACGTAGAGAATCACGAGCACGTGCGCGCGCCGGCTCCGAAAGGCGTCGAAGAGTTCGAAGACCGCGGACTGGATGACGCGACGGAAGTTCATCGCCTGATTTTCTGCTGGACGCCGATCAGCGGCTCGGCCACCGACGGATCGACGAATTCCATGAGCTGAAGGTTCGACACCTCCCCGCGGCGGTCCTCGTCGACCACCGCCCCGACCGCGTCATAAGCCTCCGCCACCGTCGTGGAGAGATCGCCCATCAGGCGGACGCCGAGCTCCGGCGTCATCTCGTCGACGTCCGAAACCTGGTCCGCGAGGGACTGGATCGACTCGCGGAGCTTGTCGTTCATGTCCGCGACCGCTCGGTCGAAGTCCGCCGCGCCCTCTTCGTCCAGCTTGAACTTCTCGATCGTCGCCGCCCGCTTGAGCTCGGTACGGGTACGCCAGAGATCGGCCGCCTCGTCGATGCGGGCCTTGAGGTCCTCGGGGTTAAACTTAGGCCGTTCGGCCTTCGGCGCCTCCGACACGCCCCCGGCCTCGGCGCCCGCGACC
>CAZYQF010000015.1:0-24539 GCA_964650165.1 uncultured Lentisphaeraceae bacterium
TGATGAGCCCGAACTCGGAGAAGACCTCCTGGAGTTCCGTGCACTTGTTCGCGTAGCGTCCGTCAATCGGACTGATGGCCAGCAGCATGTCCATTAGATGAGACCTTTCGCAGTGCGGTAGACGTTGTCGGCCGTGAAGCCGAAATTCTCGGCGAGGACCTTGAACGGCGCGGACGCGCCGTAGCGGTCCATCGTCACGTACGCGGTCGTTCCGAAGTCGACGCGGAAGCGGTCGAGACCCAAGCGGGTGCCCGCCTCGACGATGACGCGCTTGCGCATCTCCTGCGGCAGAACCTCGCAGCGGTACTCCGGCGTGGTCCCGCTGTGGAAGCGCTCGACGCACGGAATGGACGCGACGCGGACGCCGACGCCTTCGGCCGCGAGGCGCTTCGCCGCCTCGACCGCGAGCGAGACTTCGCTGCCCGTCGCGATGAAGAGGATCGTGTCCGCGTCCTGCGGACCCGCGACGTAGATGTCGTAGCCGCCCTTCGCGACGCCCTCGGCGGTGACGCCCTCGAGGACGGGGATGTTCTGGCGGGTGGTCAGGAGGCACGACGGACCCGTCTTGTGCCCGAGGATCTCGATCCACGCGTACGCAGTCTCGGTCGCGTCCGCCGGACGCCACGTCATGACGTTCGGTATCGCACGGAGCGCCGCGAGGTGCTCGACCGGCTCGTGGGTCGGACCGTCCTCGCCGACGTAGAAGCTGTCGTGCGAGAAGACGGAGATCGACGGTAGGTCCATCAGCGCCGCGAGGCGGATCGCCGGACGGCAATAGTCGGAGAACACGAAGAACGTGGAGCCGTAGCCGCGGAAGTCTTCGCTGAACGCCGTGATGCCGTTGACGATCGCGGTCATCGCGAGCTCGCGGATGCCGAAGTGGATGTTGCGGCCCCCGAACGAGCCGGGGCCGACGTCGCCGAGGCCCTTGAGAACGGTCTGTGTCGAAGGCCCGAGGTCGGCGCTGCCGCCGACGAGTCCCGGCACGAGCGGCGCCAGGGCGTTCATCACCGTCCCGCACGCCGCACGCGTCGCGACCGGCTTCGCGGGATCGAACTTCGGAAGCGCCGCGAGGAGCGCGTCGCGCGAAGCCATCGCGAGCGAGACGCGCTCGCCGCAGGCCTTCTTCATCCTGTTCGCGTAGCGGTGCTGCTGCGCGGTGCGCGCCTTGAAGAGTCCGTAGACCTCGTCCGGCACGACGAAGCTCTTCTCGGGGTCGAAGCCGAGCGCGGCCTTCGCGCCCGCGAGCTCCGCCGCGCCGAGCGGCGCGCCGTGGCACTCGCACGAGTCCTGCTTCTTGGGGGCGCCGAAGCCGATGTGCGTCGTCATGATGACCAGGACGGGCTGACCCTTGACCTTCGCCGCGCGCTTGAGCGTCTTGTCGATCTGGGCAAGGTCGTGTCCGTCGCACGCGAAAACCTTCCAGCCGTAGCTCTCGAAGCGCTTCTTCGCGTCATCCGCCATCGCAAGCGACGTGCAGCCCTCGATCGTGATGTGGTTGGAATCGTAAAGGAGGACGAGGTCGTCGAGCTTCATCGCGCCCGCCCAGCTGCACGCCTCGTGGGAGATGCCCTCCTCGAGGTCGCCGTCGCCGCACATGACCCATGTCTTGTTCGAAATCTTCGCCTTCTTCGCGGCGAGCGCGAGGCCGACGCCCATCGCGATGCCCTGACCGAGGGGACCCGTCGTCACCTCGATTCCCGGCATCAGCCCGCGCTCGGGGTGTCCGGCGCAGCGCGACCCCCACTGGCGGAACGTCTTCAGCTCGTCCATCGTGACGTCGCCGAGTCCGGAGAGGTGAAAAAGCGCATAGATGATCGACGAAGCGTGTCCGCCAGAGAAGACGAGACGGTCGCGTCCGGCCCAGGTCGAGTCCTTCGGATCGACATTCAGGTGTTTCAGCCACAGGGAGGTGATGTAGTCCGCCATGCCCATCGGCGCGCCAGGATGGCCGGAATTCGCCTTCTCAACCATGTCCGCGCACAGGCAGCGGATCGTGTTAGATGCTAGTTTCAGCTGATCGTCGGTCATTTTCATAAGGTTAGTATTATATCATATTCAGGAGAGTTTCGGCCGCGGAAGTCTCAGCCTCCTTGCGGCTGCGTGCCGAGCCAACAGCCTCGCCGAGTCCCTCGACCTGAACCTTCACTGTAAACACGGGTTCGTTCGAGGTTCCCTCCGTTTTCAGCAAAGTATAAATCGGAAGTCGCGACGGCTTCATGGCCTGCGACCGTTGCTGGAGAACCGTCCTCGGATTTCCCTCCAGCTCGTCTTGCGAGAGGTTGTCCGCCAGTTTGAGGAAGTCGAAGATCGCCTCCGCCGCGGCGAAGCCGCCGTCCAGGTACGCCGCGCCGATGATCGCCTCGACCGCGTCCGCGAAGATCTTGGAGTTCCGCGGCAATTCCGTTGCGCCCGTGTTGCGCCTCAGCCGCGGAGCGAGATTGTGCCGGTCCGCGACCTCGCAGAGCGCGGCGGAGGAGACCATGTGCTGGCGCTTGTTGGTCATCGTTCCCTCGGACGCCGTCGGAAGCGCCGCGAACACGAAGTCCGTCGCAAGCATCTGCAGCACCGAATCGCCGAGAAACTCAAGCCGCTGGTTGTCGCGGGCGTTTGGCGTGGTCTGGCGGAACGACGGCGTCGTCAACGCCTCCTCCAGGAGTCCCCCGTTGACAAACCGATAGCCGAAAATCTCGTTTTCCATGCGGAAATTATACCATAAAGGAAAACCGGGACGGCAATCCGAGATAATGTTTCAAACCTTGGGATGGTATTAGAACGCAAGGCACGCGAGAATGCGAATATGCCGACCGCCGTATTCGGCGGGTGTAGGCATTTCGTGTTCTCGCGATCTTGTTGCGGCGGCGGCAGCCGCTTGCGTTCGAAATTCTCATCCCAGTCTTTGCCACATTACCAAATCTGAAAGCCTCTTCACTTCGGACGGAGGGACGCCTCCCCGAACGCGACGAGACCGAGTGCGATGCCCCGCACCGGAGCGGCGCACGCGCGGAAAATTCACTTCCCCAACACGTGTCCGGCCGCGCCGCTCGAGCACGTGACCGTGAAGCCGCCGCTTTCGTTCACGATCGCATAGACGCCGCCCGCCGGACACGTCGGCTGGCTCCTCATGTACTTGTCCGCGCCGCACAAGTCGGAAAACTTCGGCGTGCCGCCGTTCATCATGCCCCACTGCTCGCAGGCGGCTCGAATCTGCGTCATGTTAAGGACGCAGCTCCGGGCGGCGCTCTCCGCCTTGTCCGACGCCAGCGTTTTCGTGAACGTTGCCGGAGCGCTCTCGGCTTCGCCTTTTCCGCAGCCCGCGAGACCCGACATCACGCCGATTCCCGCCGCGACAGCTGACACCTTGATCAACTTGTTCATCTTGACGTTCCTTTCGCCGTACGGCTTGGGTTTCCGAACATTCCGGGCAGAGCATTTCAGGCCGGAGAGTCGGTTCCTCCGTCCGAGTCAAGCAAGCGCTTCAAGAGCGCCGTGCAGCCCTCGAGGACATCCGCATACGTCTCGTCGAAGTTCCGCGTGTACCACGGATCCGCGATGTCCTTTGCGCTCCCGGCGAATTCCAGAAGCTTGCGGATTTTCGGCAGGTCCTCCGGAAAAACGAGGCTCTTGAGGTCCGAGATGTTGCGCTCGTCCATTCCGATCAGGTAGTCGTACTCGCGCGCCTTTTCCGCGGAGATGAGCCACGCGGCGCGCGGCGAAAACGGAACGCCCATCTCCGCGAGCTTCCCGCGCGTGCGGCGGTGGGTGTCGCTGCCGAGCTCGTCCCGGTGCAGCGCAGCCGATTCGACTTCAAGATTCTCGATCCCCGCCTTTCGGACCAGGTCCTTCATCACGAACTCCGCCATCGGCGACCGGCAGATGTTTCCGTGGCAGAGAAAGAGTATCTTGGTTGGTTTCATACAAACGACTAAAGGCAACGAATTCTATCAGTTTCGCCGTGCGCGTTCAAGAAGAAAAGCGAAAACCGCCCGCCTCAACCTGAATTTAAGAGGTTCGGGGATTCTTCCCCGACACTCCTCCCGATTCGTTCGATTCGAAGGATTAGCAGGATTCGTAGCCTTGATCGTTCAAAAGCGATTCTGTCCGCGGCGAAACGAAGGGACCACGGAAAGGAGAGGAAGCGCGCATCCGCGCGACACGGAAACGGCTGAGAAAGAGACTTTCAGCGTAGAAAGCCACGATCATGTCACCATCAATCACAAACCCCACAGTATTTGGTCGGCTTGTCTCCCTTTCGTCCGCGACCACCAAAGTCAGATCTATTTCCGCGGCAATTGCCAGGGACGAAAGGGCCAAGCCGACCAAACGGGGTGAGGGAAAGTCGCTTGCTACAACGCGATCCGCAGAATCCCGACCTTCGAATACGATCCCTGCGATGCTTCATCACAACATTTGGGCGATTTGGTCTTTTCGCCCCGAGGACTTTCCGCCACTATTCTGGAAATCCCTTGGTCGCGGGCGAAAAGGAGACAAATCGCCCAAGGGCTGTTACATGTAAATTGATATGGGCATATCAAAGGGTTCCTGAGGCCTTAGGTCTCTTTCCCAACCGTTTCAGTGTCCGGCGAATGCCGGCTTCTTCCCCTTCCGTGGTCCAATCTCCCGATTCGCTCGATTCGCTCAATTCGCGCTCAGAGGGGGAACGGGGGATTCTTCCCCCGACGAATCGCGATGCGATGCCTTAGCAGGGGTGATGCTTCCCCCGGCGTCAGTCCGATGTCTTCGCCTCCGGCAGGTAGACGACAACCGACCACCAGGGTCCTTGCGTCCGCCCGAGGACGGCGCGCCAGAACCAGATGGAGACGTCCGGAAAGGACGCGTCGCCGGAAACCGCGCGGACCTGCTCGTGCACGACCATCGACGCGGCGCCCTTCGCCGCGCGGAAGGCGGACCAGTCGCCGCCGTCCTGCCGGACCATCGGCAAGGGCTCCACCCGCCAGCCCGAAGCCGTCAGGCACGCGGACGCCGGATGCACCCGATGCGTCGCCCGTTCGACAAACCTCAGCACCACCACGCCCTTGCCCGCCCGAAAGCGGCCGACCCGCCCCGGGAAATTCTCCGCAAAGGCCCTTTCCACCTCCGTCAACGGCTCCTCCGCGAGGGACTGTCCCCCGAACTCGGCCGGCCAGCCGGGAAACGCCGCGTCCGGGCTTCCGCCGGGACGCGCCCGCGACGGAACGAGACAGGCCAGCGCCGCCACAAGGATAAAGAGAAGCATCGGATACGGACGGCGCGCCGGAACAGATTCGACGAATCCGGCGGCTCTTCTTTCGGCCAGCCGAAACGCCAGGAACGCAATGAGCGCCAGCCCCGGCACCAACGCGAGACAGCCGATCAGCTCATGCGCCGATTCCGAGAGATGACGCCCCGCAAGTTCCAGCGCCGTCAGGACGACGATGCGCGCAACGTTCGAGACGACAACCGCCGCGAGAGAGACGACTCCCAGGACAATCGTGCGACGCCCGGACAGGCGAAACACCTGCGCCATCGCCATCCCGAGCCAGAGTCCGACGCCCAGCATCCGCACCCCGGCGCATGGCGCGTCCACCCAGACGGACGCCTCGCCGACGGCGATCTCCGTTCCGGAGACGAACACCGGGAATCCCGCCACGGCGAGCAAGACCGCGGACGCCTGGGTCGCGAAGACCCGCAGCGGATAGCCCGCAAAGAGCTCGAGAATCATCACCGTCGGCAAGCCCATCAGCGCAAGACCCGCGAGCGGCAACGGCAGTCCCCGCTGCTCCATCCGCGAGGGCAGGAGGAGGGGAAGTCCGGCGAGCATTCCGAAGAGTCCCGCCACCGTCGGGGGGAACGTGCGGACGGAGATTGCGTAGAGCGTCAGCATCGCCGCGGAGAAAACCCATCGCCCCGCCGAGATCCGTCCGAGTTTCCAATTCGCGCGACGCCACAGGTCAAGGACCAGCACCGCCAGAGCCGCCCACGCCGCGACATCGGCGTCCCACGGCTCGGCCAGCCGGCGAACCCACCAGGTCCACACCGGCCGGAGCGCAACCGCCCACAGCGCGAGGGCGACAATCCGCTCGACCGCGGCAATCATGCCGCGGCGGAAGCGCGGAGACGGAAGCGGCGCAGCAGCACGAGGCACGCGACCACGAGCGCCGCGACGAGGAAGCAGAGCCACGAACTCGGCTCGGGCGTCGTCGGGACGGAAGCGGCATCCACCGGCTCAAGTCCGTTCGCCTTGTACTGCGCCGCCGTCTCGAGCACGACCGCACCCGTGACCGGCGTCACGATGTGCCACGGGAGCGCGAGCTCCTGGGCCTTTTCGAGACGGACGGGATCGCCCGGCAAATAAGTCCGCGCCGTTTCCTCCGCCGCCCAGAGGCGTCCGAGATGTCCGCCCGCCGCAACGGCTTCCGCCGGCACCTCGTCCGCCGCGACCTTGGTCCGAACCGGAATCCAGCGCGGCGTCGTCCAGTCGGCGAACGCCCGGCGCAAGGCCGAATCGGCCCCGGAGGCGACGGCGTCGGCGCTCAGGGACACGACCCGCTCGGACGTGGGCAGCGACTCGACGAAAGACGCTCTCTCGGTGCCGATCTGGCACGGATAGAAGCGGACGTTCCCCGACTTGCGCAACTTGAGCGCCAGGACGTCATCCGCCTGCTCCGTGACCGGCTGTCCGGCGCTGATCCAAACGAGCGCCGACTCCTCGCCGCCGTTGGCCAGCGACTCGGCCGCCCGGACGAGCGTCGTCAGGCTGAGCTTGCCGCCGACACACGGAAGGTCGGACGGAAGAGCCGAAACCGGCTTCTCCGGCGCCTCGTCCCCGACGATCCAGAATTCCGCCTTCACCGATTCCGGGATTTCACCGAGCGCGGCGCGGACGGACGCGAGAGACGCCTCCATTCCCTTCGACGTGTCGAGCACGACGGCGACGCGCTTCGGACACCAGCCGACGGCAACGGACGAGCGCTGGACAATCGCCGAGCCCCTGAGCGCCTCAAGGCTCTCGTCTCGGTAGACGGACACCGCCGCCGGAGGCTGCTTGAAGGCAAAGTTCTCGGCGGAGGGGAGCCCGAGCAGACCCTTGGGCAGGTTGAAGTTGCGGGAGACGATCGCCGGGGCGGGAAGCCGCGCCGATTTTCCGTCCGCCGCGACCTCGAGCGGGAACGTGACGCCGAGCCGGACCTTCATCTCGCCTTTCCTCGGAACGGGGAAGCACTGCAGCTGCACCTGGTCGGGGCCGCACACGTTCACGAGCACGGGATCCTGATTGCGCCGCACGACCGATTCGTACGCGCGGCGGACCTGTCCCTTCTTGCCGAACGCCGCCTCGCACTCCTCGCCGTTGATCCAGAGCGTCAGACGCGAGACGACGCCGCCGTGCGGCAAGGCGATCCGGGCGCGCGCCTCGGCATTACCCCGCTCGCGCGCGTTGGCGAAGGTCATCGTCCATTCGGAATAGCCGACGCCCGCGACCTCGTCCACCGTCGTGTCGTAGGCGGACCCCTTGAGCGACAGCCCTTCCACAATGCCGCCGACTTTCTCGCCGCCGACCATGGAGTCCCAGCTCAGGGCACGCCGCCGAGTCTGAAAGTTCCGCAGGTATTGGGGATCCTCGCCCGTCACGCGATAGTAGATCACATCGAGCTTCTCCTGCGTCGCGTCCGTGTCTTTCCCGACCTTGCTCCACACGAGCGCATGCGCATTCGGGAAAGATGCAAAACGCCCCCACTCGCGGCAACTTTGCGCGACCAGGTCCGCACGGGTGCTCGCCCGCATCATCCGGATGCCCCGCGCGGATTTTCCCGGATCGCCGGAAAGCGCCAGGTGCCTGCCGATCGGGACGAGCGCCGCGTCCACGAAGATCAGAAACCAGACAAAAGCCGAGCCGAGCAGGCCGAGCCCGAATCCGCCGACCGGCGGAAGCCCCTTCTCCTGCGTTGCCGCGGCGAGGTGCTTCTTCATCCGGAAAATGGCGAAAACGGCATACAGCGGCGCGCCCGGGAGAAGTCCGAGAAAACCGAAACCGAAATACCAGAACGCGACCCCGCAGAAGCCGAGGCCGAGCGCCGCCGCCGGCAGCAGATCGATCGCGTAGACGATGCATACGCCGAGCGAGAACCCGAGCATCGCCCGAAGGGACTTCCGCTCCAGGGCGAGTCCGTGCCGCAGGCACATCCACACCGTCAGGTTGATCGCCGGAACCGAGCCGACCAGCACGACGTGTTTCCACGTCGGCATGACCTCCCCGAAAGGAAAAGAATCGCCAAGCATCAGAAGCCCGACGATCCACGCAGCTGCCGGCAGCACGACCGCCGCCATGAAGAGCAAGAACTTTTTCATGCTCCCATTATAGCACACGCGCCCCGGTTACAGCACGATCTTTCCGTCTTTCTCCGTGACCGAAATCACGGCGCCCGGGAGGTACTTGCCGGCGACGATCTGCTTGGCGATCGGATTCTCCAGCTCCCGCTGGATCGCCCGCTTCACCGGACGCGCCCCGTACGCCGGGTCGTAGCCCTCCTTCGCGAGGAACGCGATCGCCTTCTTGTCGACCGTGAGCGTGAAGTCCTGCTCGGCGAGCCGCTTCGCGAGGTCCTTCAGCTGCAGCTTCACGATCTCGGCGATCTGCTCCTGGGTGAGCGTGTCGAACTCCAGGATCTCGTCGAGGCGGTTGAGGAACTCCGGACGGAAGATGTCCTTGAGCGAGTCCTTCGGCGCGTTCGACGTCATGATGATCACCGTGTTCTTGAACGACACCGTCCGCCCGTGGCTGTCCGTCAGGCGTCCGTCGTCCAGAACCTGGAGGAGCACGTTGAAGACGTCCGGATGGGCCTTCTCGATCTCGTCCAGGAGGACGACCGAGAACTGCTTGCGGCGCACGGCCTCGGTGAGCTGTCCGCCCTCGTCGAATCCGACGTAGCCGGGGGGCGCGCCGACGAGGCGCGAGACCGAGAACTTCTCCATGTATTCGGACATGTCGAGCCGCACGATCGCATTCTCGTTGTCGAAGAGCTCCTGGGCGAGCGCCTTCGCGAGCTCGGTCTTGCCGACGCCCGTCGGACCGAGGAACAGGAACGCGCCGACCGGACGGTTCCGGCTCTTGATGCCGGCGCGCGAGCGGATCACCGCGTCGGCGACCGCATCCACCGCCTTATCCTGTCCGATCACGCGCTCGTGCAGGATCGGGCCGAGGCGGATCAGCTTCTCGCGCTCGCCTTCGACGAGCTTCGTGACCGGAATGCCGCTCCAGCGCGAGACCACCTCGGCGATCTCGTCCGCATCGACGACTTCCTTCAGGAGCGAGCCCGCGGGATTGCTCTTGAGCTCCTCCTCGTGGGTCTTCAGCTTCTTCTCGAGCTCGGGAATGACGCCGTACTGCAGCTTCGCCGCCTCGTTGAGGTCGCCGGCCGCGATCGCCTGCTCGTGACGGACCTTCGCCCGCTCGAGCTCGGTGCGGACGCGCCGCACGTCCTCGAGCGACGCCTTCTCCGCCTTCCACTGCGCCGTCATGGCGTCCGCCTTCGCCTTCAGCTCCTTGAGCTCCGCCTGCAGCTCGTCGAGCCGCTTCTTCGAGTTCGGATCCTTCTCCTTCTTGAGCGCGATCTCCTCGATCTCCAGGCGCCGCAGATGACGCGAGATCTCGTCGAGCTCCTGCGGACACGAGTCCATCTCGGTGCGGATGCGCGCGCACGCCTCGTCGAGGAGGTCGATCGCCTTGTCCGGCAGGAACCGGTCCTGGATGTAGCGCGAGCTGAGGACCACGGCGCTCACGAGCGCCTCGTCGCGGATGTGCACGTTGTGGTACTTCTCGAAGCGCTCCTTGATGCCGCGCAGGATCGAAATCGCGTCCTCCTCGCTCGGCGCCGCGACCTGAACCGGCTGGAACCGGCGCTCGAGGGCCTTGTCGGACTCCATGTACTTGCGGTACTCGTCGAGCGTGGTCGCGCCGACGCAGTGGAGTTCGCCGCGGGCGAGCATGGGCTTCAGCATGTTGCCGGCATCCGAGGATCCCTCGGTCTTGCCCGCACCGACGATCGTGTGGATCTCGTCGATGAACATGATGATCTTGCCGTCCGATTCCTTGATCTTCTTCAGGACCGCCTTCAGGCGCTCCTCGAACTGCCCGCGGTACATCGCGCCCGCCATCAGCGCCGTCATGTCGAGCGAGAAGACCGTCTTGTCCTTCAGTCCTTCCGGCACGTCGCCGCGGTTGATGCGCTGCGCGAGACCCTCGACGATGGCGGTCTTGCCGACGCCGGGTTCGCCGATCAGCACGGGGTTGTTCTTCGTCTTGCGGGAAAGGATGCGGATCACGTCACGGATCTCCGTGTCGCGGCCAATGACCGGATCCAGCTTGCCGGACTTCGCGAGTGCGGTCAAATCGGTGCCGTATTTCTCCAGGCACTTCTCGTTGTCTTCCGGTGGTTCGTATGTTGCATTCATGGTTTTTACCTCCGCCCCCTGAGAAGCAACTCCCGTGCCACTCCCAAACCTCAGCTAATTTCGCGACAATCTGTCCCAATTGCGCCAACATGACACCGGCACCTGTTTATCAAAGAACGCAAATAAACCGTCCGCGGTAGTCCGCGGGTGTAGGTTTTTTGCTTTCTGCCGCCATCTTATTGCGGGCGCGAGAGCGCCTTGCGTTCTAACACCATCCCCGAGTTTGTAATATTATCATCTACTCGAAGTCGGAGGGTTTCCAGGAGTCGCGCCAGTGAATGGTCGGCTTGCCGTTCTCGAAGGTAATCGGCAGCCACGTGTAGCGCGCCATCTTCGTCGCGTCGGGAGCGCAGTCCTTGCCGGCGGCCTTCCACGCTGCGCGCTTCTCCGCGAAGCGTCTGTCGAAAGACTCGCAGGCGGCCTTGTCGTAGGGCAGTCCGAACCAGCTCGCGTACCGCGCTTCGGATTCCTCGTAGGTGAGGTCCATCATCTCCGGCATCCAGCGGTCGCCGAGGGCGATGTAGAGGTTCTTCTTGCCCGGAACCTTGAAGACGGACGAGAACTGGCTGTGGAACGAGGTGCGGGTCGTGTCGTTGACGCAAGGATCGCCGAGCGAGGTCCACGGACCGTGCCAGGTGTCCGCGACGAACGCCTCGGTCGGATTCGGACAGTACCCGGTCGTCCCGGAGGTGAGGAGATAGTGCTTTCCCTCGCGGAGGAAGTGGGCCGGGGCCTCGCGGACGTACGGCGGCGCGCGGCGCGGCGCGTGGGTCGAGTAGTAGCCCGTGACGTCCGTGTAGTCGTCCGTCAGGTCCGCGCAGATGAGCTCCGAATGGACGCGCTCGAAGTAGTAGTAGGCCTTGCCGTCGTCCGCCGTGACGAGGTCGAAGTCGCCGCCGCACATGCCGCAGGGCTTGAGTCCGCGCTTCACGATCGTCCACGGGCCCTTGAGGGAGTCCGCGACCATCACCGTTTCGCCCTGCTCGTCCTTCTTCATGATCTTCAGCCAGCAGACGTACTTCTTCGTCCGCGCGTTGTAGAGAATGTGCGGACGGTCCATGCAGGACGAGGGGGCCAGCGGAGAATTCGGATCGTTCAGGTCCGGCGGAATGATCGTTCCCTCGTTCTTCCAGTTCATCAGGTCCTTCGAGGAGTAGAGATTGACGCCCCAGTGCCAGATGTTCGTGAGCCCGGTCGTGAACTCCTTGTTCTCGCCGTACCAGTAGTACGTGCCGTCGACCGCGATGATCGATCCGCCGTGCGCGTGGATCGGCTTTCCGTCCGTGTCGAGCCACTCCTGTCCCGGACGGATGGAGTCATACGCCGAAAACCCCGATACCGAAGCAAGGACCAACCCGAGAACCAATGCCAATTTCATACCCATTCCTCCTTGCGTTCAAATGAACTCTCATGCGAGGCGAGCGGACGCATAGCGGTCGTGTCCGGCCAGGTCCTTCTCGACCGAAATGTCCATAAATCCGTAGTCCGCCATCAGCCGGGCGAGCGCCGGACCCTGATTCTCGCCGATCTCGAAGAAGACCGCGCCGCCCGGCCTCAGGATGTTGAGCGCATCCGCAAGATAGCGGTCGTAGAAGTCGAGTCCGCTCTGTCCTCCGTCGAGGGCAAGGCGCGGCTCGAAGTCCTTCACCCGCGGATCGAGCGTCTCGCAGACCGCCGACTCGATATAGGGCGGATTCGAGACGATGACGTCCACGCATTCCGGCTCGTCAAAGTCGTCGAGTCCGTCCGCAACTGCGAAGCGGACCTTTCCCGAAAGTCCGCACCGCGCCGCATTCTCCTTCGCGAGCGCGATCGCGTCCTCCGAGACGTCGGTTCCGAGAAACGCGGCCTCGCCCTTGAAATCCTTCGCGAGACTCAGAATGATGGCCCCCGTGCCGGTTCCGACGTCAACGACGACGGGTACAAGGCCCGTCTGCCTGCGCTTCTCCAGATGCTTCAGCACGCGCGTCACGAGCTCTTCGGTCTCCGGGCGTGGGATGAGCCCGCGGCGGTCGCACGCGAGGGTGAGCGTGCGGAAATCCCATTCGCCGAGGACATACTGAAGGGGTTCGCCCTTCACGAGCCGCGCGAGGCCGCGGCGCAGGGCCTCGAGATGCTTCTCGGGGACTTCCTTCTCCATCTGAGAAGATAAAAACCCGCGGCCGACCTTCAAGAGTCGCGCCGCGAGCAGTTCCGCCGCCGTCTCGGCGTCGGGGACTCCCTTGGATTCAAGGAAGGCGGACGACTTGGCGAGAATCTCTTTCCAAATCATTCGTCGCTCCAAACCGTCCAACTTCCCAACTTGCCAACTCTTTCAGAACGGCATGTCGTCGACATCGCCGCCGTCGGCGGGGAAGTCGGGTTCCGCGGGAGCGGGAACGGGCTCGGTGGAGGATCCGTCCGCATTGAGGACCTCGAGCTTGAGGCCCGTGAGGTCGGTGAAGTACTTCGTCTTGCCGGACTTGGGATCTTCCCACGCGCGTCCGTCGATCGCGAAACGGATCTTCGCGCGCTGGCCTTCGCGGACTGTGTCGAGGATCGACGCCGCGTCCTTCTTGAAGGTGAAGGCGATGTGGTTGGGCCACTTGGAGTCCGTGCCGATGTCATCCGTCATCACGACGTCGCGCTTGGAAAATCCGCTGGAAAAAGTCTGCGCCTCGAGAACCTTCTCGATCACTCCCGTATACTCGTAAATCGCTGCCATTTTAATCTCCTTGCTAATTACTCCAATTATACCATTTTCCCGCCCTCTTCGTTCGCGATATCCATGTTTTGAATCACGGAAGTCCGCGGCGAAACGAAGGCCCCGAAGAGTTTCATCCGCGGAAAGGAGAGGAAGCGCGCATCCGCGCGACACGGAAACGGCTGAGAAAGAGACTTTCAGCGTAGAAAGCCACGATCATGTCACCATCAATCACAAACCCCACAGTATTTGGTCGGCTTGTCTCCCTTTCGTCCGCGACCAAAGGAGTCACGTCCAATGACAAGGGACTTCCAGGGACGAAAGGGCCAAGCCGACCAAACTGGGTGATGGGAAGTCGCTTGCTACAACGCGATCCGCCGAATCTCGACCTTCGGATACGATCCCTGCGATGCTTCATCACAACGTTTGGGCGATTTGGTCTTTTCGCCCACAGGACTTGCCGACAACAACCTGGAAATCCCTTGGTCGCGGGCGAAAAGGAGACAAATCGCCCAAGGGCTGTTGCGTGCGAATTGATACGGGCATATCAAAGGGTTCCTGAGGCCTCAGGTCTCTTTCCCAACCGCTTCAGTGTCCGGCGAACGCCGGCTTCTTCTCTCTTCCGTGGTCCAATCGTCCGATTACTTTCGCGTCAGCTTCGCCGCGAAGGAACCGTCGGTTCCCGTCTCGAACGGAAGCGACTCGCGCGACTCGGCGAGCGCAAAGTCGGGATGGCGCTTCAAAAACGCCTCGATCTGCCCCAGATTCTCCTCCGGCTCGTTCGAGCACGTCGAATAGACGAGGGTTCCGCCCGGGGAAACCAGCGCCGCGCACGATTCGAGGATCTCCGCCTGCAGCGCCAGCACGGCCGCCAGCTTCTCCTCGCCCCAGTTCCAGCGCGCGTCCGGACGGCGCCGAAGGACGCCTGTGTTCGAGCACGGGGCGTCGACGAGTATCTTGGAGAATTGTTTGGTTGTTTGAGTTGAGGGTGTTTGGGTTACCTCGGCGTCCGGAACTCCCGGCAACCGATCGATGACGGGGACGCTGAGACGGAGGCGGGCGAGGTTCTCCTGAAGGCGGCAGCGCCGCCGCGGATTGACCTCGCAGGCGGTCACGTCCGCCCCGCGCCACGCGATCTGGACGGTCTTGCCGCCCGGCGCCGCGCAGGCGTCGAGGATCTTCTCGCCCGGCTGCGGATCGAGAAGGTCGATCGAAAGCTTCGTGCCGGGATCCTGGACGATGAACTCGCCCTCGGCAAAGCCCTCGGTGTCCGTCACGGACTTTCCGCGCTCGAGCTTCACGAAGCTCCCGTCCTTGCGGGCGAGGAAGGTCTCCGCCGGCTCGTTGTGCCAGAGGCAGAGCTTTTCGGCGTTTTCGGCCCCGAAACGCTCCGTCCAGCGGCGGACGAGCGCCGTGGGGAAGCTTTCGCGCTCCTCGAGGGGCGAGGCCGCGATCATCGCCTCGAGCTCGGCGCGCTGACGGATGACGTTCCGCAGGACGGCGTTGACGACCTTGGCGATGGAGCGGCTCTCGCAGTCCTTCGCCGCCTCCACGGTCTCGCTGACCGCGGCAAAGTCGGGAACATCGGGCATGTAGAGGATCTGCGCGGCGCCGACATAGAGGAGCGCCTCGAGCTCGCCCTTCGGCCACTGCTGGACGAGCGTGCCGAGCACCTTGCGGAGCGGACGCAGCCTGCGGATCGTGGTGTAGACGAGGTCCTGCACGAATGCACGGTCCTTGCCGCTGGGAAGCAGTGCCGCGGGAAAGTCCTTGGTCAGGATCCACCGCGCCATGATGAATGCCGCCGTTCTTCTTGAATTAGCCATGCCGATATTATAGCAAACCCGAGAGAGGCTACGGGCTGCGCCGCCGACGGGCTCACTCCGATGTTTTTGATGGCAGCCCTCCGCAAAGGTGCGCCTTCGGCGAAAGATTTTTCGGCAGGCCTCTCATGAACGAGGGAATGCCCTCATTCAAAAGAACTCGTGAGGAGCGGGAGGGACGGGGCGATGGCGAGCTGAGCAAGCCGAGATCCGACGGTTCGCGGATTTCGCGTCGAGGCGCAAGCGGAGGCAAGGAGCCGTATTCGGCGACGAAGCCCCCGCGCCGCGAATCGGCGATGAAAGCCGCGGGAGGAGGAAATCGGCGCGCGGGACGCGAGACTCGGCCCGTCCCAGATGCGACGAACTCGACCAGAGATGCCAACGCGGCCGAGATCGGTGGCGGGGCAAAGCCCCGGCGAGCGGACCGAAGCGGAACGAGACGAGACCGGTAGGACTCGCCCCCGAAGACATACTGGCGTATGTCGAGCGGGGCGGAGGACACCGGCCTCGGCCGTTCCGCACAGGGAGCACGCTTCCACCGAAATCGGCCGCACGCGGGAAGGCAAAACAAGGTTGGTAAGTGCACCGAAACCTACTCGACGCCGAGCACCGCGCCGGTGGAGGAAACGAGGAGTTCGCTCCTGATCTTCGCGTCCGGGAGGCCCGTCAGCGACGCGACGGCCTTCCGGTACGCCCGCATCTGCGGCGCATAGTCGGATCTCATCCGCGCCTCGAAGTCCGCGGCGCCTTCGCCGCGGAGCGGCGCGTTCGTCTTGAAATCCTGCACGACCGCCCCGCCTTCGGCGAACACCACGCGGTCGAAGCGCCCCGACGTCCACTCGCCGTCCGCAAAGACCTCGAACGCCCGCTCCCGCCAGAGCGCCGTGACGCCCTCCGGCTTCACGAGCGCCCGCTCGAAACCGTTCGTCGCCGCGGACGGGTCGATCCACTCGACGCGCTCCCAGGCGGCATGCGCCTCCGTGCCGCGCTGCCGCGCCGCCGTCCGCGCGGCCTCGCCCGCGAAAAGAGATCCCGCGGACTGTCCGCCGGCAAAGCCGAGCGACGGGAGCCGGCGCCGGAGCCGCACGCGCGGACCTCCCGGACCCGCCAGAAGCGGACGCTTCTCCGCCGCGCGCGGCGCTTCCGCCGCGGGCCGCTCGAGTTCGCCGTCCGCGAGACTGCCGAGCTCGGCGCTTCGCACGAGATCCGAGAAGCGGAGCGACGTCCCCGTCTGCGTCGCCGGCTGGCACACGATCGTGAGTCCGCTCTTCGCGCGCGTCATCGCGACATAGTAGACGCACAGGGCCTCCTGCTCGGCGCGGTCCTTGCGGAGGCGGTACGCCGCCTCGAGTCCGCCGACCGCCTTCGCCGCCTTCGCGCCGGGATCGGGCAAGATCCAGCCGTCGCCCACGAGGGGACCGTCCGATTCCGACGTGAGCGAGTCGTACTCGTAGAGCGGCAGGACCACGTAGTCAAAGCCCAGGCCCTTCGAGCGGTGAATCGTCATCACCTTGACCTTGCCCGGCTCGGCGACCGTCCGCTTCTTCTGGGCCTCGAGGAAGCCCTTGAAGTCGGCGAGGCGCGTTCCGGCGGACCTCTCGAGCTCGAAGCGCTCCGCCGCGCGGAGCATGTCCGTGAACCGCTCCTCGGTAAACCGGCTCCAGGCCTCGGCGGGGTCGGACGGCAGGCACGCGCGGAGCTCGCGCAGGGTGCGGACGATGCCCCGCGTCGTGAAGAGGAGCGCGAACTCGCGCGAGACCTCGGTCGCGGCGGGAACGCCGTCCGGATACTTCGCCGCCGCGAGGGGCGTCAGCTTGAAATGCCGGTACGTGAGCGCGTCGCCCGGATGGTCCGCGAGCTGAAGGAGATCGAGGAAGCCCGAAAGCGCCGGAGTGTCGAGAATCGCGCTCTCGCCCTCCCAGACGACGCCCTCGAAGCCGCCCGCCTTGAGTCCGTCCGCGAGCAGCTCCCCGAACGCGTTGCCGCGCACCAGGACCGCGGCGGAAACGCCGCGCCGCCGCGGATCGTCCGCCTTTGCACCGAGCGCCGCGGCGAGCGCGACGCGCACCGGCTCGAGGAAATCCTCCATCTTGCGGCCGAGCGCGTCCTCGACGCGGACGAAGCCCTTCATCTCCGGCCTCGCGGTCGCGTGCTCCGGACACCGCCACGCGGGAAACTCCTCGAAGATCCGTCCGCGCGCGAAGACGCGGTTCACCGCCTCGACAACGGCCGGACCCGACCGGTAGGTGAGGTTCCGCTCGCCGAGGCCGTACAGCCCCGACTCGCGCTGACGGCGGAAGATCCCGACGTCGCCGTTGCGCCAGCCGTAGATCGCCTGCTTCGTGTCCCCGACGACGAAGACGGACTTCCCGTCGTCCGACTGGAGCGACTCGCCGATCAGGTTCTCGATGGCGGCCCACTGCTCGCGGCTCGTGTCCTGGAACTCGTCGAGCGCCCAGGCGCGGATTTTCGCGTCCATGCGGTACTCGAGCGCGAGACGCCGGTCCTCGGGAAGCGCGGCGATGAGGCGCGGCACGTCCGAGAAGACGAGCTTCCCGGTCCGGCGGACTTTCGCGTCGTAGTCGCGCTCGTAGGCCGAGATGAGGCGGTAAATGCCGCGCGCGAGCTCGAGCTTCATGCGGACGATGTAGCCGAACACGCAGAGAAGCGCGGTGCGGACGAGCTGTGTCTCTTCGCGTCCGAGCGGGTAAGGCTTGCGGTTGAACGTGAAGGAAATAACATCGCCTTCGAAGGTCGTGTCGGAGTCGAGGAGCTTCTTCGCGATGCCCTTCGGCGTTCCGAGCCGTCCGCGGAAGTCGCGGATCCAGTCCGCGAAGTCCCGCCACGCGTCCGCGTCGGAAATCCCGCGGATCGAGTCCGCCGCGGCCTTGAGCTCGCGCTCGGTCGCCGCGGCGAACGCGGGACGCGTCCCCCAGATCCGCTCGGGATCGCCCCACGCGCGTTCGTCCGGCAGCGCCGCGCAGAGTCCGTGCCACGACTTGATGAAGGCCCGGTACGAGTCGACGAAGCTGCGGACGTCCTCGCGGTTCATCGCGAGGGCGAAGGCGTCGACGAACGCGCGCTTCGTCTGCGCGTCGGTCCGGCGCAGGATCGAGAACGACACCGCCGCGCGGACGCCCGCCTCGGCGGATTCGTCCAGGATCTCGAGGTCGCCGACGAGCCCGAGCTCGAGCGGGAACGCGCGGACGATCCGCATGAGGAAGCTGTCGAGCGTGCCGATCTGGGAGAGATGCTGGGTCGCGATGACGGAGCGGAGAAGCCGCGCGTCGTCCGCGTTCCCCGCGGCGCCCTTCGCCAGGAGCGAGACAAAGCGCTCGAAGATCTCCCCGGCCGCGGCGCGCGAGAACGTCAGCGCGACGATCTCCTGCGGCTTCACGCCTTCGCGCAGAAGCTGAATGAGGCGCTCGCCGAGGGCCTGCGTCTTGCCGGTTCCGGCGGAGGCCTCGATCAGAAGGTTCGCGCTCATGTCGCGGCCTCCTCGAGCCGGCGCTCCTGGTCGGCGATCCAGTCCTCGTCGACCGCGTCCTGCGGAGTCGGCATCAGCCAGTCCGCGTAGTCGTACTTCCACGGCGGATTCGGCCCCGTTCCGGGCGGCCAGAAGATCCCCTTCTCGATGCGCGGAATCAGCTCCAGGACCTTCTTCTCCGCGTCGCCGACGAGTCCGCCGGACATCGGCTCGGTGAAGACGACGTCGTCCGCGGTCTTGCCGAGGACGCAATAGCACGAGGAGATCTTCATGCGGTCCGCGACCGGCAGGTCCGCGTCCGGCGCGGCGGCGAGCATCGCGCAGTAGATCGGGAGCTGCAGGCTCTTCCACTCGATCTCGCCCGTGCCGCGCTTCGTCTCGCAGCTCTTCGCCTTGTCCGCCGAGTCAAACGTCTTGTAGTCGATGACGCACCATTCGCCGGTCGCCTCCTTGAAGTCGATGCGGTCGCACTTGCCGTAGAGCCGGGTGTGTCCGTACATCACCTCGAGCTTGCGCTCGACCGCGGCGATTCTCCACCCTTCCGCGCGCCGCGCCGCCTGGATCCCGGCGAAGTTCGCGAGCCGTCTCCGGACCGACTCGCCCTGCATCGCGACGATCGCGGGAATGGCCGTCCCGAAGCGCGCGACGAGCTGGCCGTCGACCTTCTCGGAGAGGAACGCGGCGATCGCGTCCGCATCCGCCGAGTCCTTGAGCTCGGACGTTCCGAACGCCTCGAGCGCCTCGTGCGCGAGGTTGCCGTACTCCCAGCTCGCAAGCTCCTCCGCGCGGTCGTCCAGGCGCTTGTCGCCGAGAATCGTCTTGTCGCGCAGGTAGAAGGTGAACGGACAGCGCAGATAGCCGTCGAGCCGCGTCGGGGAGATGCGGGCGAGCTCTTTCTCCTCCGGCGGAACCGGGAGCTTCAGCTTCCAGCTCCGCGGCAGATCCGCCGCGGACGGCTCGGAGGTTCCCGCGCGGATGCCGTAGAGCGCCGTCACGCGCGCCACGAGGTCCGCGTCGTCGTCCGTCTCGAACAGGAGCCGCGAGGGCTTGAGGACGTCGCCCTTCGCGTCGAGCGAATGGAAGAGAATGCGGACCGCGCCTTCCGCGCGGGTGCCGACGGCGAGATTCAATATCGCGCGGTCGCGCGCCTCCTTCGACGCGTTGTCGGGAAGCCCCAGCCGATGGCGCAGCGAATCGGGGAGAAAGGGATGTCCGACCGTGGACTCGGGGACGCACCCCTCGCGGAAGCCCGCGATCACGAGACGGTCCGCGTCGAGGAACGGCAGCTCCATCCAGCCGTCCGTCAGCACGACGTCACCCTCGTCCGGCTCGAGCGAATACGTCGCCTCGTCGAGCCGCATCCGGAAGAGCGCGCGGTCGTCGCCGCACTCGGTGACGAGTGCGTTGACCGCCTCCGCCGCGGCTGCGAACTCGCGCGAAGCCGTGTCGAGGTCGTCGAGCCTCCGGTCCTTGAAGATCGAGGCGAGGAGCGCGCGCATCCCCTTCTTGCGAAGAGAGACCTTCACGAACTCGAAGATGCCGCGGAGCGTCCCCGTGGTCTTCGGCGCGATGTCGTCGATTTTCTCGGGGAGGAATTCCGCCTGGCGGTTGTCGAGGTCGACGAGCGCGTCCGCGAGCTCGAGATCGGTGAGCTTCAGTTCCGCGCAGAGCCAGCGCCGCACGTCGCCGCCGCGGACGAAGGCCGAGAAGACGGAATACGACGGACTCGCCTGCAGGGCCGCGATCTGCGCGACGAGATGTCCGAGCGCCGAGGTCACGAGCCGGGTCCGCGACGGATCGTGGAGCTCGATGCCCTTCGCCTTCAAGGCGGAGACGACCTCGGGATACATCTCGGGATCGGCGACGCAGAGCGCGGGATATGCCTCGTCCGGCTTCACCGCGGCAAAGATCTCCGCGATCTTCTCCGCCTCGTCCGCCGCCGTCGCGCACGCCGTGATGTGGGAGAGTTGGACAGTTGGACAGTTGGGAAGTTGGACAGTTGAGAGGATCGTGGGATCGTCGAAACGGAGGGTCTCTTCGATGCCCGGCCGGTTCGGACGGTACGTCTTCATCGCGGCGATGCGGTCCGTCTTGCCGCGCTTCGCGAGTTCCGCGAGATACCGCGTCTCGGTCTCGGCGAGCTCGCGCCACCGTTCGGACTCCTCGGGCATTTCGACGGAAATTTCCGCGACGACGTCGGCGAACGAGATCGCCTTCGCGGCGAGAAGGCCGCGGAGGTCCGAGAGCTGTTTCGCGAGGCGCAGCTTCGCGTCCGCATCGAGGTCCTTGCCGTCATTTCCGAGCGCGTCGCGGAAGGCGACGAGCTCGTCCGTCCGTCCGGCGAGCGCGGGGTCGGACGCGTCGAGGAGCGTCTCGGGGGGCGTCAGGACCGTCGGCGGCACGACCGCGCCGAAGCGGCGGGCGAGCGCGAGGCGGAGGCGGCGTCCGGACTGCGCGGTCGGGACGACGACGAGGAGGTGAGCGAGCGATTTCGCGCCGGACGGATCGGTCCGGACCCTTCCCGCGAGAGTCTCCGCAATCTGGTCAATCGGCCGCTTCATGCCTGCAGGACGGCGGAGCGGCGCGCATCGGAGACGCCGGCGAGGCGGACGATCTCCTTGGCGGGCGTCGCGATGTTCCGTGCGCCGGGCTCGTAGCCGAGCTTGGCGAGCGCCTCGTGATAGCGGACGTTGGCCTCGTCGATCGCCTTGCCGACCTTCTCGAGCGAGACGAAGGCGGCGTCGAGGCGGTCGAGGAGCTGGCGGACGCGCGTGCCGATCTCCTCCTGGTTCTTGACGCGCTGCTGGCGCGCGATGCCGATGTGGAAGAGCAGGAGGAACGAGAGGAGCATCTGCGGCGTCGCGAGCGCGACCTTCTGGGCGTTCGCGAAGGAGATGATCTCGGGATCGGCCTGGACGGCCGCGGCATAGGTCGCCTCGCTCGGCATGAACATGATGACGAGGTCCTCGGCGCCGAACTTCTCGGGGTACTTCTTCGCGGCGAGTCCCGCGATCTGGGTTCGGACGGACGCGGCGTGCTTCTTCAGGAGCGCGGCCGACTCCTCGGCCTTGCCCTCGTTCGCCGCGTTCATGGCGGCGGAGAAGTCGGTGATGTTGACCTTCGCGTCGATCAGGATCTTGTGTCCGTCGCCGTCCACGACGGTGACGTCCGGACGGTCCTCGCGGGTGCCGGTCTGCTCGAAGAAGTTGACGTCGCGGACGAGCCCCGAGTTCGCGAGCGTCTGCGACAGGAGCCCTTCGCCCCAGTTGCCCTGGACCTTGTTGCCGCCCTTGAGGGCGTTCACGAAATCGGACGCCTGGGTGCCGAGGCTCTTGGCGTTCTGTCCGACCTCGTCGAGCTTCGCCTTGAGCCCCGCGCCGATCGCGGCGTTTTCCTTCTGGGACGACTCGGCGGCCCTGCGGAAGTCCTCGAGCCGGTCCTTGAGCGCGTCGAAGAGCGGCTTGACCTGCTGGGCGTTCCGGGCGGCGAGCGCGGTCTCGCTCGACGCGAGCTTCTCGGCCGTGAGGGTGGAGACGCGGGCGAGCATCGTCTCCATGGCCGCGGCGAGCGAGCGCTCCTTCTCCTCGGCGATGCGCCGTTCGGCGGAGAGCCGGACGGACATGAGGGAGTAGATGGCGACCGCGGCGACGGCCGCGCAGACAATTCCGATGACAAGGGAGAGCATGGTGACCTCAGGGTTTCTGGTACAGGCGGCAGTGGCAGAGTCCGTGGTACGCGGGGTCGCGCAGCTGGGACTTGAACTCGTCGCACGGACAGAAGAACTCCGGCGCCTTCTGAAGGCGGCAGGGGCAGAATCCGTTCTTCCGGACGAGTCCCGCCTTCACGACGCCGACGATCTTCTCGTCGGTGCTGAGGCGGACGCGGTTCCGTTCGAAGAGTCCGCGGATCTCGGTCGAGGACTCGGCGGTGCGCGGCAGGGCGACGAACGTGCAGAGCGTCTTGAGGCGCTCGTATTCCTTCCACTTCGGGAGGTCCGCGACGCAGTCCTCGCCGGTCACGAAGACGAGCTCGGCGCCGGGGTTCTCCGCGGCAAGTTCGGAGACGGTGTCGATCGCGTAGGAGATTCCGCCGCGGCGGATCTCGCGGTCGTCCACGACGGCCTTCGGGACGTCCGCGAAGATCGCCTTCAGGAGCTCGAGGTCCCGGAGCTCCGGGACGCCGTCGTCGGCCTTGAAGGGGCTGACGTTCGTCGGGACGACGACCAGGCGGTCGAGTCCGAGCTCGGCGATCGCGCGCCGCGCGAGGCCGACGTGTCCGAAATGCGCGGGATTGAACGTTCCGCCGTAGATACCGATTTTCATAGGCCTCAATTATACCAAATCGCCCCCGACCAGAGAAAACTATGCTCGTGGTTCGGGAAACTTCTCCGATGCTTCTCCGGATTCGATAGATTCGTACGATTAGCAGGATTCGTAGCCTTGATCGTTCAAAACCGATTCTGTCCGCGGCGAAACGAACGAATCTGGGCGAATCGTTCTTTGGTCGCCTCCGGCGAATCAAAACCTTCCAACTTCCCAACTTCCAACTTTCCAACCGCTGCCGTGTCCGGCGAACGCCGGCTTCATCCCCTTCCGTGGTGAAAACAGATTTCTCTGCCGCGGATCAGTCTTCGTCGGGTAGAGAGATGGATTTGAGGCCGCCCGTCCGATACTCGTAGACGAACTTCACGTCTTGGACATTCTGGCAAATCGCTAAACATACCAAACCGGCACCGCCATGACGTTTTCACGAAGGCGGCCAGGCGCGGGGCAAAGACAAACGACGGCCCCCTCGTCTCGAACCGCGCCCTTCACCGCATCGAGGACCTGAAAGGCCGCCGCATCGTTCGCCGTCGGTTTTCCGGTCTTCTTGATTTCGACTGGATAAAGCTTCCCGTTTTCGTGGATGACAAGATCGATCTCGCCCTCTAGCTCGACGGACGCGCCGTCCCGTTTCACCGTCCGCCGATCGCGGCCCCGGTAATAGGACACGAAATCACGATAGTCCAGGCCCTCGTTCGAAAAGCTCTTCAGGATTTCAGAAACGACGAACGTCTCGAACAGGTGCCCGGCAAAGGCGCCGGCTGCGACTGTCTCGGGGGTCAGCCAGCGCGTGAGGTACGCCGCCAGCCCCGTATCCCTGAAATAGAGTTTCGGCGACTTGATCGCCCGCTTAAGCTCGACCGCCGAATAGGGATTGAGCAGATAGACGAGGCCCGAGGTTTCGAGAATCGACACCCAGGCCTTCACCGTACCGGCGTCCTTGCCGATCTCGTCCGCAATGTTGGCGTAGTTCAGGACCTCGCCCGTCCGCGATGCGACCGCAACCATGAACTGGCGGAAGGACGTCAAGTTCTGGACGGCCGCCAACGACCTGACATCGCGCTCCAGATAGGTCTTCACGTAGTCGGCGTAATACGCGCTCCAGTCAACTGCCGGATCCTGCAGCGCCGGATATCCCCCGCGATGGATGAGCGCCCAGATGTCTCCCGGCTCCTTGATCGTCCGCGCCCGTTCGACCAGATACGACTCGGTCGGCAGGAAATGACGGCCGAACGAATCGCCCGTCAGCTCGCGCAAGGACAGCGTCGCCATTTCAAGAATCCGCACACGGCCGGCCAGAGACTCGCTCACGCCGCGCATGAGCTGATAGGGCTGGGATCCCGACAGGCAGAAAAGTCCGCGGTCCTTCGACTTGTCGCAGGCCATCTTCACGTACCTGAACAGCTCAGGCGCATGCTGAACCTCGTCAATCGTCAACGGCGGAGGATTCAGCCGCATGAACAGCGCCGGATCGCCCTTGGCCTGGTCTTCGAGAAACGGATCATCCAGCGTGACGGTCTTGCGTCCTGGCAGGACTGTTTCCAATGACGTGGACTTCCCGACCTGGCGGGCGCCCGTCAGGAGAACGGCCTTATGCGTCTTTGCCGCCTTCACGATCTGCTCGTCGATTGCCCGCTTGATATACATGCTCACCTCGGTGTTGTCAAATATTGATTTGGATTCCGTTTTTGCCAACAGTCGATAGTGTACCATTTCCGGACACCTTTAGGCAAATCGCGAACGGCAGACCCCCTCGATTTCCCGGAACGTGATCAAGGCTGCGATTCGCTCGATTC
>CAZYQF010000016.1:0-24155 GCA_964650165.1 uncultured Lentisphaeraceae bacterium
CGTCTTCGCCAAGGGGCGGAGTCCCACACGGACCACGCCCAGCCCCATGCCGCCGGATACCCGCCCGAGCCAGCCAGACAGAGGCATTACTTCGGGACCACCCAGCTGACCGAGCGGTTCGCGTCCGCCAGGATGTCGTTGGCGACCTTGCGGACGTCATCGGCGGTGACGGCTCGAATGCCGTCGATCTGCTCCCGGGGCGTGACGATGCGCCCGAACGAGAGCATCGTCTGTCCGTAGAAGAACAGCTTGCTGGTGACTTTCTCGTGCGACAGGCGGAAATTGCCGATCAGGAAGTCCTTCGTCCGCTTGAGTTCCGCGGCGGAGACCTTTTTCGTCCGGATGCGCTCAAGCTCCCGGTCGATCGTCTCGAGCGCAAGCGTCGTCTTGGACTTGTCGAGTCCGGCCGTGACGGTAAACATGCCGGCATCGGCGAAGAACTGCATCCGCGAGGAGATGTCATAGGAGAGCCCGCGCTTTTCGCGAACCTCCTGGAAGAGCCGGCTCGACATGCCGCGGCCGAGGATCGCGTCCATCACCGTCGCGGCGTACTTGCGCTTGTCGGCGATGCCGAAGGTCCGGAACCCGAGCGCCAGATGCGCCTGATGGATCTCTTTCGACTCCGTCTTCGACGGAATCGGCTGAGAAGGTTTGGGCTTTTTAGAAGGCCGAGGGGGCGTGCCGTTTTTAAGGGGCTTGAAGGCGCGGGCGACGATGTCGACGGCCCGGGCCTCGTCGAAATGCCCGGCGATCACGACAACGGTGTTGTCCGCGCGGTAATGTCGGCGGATATGCCGCTTCAAGTCCGCCGGACGCATCGGCGCGAGCGAGGCGGGAGTTCCCGCGACGGGAGCGCCGAGATGGGACTCGGGGAAGAGATTGCGCTGCAGGTTCTCCATCACGACGGAGTCGGGCTCGTCCGCGTACATCTTGATCTCCTCGATCACGACCTGCTTTTCGCGCGCGAACTCGCCCGGGGCGATCGACGCATTCAGGTACATGTCCGAGAGGACGTCGACGGCCTCGCCCAGATACTCGTCGGGAAGATGGGCGAAATAGCATGTCGCTTCCTCGCCGGTCATCGCGTTGAAGTTTCCGCCGTGCCCCTCGATCGCGCGGGTGATGTCGACCGGCTTGCGCGTGGGCGTGCCCTTGAAGAGCATGTGTTCGATGAAATGGGAGATGCCCGCGGTCTTTGCGTCCTCGTGACGCGAGCCGCTGGCGACGAAGATGCCGACCGCGACGGACTCGGCCTCGCACGGAACGAGGACCGTCCGAACCGCTCCGGCTCTGACGACTTTGGGTTCGCTCATCTTACAGCGCGGCGAGGTTCATGTCCTTGAGGGACACGCGTCCGTCGTAAAGCGCCTTGCCGACGATGGCGGCGCGAAGGTTCGGACGCTCCAGGGCCTTGAGGTTCTGGATGTCGTAAACCGAGGAGACGCCGCCCGAGGCGGTGATCTGGCACGTCGGGGCGATGTCGCAGATCGCGGCCATCTGGGTGAGGTTGGGACCGCCCAGCATGCCGTCCGTCGCCGTGTCGGTGTAGATGATCGTCTTGACGCCGAGCTTGGCGACCGCGGCGGCGAGGTCCGTCGCCTTCGTCCGAGTCGTCTCGACCCAGCCCTTGGTCTGGACAAAGCCGTTTCGGGCGTCGATGCCGACAGCGATCCGGTCGCCGTAGAGCTCGAGCGCCTCGGACAGGAACGCCGGATCATCGAGCGCGGCGGATCCGATGATCGCGCGGGTGGCGCCCGCCTCGATGACCGCGCGCAGCGCCTCGGGCGTGCGCAGTCCGCCGCCGACCTCCACGGGGCCTCCGAAGGCCTCGATGATGCGTGCGATGACCGCGGCATGCCTCGGGGTGCCGGCAAAGGCGCCGTCCAGATCGACGACGTGGAGTTCGTTGCCGCCCTGGTCGCGCCAGTCCCTGGCCTGCTCGGCCGGATCGTCGCCGTAAACCGTCACGTCGTCCGCACTTCCCTGACGGAGGCGCACGCATTTCCCGTCCTTGAGATCGATGGCTGGTAGTACTGTCATAATTCTGGTTAAAAGATCTTGGTGAAGAAATTACCGTCGGCGACGGAGGCGTAGCCGGTCCACGGCTTCCCTCCGGCAAGGACCTGCCGCGTCTTGCAGTCGAAGGTCGCGCGCAGGCCGGTGCGAAGCGCCGCATTGGACATGATCAGCGCGACCGAATGGCTGTAGCCGGCCTCGACGGGCGCGTTCGGATTGGTGCGCGCGCGGACGCATTCCATCCAGTTGCGCATGTGCGCGGACGTGAGCGGATCGCCCCCGGTGTTGGCGGAAGTGACGACCGTCTCGCTCGGCGCCGGAAGCTTCTCGCTCGTCGGCTTCGCACGCTCGACGCCCTCGTTGGTCACGCATCCGGAGCCAAGGTCGATGCAGCCGTTCGGACCGAAGTACTTCTCCACGGGCGACTCGTGATGCGGATCGGTCCCGCCGGCGCAGTTGGTCTGACGGGACTGGAACATCACCTGGAAGCCTCCGCCCTTCACGCCCGACTCGCCGTATTCCATCAGCGTCGCGAAGGTGTCGTAGCTCTGGCGTCCGTCGGCCCATTGGTAGAGTCCGCCGGAGGCGACCGCGCTCTTCGGATACGGCTGTCCCATGAACCAGGCGACGGTGTCGATCTGGTGGCACATCCACTGGCCGGGAATGCCCGACGAAAACGGCCAGAAAAGGCGGAACTCGAGATACTTGCGCGGATCGAACGGATTCTCCTTCGGATCCCGGTCCAAAAGCCACAGGTTCCAGTCGACGTCCTCTTTCTTCAGCGAAGCGACCAGCTCCTCGTCACGGCGCCAGCGACGGGGCTGGTTGACGTTCCACGTGAGATTGACGGAACTGATGTCGCCGAACTTTCCGGACCGGATGAAGTCGCGAGCGGCCATATAGCGCCTGCCGGAACGGCGCTGGGAGCCGACCTGCAGGACCGAGCCCGGATTCATCGCGCCCCCGGCGCGCTTCGCGTTCACCGCATCGAGCAGCAGGTTCGCGGAATACATGTCCTCGGCGATCGGCTTTTCGCAGTAGGCGTCGCAACCTGCCTCCGCGGCATGCACCGCGTGCTGGGCATGCTGGAAATCCGCCGTCGAGATGATGACGGCATCGAGTCCGAGGCGCTTCTTGGCCTCGTAGAGCGCAATGTCGCTGCCGAACGCCTCCACCTCGTGTCCGATCGCCTTTTCGATCGCCGGCTTCGCGTGCTCGTCGAGTCTCTTCTTCCAGAGGTCCGCGACCGCGACCATGTCGAATCCGAGCTCCTTGCTGTGATGGAGGAAGCACGGCAGCAGCGTCTGGTGAAAGCGGTCGGAATAGCCGACGCACGCCACGCGGATCTTCTCGTTCGCTCCGGCCGCGTAGAGGGACGGACCGCAGCCGGCCGCGATGATTCCCGCGAGCCCCGCGGCTCCCGTGCAGAATTCCCGTCTGTCGATTCTTTCCATCAGACAAGTCCTTTCATGGTTTCGAGCGCGGTCTTGAGATTTGCGGCAAGGTCCCTGCGCTCGCCCCAGCCGCATTCGCAGCTGACGCTCCCCGAATAGCCGGAGGACGCGAGAGCCCTGAAATAGGGGCGAAGGCGAACGACCTGCGCCGGATCATGGCCCGGAAACATCCGGGTTCGAAATTCGGCGACATGGACATGGTTCAGCCACTTCTGCGCCGCGGGCGACGTCAGGACCGAAGCATCGTCGCCGCCCATCATCATGTGAAAGACGTCGGCCAGCTGTCCGAGCCGCGGGGAGTTGACCGCCGCGCAGATCGCAAGTCCCTGGAAGACATAGTTGACGATGTTGGACTCCTTCGGTCGCAGGGGTTCGATCGCGACCTGGACGGTCCTGAGATCGGAAATGCGGCGGACGATCTCCCGGCAGAACGCGGCATACTGGCGCGCGCCTTCCTCGGTGTCCGGCGCACGGGAGATGTCCGTGAAGTCGCCGGGCACGTTGCGCGCGCCGCCCGAGCCGAACACGACCGTCTTGACCCCGATCTCGTCCGCCCGCCGGAGCGCCCGCTCGGCATAGTCGAGCGCCGGCGCGGGGTCGGCCTTCGGACCCGTCAGGCGGAATCTTCCCGGGATGAATCCGCAGCAGCTGCGAAGCGGAAGAGGACGCCGTGCGAGCTCTTCCTTCTGCGTCCGCCACCAGCCGTCGTCCTTGTCTGGATCGAGCGCCTGGGCGACGCCGCCCTCCCAGAAATCATAACCGAGATCGCGCATCGTCGCAATCTCCCCGACTGACGAAAGGCAGGCTCCGAAAAGGAGCCGGCTCCCATCTCCCGATCGGGCCGTCGTCCCCGCGCATCCGGCGCAGCCAACGGCCGCCGCAGCTCCCAGAAGGAAGTCGCGTCGATTCAAATCACTCCCTTCGAAGAGGGAACTCCCTTCTCAAGCGGATCCACGGCCTTCGCCGCGCGAAGCGCGCGTGCGAAGCTCTTGAAGAGGCCTTCGCAGACATGATGCGCTTCGTCTCCGTAAATCTGGCGGAGATGGATGTTGGAACGCGACTCGACGGAAACCGCGCGGAAGAACTCCTCGACGAGCTTCACCTCGAAATCCTTCACCATCGTGTGCTTCATGGCGCACTGCATCACGAGAAACGGACGCCCCCCGAGATCCAGCGAAGTCTCGCACAGCGCCTCGTCCATCGGAACGGACGCGAAGCCGTAGCGGACGATTCCCTTGCGGTCGCCCAGCGCCTGGTCCAGCGCCTTGCCGAACACCAGGCCGACGTCCTCCACCGTGTGATGGTAGTCGACCTGGAGATCGCCGTTCGCCTTGACCGTGAGATCGATCAGCGCATGCTTCTTCAGAAGCTCCAGCATGTGATCGAAGAATCCGATGCCGGTTTGAACCGTACCTTCTCCAGCCCCGTCAAGGTTCAGCTCGAGCTGAATCTGAGTCTCTTTGGTCTTGCGTTCGATAGAAGCAGTTCTCATATCGGCGATTATATCATAATTTACGCGTCTTTTGCGCGAAATTGAGCTTATTCTCCGCCATAGACGATCCTGGCATAGCCGTCGCGCTGCACGCCGCGGCGATAGAAAACGGCGGGATAACCGAAGAGCATCGCGTAGAACGACGTCGTGCCGTGAATGCCGGCGGCCTTCTCGAGGAGTTCCGGCACCTCCTTCTGGACCAGCTTGAGAAAGCCGCACCAGCACGTGCCGAGCCCGTTCGCCTGCGCGAGCATCTCGAAGTAGGTGCAGGCGGCGGCGACGTCCTCGTGCGGCGTCGTGACGGCGGGATCGTTCTCGTCGGACGAGATGATGAGAACGGCGGGCGCACCGCGGAAGAACATGTCCTCTCCGCCCTTGCGCATGCGGATCGCCGGGACCGCGAGCCAGCGCGGCAGCAGCTTGGTGCCGTCGCGGTGCTCCTCGATTGCCTTGATGAAGCCATTGCGGAAGTCCGTCATCGTCTTGCGGCTGCGGTAGCAGGTGAACGTCAGCGCGCGCGCGTTGCAGCCGGTCGGGCTGTTCGCCAGCGCCTTCAGGATGCGGTCCAGGACGGCCGGATCGACGTCGCGGTCCGCATAGCGCCGCGTCGACCGCCGCACGTGCAGCCAGTTCTCGACCTCCTCAGCCCGGGGAAGCGCGAGCCCCGCGAGCGGAAGCGAATCTTCCGGCTTCAGGCCGTCGAACGTGATCGCGCCCTTCGGACAGATCGCGAAGCAATGCTGGCAACGCATGCACTTCTCGGGATTTTTCATCGTCGGGAAGCCGTCCTCGCCGGTCTTCAGCGCCCCGAAGAAGCAGTCGCGCACGCAGGCGCCGCACTTGACGCACGCCGCGCCGTTGATCTCAAACAAGGGCATCTTGTGTTTCCTTTCAACAGGTTCAGTGACTTTCGCCGGCTTTAGCCGGCGGACTCCAGCGGACGCACCGTTGCGTTCCGCGCCAATATCGTGCAGGGGCGGTCGTAGCGAGGCTCGTTTCCGTCAAGGTCCGAGACGAGGCCGCCCGCCTCGCGGACAACGAGCCCGCCCGCCGCGTGATCCCACGGCGAAAGCCGGAACTCGAAGAACAGCTCCGCGCGTCCCGCCGCGACGTAACAGAGGTCCAGCGCCGCCGAACCGCTTCGGCGGATGTCGAGCGACTTCTCGAAGTAGGCCCTCGCGAGCGCAAAGGTCTTCTCGGCAAACTCCGGATTGTAGGGCGCCGTGCCGAACAGGACGACGCCGCGCTCGAGCGGCTCCTCGGAGACCCGGACGGGCTTGCCGTTGCAGCAGGCGCCCTCGCCGCGGACGGCGGTGAACATCTCGTCGAGATACGGATTGTAGACGACCCCGAGTTCGGCCGCGCCGTCGACGACCAGCGCCACGGACACCGCGCTCACGCGGTAGTCCTTGATGAAATTGGTCGTGCCGTCGATCGGGTCGACGATCCAGAAGCTTCCCCGGGGACGGTAGCCGTTCCCCTCGCCTTCCTCGCCGACGAACGTCACCTCGGGCAGGATCTCCGCCAGCCCTGCGCGGAGACGTTCCTGGACCTCCTTGTCATACGCGGTCACGAAGTTCGCGCGACCGCCCTTGTCGTCGACTTGCAGGCTGCTCCGGTCGGCGTTTCGGATGAACGCGCCGCAGCTGCGGACCAACTCGCAGATTCGGACAAGCTTGTCAGTCCGGCTCCCCTTGAACGTCTCTCGGAAATCGTCCATTCTTCATGTTCCCCGCAGAGTCATCTGACGATGGCATTCGTACGCGGCGATCGACACCGCGTTGGCCAAGTTGATCGAGCGCGCATGCTCGCCCGGCATCGGAATCCGGAAAAGGTCGTCCCTGCACGTTTCGTAGAGCGGCTTCGGAAGCCCCGAGCTCTCGTTTCCGAAGACGAGCTGGGCGCCGGGTTCGAACCGGCAGTCGTAGAGCGACTTCTCGCCATGCGTCGAGAGGAAGAAGAGTCGCTTCGGACGGACGGACGACAGGTACTCCTGCCAGGTGTCGTGGATTCGGATGTCGAGGTAGGGCCAGTAGTCCAGTCCCGCGCGGGCGACCGACTGGTCGTCCAGACGGAAGCCGAGCGGACGAACCAGATGAAGCGGAACGCCAAGGCCGACGCAGAGCCGTCCGATGGCTCCCGTGTTGTGCGGAATTTCGGGCCGCACCAGCACTATTCCGAAGTCGTTCATCATACGGCCTTCATTGCTCCGCAATCGCCGCGGCAAGATTCGCCGCTCCGATTCCGACAAGCTCGGTCGTCCGTTAATTATACCACATTGCGGACCTGAACGCCTTCACGCCCAAAATGATGAAGGTGTAGATTTCCAGGCGGCCCGCCAGCATCGCCATGCAATACCACCACTTGACGCCATCCGGCAGAAATCCGCAGTTGGCCGTCGGCCCGAGGGCCCCGAAGGCGGGGCCCACGTTGCCGACCATGCTGAGCGCCCCGGTGAAGGCCGTGAGCAAGTCGAGTCCGCCGAGCGCCCCGACGAAAGTCGTCAGCAGCACGAGGGCCATGTAGACGAACACAAACGTGCCGACCACGGAGACCATCTCGTCGCGGCCGGAAACGCCGTTGATCCGCAGCGTGAAGACGCCGTGCGGATGCCGCAGGCGGCGAATCTCGTTTCGGAGCTGCTTGGCGAGAACCGTCCAGCGGATGACCTTGACGCCGCCCGCCGTCGACCCCGAGCAGCCGCCGATCAGGAACAGCGAAAGCAGGATGACATGGCTTGCCGGCGCCCAGAGGAGGTAGTCCTCGGTCATGAAGCCGGTGGTCGAGACGATCGAGGCTACCTGAAACGCAGCGCCGCGCAGCACCGACGGAAAGGTCTCGGGTCCGGCGAATTGGATCGCGGTCACCGCGGCGACGGCCAACAGGACGATCATCCCGAACACCTTGAGTTCCGAATTCCGTCGGACCCGGGAGAACCGTCCGGAGAACATCTGGTAGTACAGCGCGAAGTTGACCGTCGCAAGGAGCATGAAGACAGTGCAGATCCATTCAATCGCAGAGCTATGGTATCCGCCCACGCTGGCGTTGCGGGTCGAGAAGCCTCCGGTGCCCATCGTCGAAAAGGCATGACAGACGGACTCGAACCAGTTCATCCCCGCGGCGTTCAGCATCAGCGCCTGCACCGCAGTCATGCCGGCGTAGATCAGCCAGAGCGCCTTGGCGGTATCGGCGATGCGGCTCGTGATCTTTCCCTTCTCGGGACCCGAGGACTCGGCCTTGATGAGGCTGAATCCGCCTTCGCCGAGGAGCGGGAGAATGGCCACCACGAGCGCGATCACCCCCATGCCGCCGAGAAAATGCGTTTCGCAGCGCCAGAAGTTGATGCTGCGCGGCAGCGACTCGACGTCGGCGATCACCGATGCCCCAGTGGTGGTGAAGCCGCTGACGCTTTCAAAGACGGCGTCCGCCACCGACGGATAGCATCCGCTCAGATAGAACGGGAGCGCCCCCAGGAACGACGCCACGAGCCACGCGCAGGCAACGATCACGAAGGCATTCGAGGCATCCCGCGTCTTCACCCCGCGACGAGACAGGCTCACCATCAGGCATGACAGCAGCCACGAGACCGCCATTGGCGCGGCGAAGGCCTCGAGTACCGCGAGCTCTCCATCCCACCAGGCCAGAGCCACCGGCGGGACGAATCCCAGGGAGAAGACGGCCATGACGAAGCCAAGGGCACGAAGAACCAGCGACGGCATAATCGGAACTCCTTTCAGCCCGCGAAGATCCCGGCGACCTTGCGGCCGTCGCGGGCGACGAGCACGACCTCGCACCCGGGCGTCAGGACCGTGTTCCCGCAGGGCATGACGGCCGGTCCGCCGTCCGCCGGGCGCACCAGCAGCAGGAGAAACTCGCCGGCGACGGCGATGTCCTTGAGCGCCTTGCCCGCGGCGCGGCTCCGGTCCATGACCCTGCAGGTCACAAGCTCGCAGTCGCCTCCGCAGATGGTGTGGACGGAGCTCACGGTCGGACCGCGCAGATAGCTCAAGATGTTGTCCACAACCGTCTCCCGCATCGGCACGGTTACGTCAATCCCGAGCTTGCGGGCGATTTCCGCAACCTCCGCGTTTTCCGTCAGCGCGATGGTCTTCGGAACGCCGATCGACTTCATGTAGGCGGCGACGACGAGGTTGCGGTCGAAGTTCTCGGAGGCCGCGACCACGAGTCCGCAGGAATCGAGCTCCTCCTCGTCAACGACGCTCCTGTCCGTCATGTCCCCGCAGATCACGCGGACGTCGCGAAACTCGTCGGAGCGCGAAAGGCAGAGATCCGGATCGGGATCGACCAAAATGAGATTGCGGCGGTCTCGGTCCAGAGGGCTGAACAACGCTGCGAGCGGCGACTTGCGCCCTGTCCGGCGCACGCCATCCACTACGCGTCCGCCGATGCGGCCGGCGCCATAGACCGCCATCCGGCGGGAAGATCCCGGCTTCACCCGCGCGAGGGCGAGAAGCCCGGCGACATCGGACCTCTGAAGGAGAACGCCCACGCGGTCGCCGACATGCAGCTCGGTCGAGCCGTCGGGAAGCGAGGTCGTCTCCCCGGACATCACGTAGGCCACCAGGAACTTCCAGCCCTCCACCGACGGAAGCTGCTTCAGCGACAAACCGACCAGGGGGCTCTCCGCTCCGACCGTGATGCAGAGGACGATCCATCCTTCGTCCAGCTCGATCAGGTCGCCGACCGCACCGCTCATCACGGAGCGAACGATCGCCGCGGAGATCTCGACGTTCGGGCGGACCATATGCCCGACGCCGAAAATGCGCCGTCGGGGATTCTCCTTCTCCTGGTCCAGCAGCGCCTGCGTATAGTAGGCGTCGTTGCGGACGCGCGCGATCGTGAGGATCTGCGGATACACCGCCTCGACCAGGGCGCACGTCATCATGTTGGTTTCGTCATCCTCGGTCACCGCCACCAGCGCATCCGCGGAGGCGACGCCGGAAGACTCCAGGACGTCAAGGCTGTTTCCCTCAGAGGAAACGACCGAGCAGTCGAGAGCGCTCTCGGCCTCCCGGACGCGGCCCGAACTCTTGTCGATCAAGACCACGTCCCACTTCTCCGCAACCAGTTTTTGCGCCAGTTGCACGCCGGTAAAGCCGGCTCCGACGATAATGGCTTTCATCTGGACCCTTCCTCTGCCTGTAAATTATACCACAACGCAGACCGCGTCAGGCCACGGTCTTCATGAGAACATTCGCGACGTCCGCTTCCGTCAGCGGCTTGAAGGCGCCCAGCGTGTTCCCTCCGAGTCCGAGCTGCCGGACAAGAGCGGGGATGTCCTCGGCCGTGCCGCCGACTTCCTCAAGCGTCCGGGGCATGCCGAGCGACTTCAGCCAGCCGCAGTAGGCCGCGATCGCGGCGTCCGCCATCGCGGCCTCCGACCCCTTCGCAACGCCGAAGACGCGATCGCCGAACCGCGCAAAGCGCCCGAGGTCGGCCCCTTTCACGTACTCCATCCAGGCCGGCATCACCACCGCGAGCCCTGCGCCGTGCGGACAGTCGTACTTCGCGGAGAGTTCGTGCTCGATGGCGTGGCTGGCCCAGTCCTGCTTCCGCCCCGCGCCGCACACGTTGTTGTGCGCGAGAGACCCGGCCCACATCAGGTCTGACCGGGCGGCGAAGTCGTCGGGACGCGCGAGCGCCGTGACGCTGGCGGCGACGACCGCGCGCATGAGGCCCTCGCAGAGTTCGTCGGACACCCTGACGTCCCGGGACGGCGTGAAATAGCGTTCCGCGAGATGGGCGAAGATGTCGACCGCGCCGCACGCCGTCTGTTCGGAGGACAACGTGTAGGTGAGCTCGGGATTGAGAACGGCGAATTTCGGCCGCAGCGCCTCGCCGGTCGCGGCGCGCTTCAGGTTGCCGGGCTCCAGGTTGATGACGCTGTTCGGCGAGCCTTCGCTGCCCGCCGCCGCAATCGTCAGGACCGCGCCGACCGGAAGCGCCGCGGTCACGGGCTTCGGATTCTTCACGTCCTTGCCGAAAAAGAAGTCGGCGAAATCGCCGTCGTACAGCATCCCGAAGGCAATCGCCTTCGCCGAGTCGATGACGCTGCCGCCGCCGACCGCGAGCACGAAGTCGACGCCCTCGCGCAGGCCCAGCGCAATGCCCTCGCGGACAAGTCCGCTCCTCGGATTCGGCCGGACGCCCCCGAGCGTCACGAAGCCGACGCCAGCCTCCTCGAGCGAGGCGACGACGCGGTCGTAGGCGCCGTGCTTCCTGATGCTGCCGCCGCCGAAGTGCAGAAGCGCCTTGCGGCACCCCTGACGCGCGATCAGTTCGCCGGTCTTGCGTTCGGCGCCGCGTCCGAAGACAAACCGCGTGGGGGAACAGAACTCGAAACTTTCCATGATGTTCTCCTTTTCAGGACCTCGGACGGCTCGGCGGAAAAATCGGCTATTCGGCAATCGGAAGCGCAAACGAAAAAACCGTTTTCCGTCCCGGCACCGAATCGACCGCAACTTCGCCGCCATGCAGCTGAACGATGTGCTTCACGATCGCGAGGCCGAGGCCGGTTCCCCCGAGCGCGCGGCTGCGGGACTTGTTGATCCGGTAGAAGCGCTCGAAGATGTGCGGCAGGTGTTCCGCGGGAATGCCGATTCCGTAATCCGTCACGGACACCGCGACTCTGCCGTCCCGCGCCTCGGAGGAAACGGCAATCCGGTCGGACCCCGAGTACCGCAAGGCGTTGTCGATGAGATTGACGAGCGCGTCCTCCAGCCGCACCGCATCGCCCATAACGACCGCGGCGTCGTTCCGTACAAGCTCGAGCTGCACGTCCCGCACGCGCACCTTGGGCGACTCCCGCGTCACCACGGCCGCGATGGCGTCGGACAGCTGCACGCGCGCCATCGCGGCCGCAGGCTCCGCCTGCTCGCGCTCGATCTCGGCCAGCGCCAGAATGTCGCCGAGAAGGCTCCCGAGACGTCCGCTTTCGGAGCGGATGATTCCGAACAGCTCCTTGCGCTCGCCTTCGGAGATCTCCGCTCCGTCTCCGAGAATCTCCACCGCCCCGAGAATGGCCGTGACCGGGCTCTTCAGCTCGTGCGAGACATTGGACGTGAAGTCGCGTCGGAAGCGCTCGTTGGAGGCCGCGATCTCGAGTTGGCGAGCCTGGGCATCGACACGTCCCGTCAACCGCCGCGTGAAGAAGAAGACCAGGAAGACGACCAGACCGCTCAGAAGCAGCACGGCGAATGCAAAAGGATTCATCGTCTACTCCAGCCTGTAGCCCACCCCTCGGATGGTTTCGATGTGCGACGCCCAGTCCCCGAGCTTGCGCCGAAGTCCGACCATCTGGACGTCGATCGTCCGGTCCGTCACGATCTTCTCGCCGTCGGAGATGCGGTCGATGATCCGCGAACGTTCGAACGCCCGCCCGCGATTGCGCAACAGCAGCTCCAGGATCCGGTATTCCGTCAGGGTGAGCTTGAGGTCCTCTCCGCCGCATTCCACCACGTGCGTCGTGTCGTCGAGGGTGAGCCCGTCGAGGGAAATCGAACCGCCGGACGAATTCCCGTCCCGACGCAGCGCCGCCCTCAGGCGCGCCAGAAGGACCGCCTTCGAAAACGGCTTGGTGACATAGTCGTTCGCGCCGGCGTCGAGCCCGGCGACGATGTCCCTCTCCTCTCCCTTCGCCGTGAGCATCACGACGGCCGTGGACGAAAGGGCCGGATCGGACTTGATGCGCCGGCAGACCTCGATTCCGTCCAGGCCCGGCAGCATGACGTCCAGCAGGACGAGATCGGGAGATTGGGTCCGCACGGCGGAAAGCCCTTCGTCGCCGGAATCGGCTTCGACGACCTTGTGTCCGTCGCCCTTCACCGCCAGCGCGATGATTCGCCTGATCGACGGATCGTCCTCGACTACCAGGATTTTTGCCATATCCGTATTATACCATTAACCCAGCACCGGTATTCGCTCGGCAATGTTGCCGACATGGCGGGAAATGTCTCGGACCGCGGAGAGGACGGTCAGAAAGCCCAGGTTCTTGGGCGCGTTCGCGTCAATGCCCTCCCAGCCTTCGGCGTATTTGCGCGAGAGGTCCCGGGCCTCGTCCTTGAGACCCTTCTCCGTCAGCCGCGGATCCACCGCCAGCCGCTCGCCCGCGCGGACGCCATGGACGGTCTCGCGCGAGAAGGCTCGGAGCTTGCCGACCAGCTGGTTCATCGACCCGAGCAGGTCCTCAGGCAGCCCCTGACGCTGGACATGCTCGGCCTTGCGGAAGATCTTGACCGCAATGTCGGAAATCCGCTCCGCGTCGTTGATGCAGTGGACGAACTCCGGCAGCATCGCAGCCTGGCGTTCGGTGAGTTTCCGCTGAGAGATCGCAACCACGTAGTCGCTCATGCCCGACTGCATCTCGTCGATTTCCCGCTCGGCGTTCTGAACGGCCTCTTCGTCGACTTCCGACCGTCCGAGGCAGCCCTTGAGCGCCACGGATGCAATCGTGCACGAGCGGCGCGTCATGTCGCCGAGGGCCTGGCGCGCGGCGTACAGCGCGAGTTCCGGCGTTTCGAGCAGATGCGGCTCCAGCGCCAGCGCCTTCTGCGCCCGATCGTCGGCGATGATCCAGGAGCAGAGCCGCGCCAGAAGCGGAATGAAGAACGACAGGACGATGACATTGGAGATGTTGAAGACCGTATGCGCCATGGCGACAAACCGTCCGAGGTTCTCGCCGGCGAAGGCGTCTCCCGGCGCGCACGCATTGACGACATGGAAGAAGGCAGGGGCGGAGACGCCGTTTGCGCCCTTGACCACGATCAGGAAACTCAGCAGCACCCAAGCCGTGCCGAAGACGTTGAACAGCGCATGGGCGAGTGCCGTCCGCCGCGCATTCACCGTGCCGCCGATTGCCGCCAGCACCGCGGTGATCGTGGTGCCGATGTTGTCGCCGAGCACGATCGGAACCGCCGTCCAGATCGGAATGACGCCGGTCGCGGCCAGCGCGATCGTGATGCCGATGGTGGCGGACGAGCTCTGCACCAGCATCGTGCAGAGCGTGCCGACGGCCACCGCGCCCAAGACGGAGAAAACCGGCAGATATCCGGTCGGGTCCGGCGTGCAGTCAAAGCGGGAGAAGAACGCGAGAAAGGCCGGCTCCTTCGCCAGCGCCTTGAGCTCGCTCGACATCATCGTCATGCCGAAGAAGAGAAGCCCGAAGCCGAGCACCGTCCGCCAGAGGCCGCGCGTTACCGTCCGCCGGGCGATCATCAGTCCGATGACGCCGGCCGTCAAGGCCGGCAGCGCGAGGTCGTCCAGCTGCAGCGACACGATCTGTCCGGTCACCGTCGTGCCGATATTCGCGCCGAAAATCACGCCGATCGCCTGCTGGAGCGACAGCAGTCCCGCGTTGACGAAACCGACCGTCATCACGCTCGTGGCGGACGAGCTCTGGATGAGCCCCGTGACCAGCATGCCCGCCAGAATCGCGAAGACGCGGTTGCGTGTCATGTACCCGAGCACCGCCTTGAGCTTTTCGCCGGCCGACTCCTTGAGCCCGTCGCTCATGAGTCCCATGCCGTATACGAAAATAGCCAGCCCGCCGAAAACTGCAATTGTCTCTTTCATTCCCCTGGATTATCGCAAAGGAATGTTAAAGACAGATTAGGATTTTGTTAAGATTCCGTTAAAACGCCAGCGTCGGCGACGGACACTCAGCGCGGAAGACGCTCGGCGGCGAGTTTCTTGATGCGGCGGGACGTGCGCACGGCACAGAACTGCTTGCCGCACATCGAGCAGTGGTCGTCGCCGTGAGCCTCGTCCGTAAAGGCGCGTGTCTGGAGCCAGCGCGCGCGGGCGTGGTTCGGATCGAGACAGAGGGAGAACTGACGGTCCCAGTCGAAGTCGGCGCGGGCGCGCGCCATCGCGTCGTCACGGTCGCGCGCGCCCTTGAGTCCGCGCGCGACGTCACCCGCATGCGCGGCGATACGGTAGGCGATGCAGCCCTGATGGACTTCCTCCGCGTCCGGAAGTCCCAGATGCTCGGCCGGCGTCACATAGCAGAGAAGCGACGCGCCGTAGGTGGCCGCGGCCGTCGCGCCGATCGCGGACACGATATGGTCGTAGCCGGGCGCGATGTCGGTCGTCACGGGTCCGAGGACGTAAAACGGCGCCTTGTGGCAGACTTCCTGCTGGCGCTCCATGTTCATTCGGATCTGGTCGAACGGGACGTGCCCCGGACCCTCGACCATGACCTGGACGCCGCGCGCGCGGCAGCGGTCGACGAGTTCGCCCAGAACGTCGAGTTCGCCGAACTGGGCCGCGTCCGAGGCATCCGCAAGGCAGCCCGGCCGGAGACCGTCGCCGAGCGAGACCGTCACGTCGTGCTCGGCCAGGATGTCGAGCACCTCGTCCCAATGGGTGTAGAGCGGATTCTCGACGCCGTTCTCCATCATCCACTCGGCCATGATGGCGCCGCCGCGGGAGACGATGCCCATGATGCGGTCCATCGCGTGGGGAATGTGACGGAGGAGGAGTCCCGCGTGGAGCGTCATGAAGTCGACGCCTTGCTCCGCCTGGGCGCGGATGACATCCAGGAGGAAGGACGGATCCATCTGGGGGATGTCGCCGTCGAGGCGCGAAATGGTCTCGTAGACAGGAACCGTCCCGAGGGGAGCCGGACTCGCGTCCAGCATGCCCTGGCGGATCGCACCGAGATCGTCGGTGCCGACCGAGAGGTCCATGACGAAGTCCGCGCCCGCCTCAAGGGCGACCACGAGCTTGCTGAGCTCGTCGCCCTTCCCCGAATGCGTCACGCTCCGTCCGAGATTGGCGTTGATCTTCGTCGTGAACATGCGTCCGACCCCGACGGGGCGTGCGTTCTTGTGATGGACGTTGAGCGGAATCACCGCCTCGCCGGAGGCGACTGCCGCGCGGACGGCCTCGACATCGATTCCCTCGTTCGCGGCGACAGTCTTCATCGCCTCGGTCACAACGCCCTGGCGGGCGGACATCAACTGCGTCATTCGGATCCTTTCCTACGCGGGCATTACCCCGATCAGGTCAAACCGGTCTTTTCTCAGCCAGGACGCACCGTACGTCACAGCACCCGGAAGCCTTGAAATTATACCATTTTTCAGGGTTTGGGTTGTTAGAGTGTTTGGATTGTCTGGATTGTGCGGGCGCCTGGATGACCGGGTCAGGCGTAGAACTTGTCGAACTCCGCGTCGAGCTGAAGATTCGCGGACGCCATGACCTGGTCGGCCGCAAGAATCGCCACGCCCTGGGCGCGGACCGCCGCAAACGAGGAGAATCCCGCAATGGTGCACAGGACGCTCTTGAGGTAATGGTAGTGGAACTCGAACGCGGTGTACTGGTCGTTGTTGGTGTAGACCGAACCGCTGGCGGACAGGAGAAGCCCACGGTGATCGTCCGTCAGGAGGCCCGCCGGGCCCTTCTCCGTGTACTTGAACGTCTGGCCCGCGACCATGACGTTGTCGATGAAGTCCTTGAGGCGCGAGGGCAGGTTGAAGTTGTAGAGCGGCGAGACGAAGACGACGCGCTTCGCGGCCTGGAAGAGATCGAGATAGCGCATCTGCCGCGCGGACAGCGCCTTCTGCTCCTCGGTCAGCGCCTGACCGGCCATCTGCGCGCCCCAGAGGGTCAGCAGATCCTTGCCGATGCTGGGAAGGTCCTCTTCGTAGAGGTTCACGATGTCGAGGTCGTTCCGCGAGAACTTCGCATCGTACTTCGCGAGAAAGCCCTTCAGGAGCTTCTGCGAGAAATGCGCGTCGTCGTTCGGAAACGGATGGGCGTTGACAATCAGCGTTTCCATGTGCAGCTTTCTTTCATGGCGTTTTGGCAAATCACTTGAGCGCGAGGCCGGCATTGAACGCCGTGCCGGCCACCGGACCGAGCTTCAGGTAGACGTGGTTGACCGGATCGTACGTGATCGGATCGAGCTTCGCGAGGTCGACCTTGCTGTCCGAGCCGAGGCAACGATCCTCGATGCCGACATTGACGATTTTCCCGACCATCCGGCAGTCCGCCTTGTCATAAGAGACGAGCTCGCACTCGAGCACCATCGGCAGCTCCTCGATCACCGGCGCGTCGACGAACGCGCTCTTCGCGAGGTGCCAGCCGGTCTTGTCGAGCTTGTCCGGCGCCGTGTTCGCCGAGACGCACCCGACGTAGTCGCAGCCGACGAGATGGGCCGCGTCCGCGACATGCACGGTGAACGCCTTGCGCTTCAAGACGTTCGCGGTCGTCTTGTGCGAATCGTCCACGCAGACAGAAATCCGGTCCTCGAGCGAGATTCCGCCCCAGGCGGCGTTCATCGCATCCGCAACGCCATTCTCGTCGTACGAGCCGATGATCAGGACGGGCATGGGGTACAGCCACGAGCGGGGTCCGAAATTCATTTTCATTTCTTTCGCTCCTCCTTTAGATGAACAGCGTGTTGTTGCTCTTCCGGGCGAGTTCGGCGAAGGCCGCGACGCCCGCGACCTCGTCAACTTCGTCGATGAGCTCCTCGCGCGTGATCCCCATGACCCCCATCGCCATGTCGCAGGCGATGAACTTGACGCCGGCCGACTTCGCGGAGCGGATGAGCTCCGGGAGCGACATGATGTTCTGCTTCTTCATGATCCCCTTCATCAGGCCCGTCCCCATTCCCAGCATGTGCATCTTCGAGAGCGCGAGCTTCGTCGCGCCCGTCGGCAGCATCCAGCCGAACATCCGCGACACGAGGTTCTTGCGGACGGACGGAGCCGGATTCTTGCGAAGCACGGTCAGTCCCCAGAAGGTGAAGAAGATTCCAACCTCGGCGCCGGACGCGGCGAGTCCGTTGGCGAGGACGAGCGCCGCCAGGACCTTGTCCAGGTCGTTGCTGAACACGACGAGCGCAACCGAATGCGGACCGGGCGATCCGGCGGAGGCGGTCGGAGCGGCCGAGGCGTCCGAACCGTCCTTGACCAGCGTCGCCGCGAGCGATCCGCCCGATTTCGCGAAATCATTCACCGTGCAGCCGTTCGACGCACACCAGCGTCTCAGATCAGCCTCGAACGAAGCGTCGGCCGTCAGCCGGACGGAAAAGCCGGCTTCAGCACCCTTGAACGTCGCCTTGAGCTGCACGACCGGTCCCGGGCACGGCAGCTGGCGGACGTCCAAAGTCGTGGAGATCGGACCCGCGGCCGCCGGCGCGCGGGCCGGAGACGGAGCCGGATCCGGCGCGGCCTGCGGAAGCGGTTCCGGATGATACAGTTTCCACGTCGCCATGCCGCCCGAAAGGTTCGCGACCTTGAAGCCGTTCTGCTTCAGAATGCGTTCGGCGAGATAGCCACGGAGGCCGACGGCGCAGCACGTCACGTAAAAGCGGTCCTTCGCGAGCTCCCCCATCCGGTTCCGAAGATCGGCCAGCTGAATGTTGATCGACCCCGGAATGGACCCGAGTTCGGATTCCACAGGCTCGCGCACGTCGATGATCTGCGCGTCCGCGGGAATCGCGTCCGCCGAAACGACATCGCTCTTCCCCGTGAGGACGTTCTCGGCGACGAAGCCGAGGAAGTTCACGGGGTCTTTTGCCGAACTGTACGGCGGTGCATAGGCGAGCTCGAGTTCGCCGAGGTCCGGCGCCTTGCGTCCGTTCCTCATCGCCTGCGCGATCGTATCGATCCGCTTGTCCACGCCCTTCGAGCCGACGAGCTGCGCGCCGAAGATCGTTCCGTCGTCTCCGAAGAGAAGCTTCATCGACAGGCGTGCCGCGCCAGGATAATAGCTGGCGGCGGACGAAGGGTGGATGTAGATCTTGCGGAACGTGCGGCCCGAGGCCGCGAGACGCTCTTCCGTCGATCCCACGGAAGCCGCGGTCAGGGCTCCGACCTTGACGACGCTGGCTCCGAGCGTTCCCTTGTAAGCGCTTGATCCGCCCGCCATGTTGTCCGCGGCTATGCGGCCCTGCTTGTTCGCGGGACCGGCGAGGGAGATGGCCGTCTTCCCGCCGAAGATCGGGTCCACGACTTCGATGACGTCCCCGGCGGCGAAAATGTCGGGGTCGGACGTCCGAAGCGATTCGTCGACGACGATGTGTCCGCGCGGACCGAGCTGAAGTCCCGCGTTCTTCGCGAGGTCGGACTGCGGACGGACGCCGGTCGAAACGACGGCGAGGTCGGCCGGGACGACCTTGCCGTCGTCCAGCACGAGCTCCAGCCGGTCCGGCCGCTCGTTGTACGCCGAAACCATCCGGTCGAAGAGGATCTCGACGCCGAGAGACCGGAGCTCGGCCGCCAGCGGCTGCGCCATCTCGCGGTCGAAGATCGGCAGGACATGTCCACCCCGCTGGATCAGCACGACTTCGAGGCCGCGCTCGACGAGGTTCTCGACGAGTTCGACGCCGATGAATCCGGCCCCGACGACGGCGACCTTCCGCGCGGAACCGAGCTTGGCGAGAACGCGGTCCATGTCCGCGATCGTCCAGAGGTGCGCCACGCGCGGATGTTCGGCGTCCGAATACGCGTCGCCCGCGGGCGTCGCGCCCGTCGCCAGGAGAAGCCGGTCATAGGGTTCGGCATATTCGCCGGCCGGGCCCCGGACGGTGACGCGCTTGGCCGCACGGTCGACGGACACGACCTCGCTCTTCGTGCGGACGTCCGCGTTGAACCACGCCGCGAATTTCTCCGGCGGCATGACCGAAAGGCGTTCGCGGTCCTTGATGACGCCGCCGACATGATAGGGAAGTCCGCAGTTCGCGTAGGAGATTTCAGCCCCTTTTTCGAAGAGGACGATCTCAGCCTTCTCGTCCAGCCGCCGCAAACGGGCCGCCGCACTCGCGCCTGCCGCGACACCTCCGACAATGACGTATTTCATGATGAGAATTCCTTTCGCTGTTTTACGCGGCGAAGCCGACGGTCTGACCGAGAATGACGCTCTGCCGGGCGCCGAGCTTGAGCACTCCATTGAGGACCGCGCGGTCGATCAGACCGCGGGCCACGGTGGAGAGACCCTCCTGCGCGCAGAAAAGATAGACGTTCTGCATGATCGCGCCGGTGTGAATGCCGCCGTACCGCGCGGTGCTCGTCTCGTCCCCCTTCATCGCCTTGTCGAGGTTCTGAACATAAAACAGGTTCACCGGCGCCGTGTGGCAAAAGTCCTGCGGCCCCGCTTCTTTGCGGAAGTCACCGGCATTCACAAGCGTCAGCTTCTGTTCCGCGGCGTTGTAGCGGTAGACGCCCGTCCTCAGCATCACGTAGACATCGATGTCCTGCACGTTCCGACCCGTCGGCGCCGTGCGGCGTCCGTCCGGACGGTTCACTCCGCCTGCAGCCCAGAGGAGCGCAGAGAGTTTCTCCGGCGCGATGTCGCGGTCCGCGAACGTGCGGGAGCTCTTCCGCGCGGCGAGAAGGTCCATGAGCGCCTTGCCCCCGGTCGCATCCGCCTTCGGCAGGAAGATGTCGGCGGCAGCTCCGGCTCCGAGTCCGCAGACCGGAACCGCCGCGGCGAAGGCCGCCGCTCCCGTGAGAAAGGTCCGTCTGTCTTCCATGGTCTTCCTCTCCTTTCCTTAATCCGCCCGGCTAGCGCTGATAGACTCTGAGTCCGAAGGCGGGCAGAACTGCAATCGTATGGTCGAAGATGTCGGTCTGGATGCGCTCGTACTCGACCCATTTTCGCGTCTTGGTGAAGCAGTAGAGCTCGAGCGGAAGTCCGAGTTCGGTGGGCGCGAGCTGGCGGACCATGCACGTCAGCTCCTCGTTGATCTCGGGCCGGCTGGCCAGGTAACGCCGCATGTATTCCTCGAAGACGCCGAGGTTGGTCTGGCAGCGCCCGTTGGCGGCGGACTCCTCCCGCGAGGCCCCCTCGCCGTTCGCCGCCTCGATTTCGCGCTGGCGTTCCTCGACATAATCGCGGACCAGGTCGATCTTGCGGAACCGCACGAGATCTTCGTCCGTGAGAAACCGCACCGTCCGCTGGTCGATGCGGATCGCGCGGCGGATGCGGCGCCCCCCGGAGAGCGACATGAACCGCCAGTTCTTGAACGCGGACGAGACGAGCGAATAGGCCGGGACCATCGTCATGGTGTTGTCCCAGTTCCTGACCTTGACCGTGGTCAGCGTGATGTCGACGACCGTGCCGTCCGCATCCTGGCCGGGAACCTCGATCCAGTCGCCGACACGGACCATGTCATTCTGCGAAATCTGAATGCCCGTGACGAAGCCGACGATCGGATCCTTGAACACGAGCATGAGGACGGCCGTCGCGGCGCCCATGCCGGAGAGGACGTAGACCGGCGACTTGCCGTAGGCGAGCGCAATCGCGACAATGACGGATCCGCACCAGAGGAGGAGCTTCACTACCTGGGCGAGCCCCGTGAGGGAATGGCCTCGTTTTCGGAACTTTGCGTCAAGGATTCGACTGCCGAGGCCGATGAGCCGGCTCGCGACAAGCGTCGCGGCAAGCAAAATAGCGATTTGTATCCATTTGTTCATCAAAATCTCCTTGAAGATATGCCTTTGGCAAGGTTATCTTGAAGTGTATCAAAGGCCAGACTCAGAGTCAAACAATGACCGGGCGGCGGCAAGGGCCCTGGCTGTCGGCGGGGCCACGCCTTCCAGCGTGTAGGGGAGTCCGAGGGCCTTCCATTTCGCGATGCCGAAAGTATGATACGGCAGGATGTCGACGCGTTGGACATTGGTGAGGGTCGCGACAAACGATGCCAGCTGCTTCAGGTGTTCGGGCGCATCGGTGAAGCCGGGCACGAGCACATGTCGGATCCAGACGTTCTTTCCGATCTCGTCAAGATAACGCGCGCAGTCAAGGACCGAGGCGTTGTCCGCCCCGGTGAGATCCCGGTGCGCGGCGGGATCCATGTGCTTGATGTCAAGGAGGACGGTGTCGGTCACGGCGAAGAGGCGCTCGAAAATCCCCTCGGGACCTCGACGGACAAAGGGACCTGCGGCGGTGTCCAGGCAGGTCGACACCCCGTGAGCCTTGGCCTTTTCAAAAAGCTCGAGCACGAACTCGGGCTGCAGGAGGGGCTCTCCGCCGGAAACGGTGATGCCGCCCGTCTCTCCCCAGTAGGCGCGATAGCGGAGAGCTCGGGCGAGAAGCTCGTCGGCGGTCACTTCCGTGGCGTCCGTCCCGGCCCAGGTATCCGGATTGTGGCAATACCGGCAGCGGAACGGACACCCCTTGAGGAAGACCACGAACCGGATGCCGGGGCCGTCGGCGGCACCGAATGTTTCGCAGGAATGGAGACGGCCCTTCGTCGGTCGACCTCAGAGACGGGAGTGGGTGGTACGCGCGATCACGTCGTTCTGCTGTTCCCGAGTGAGGTCGATGAACTTCACCGCATAGCCCGAGACGCGGATCGTGAAGTTAGCGTACTCGGGCTTCTCGGGATGCGCCTGGGCGTCCAGGAGCTTCTCCGTCCCGAACACGTTCACGTTCAGGTGGTGCGCCCCCTTCGCGAAATAGCCGTCCATCACCGACACAAGGTTCTTCGCCCGATCGCCGTCCGAGTGGCCGAGCGCATCCGGATGAATCGTCTGAGTGTTGGAGATTCCGTCCAGCGCGTACTCGTAGGGTATCTTCGCAACCGAGTTGAGCGACGCGAGCAGCCCCTCCCGTTCCGCGCCGTAGCTCGGGTTCGCACCCGGCGCGAGCGGCTCTCCGGCCTTGCGTCCGTCGGGCATCGCGCCCGTCGCCTTGCCGTAGACGACGTTTGACGTGATCGTCAGGATGGACGTCGTCGGCGTCGCGTTGCGGTAGGTGTGATGGCTCCGGATCTTGGACATGAAGTCCTTCAGAAGCGTCTTGGCGATCTCGTCCGCCCGCGGATCGTCATTTCCGTAACGCGGGAAGTCGCCCTCGACCCTGTAGTCGACTGCGACGCCGGCCGCATCGCGCACCGCCGTCACCTTCGCGTACTTGATCGCGCAGAGCGAGTCGACGACATGCGAAAATCCGGCGATGCCCGTCGCAAACGTCCGTTCGACGGCCGTGTCGATGAGCGCCATCTGCGCGAACTCGTAATTGTAGCGGTCGTGCATGAAGTGGATGAGGTTCAGCGTGTGGACGTAGAGTCCTGCGAGCCAGTTCATCATCTCGTCGTAGGCGTGCAGGACCTTGTCGTAGTCGAGAACCTCGTCCGTGACCGGCCGCAGCTCCGGCCCGACCTGCTCGCGCGTGCATTCGTCGACGCCGCCGTTGATGGCGTAGAGAAGGCACTTGGCGAGGTTCGCGCGCGCGCCGAAGAACTGGATCTCCTTGCCGGTGTGCGTCGCCGAGACGCAGCAGCAGATGGCGTAGTCGTCGCTCCACACGCGGCGCATGACCTCGTCGTTCTCGTACTGGACGGACGACGTCGCGACCGAAACCTTCGCGGCATAGCGCTTGAAGGTTTCCTGAAGGCGCGGCGAATAGAGGACGGTCAGGTTCGGCTCGGGGCTCGGCCCCATCGTCTCCAGGGTGTGGAGAATTCGATAGTCGTTCTTGGTGACCATCGAGCGTCCGTCGATCCCGAGTCCGGCGATCGAAATCGTCGCCCACACGGGGTCGCCCGAGAAGAGCTGGTTGTATTCGGGGATGCGGGCGAACTTGATCATGCGGAGCTTCAGGACGAGATGGTCGATCAGCTCCTGCGCCTGCTGCTCGGTGATGAGTCCGGCGGCGAGGTCGCGCGCGATGTAGATGTCGAGGAAGGTGGAGACGCGTCCGATGGACATCGCCGCGCCGTTCTGCGTCTTGAGGGCCGCGAGGTAGCCGAAGTAAGTCCACTGCACCGCCTCGCGCGCGTTCGCCGCGGGCTTCGAAATGTCGAAGCCGTAGCTCGCCGCCATCGCCTTCATGGCCGCGAGGGCTCGGATCTGCCCGGAGACTTCCTCTCGCCCGCGGATCACGTCCTCGGGCATCGAGCCGACGCCGACCATCGGCAAGTCGTTCTCCTTGCCCGCAATCAGCCGGTCGATGCCGTACAGCGCGATGCGCCGGTAGTCGCCGATGATGCGGCCGCGGCCGTAGGCGTCCGGCAAGCCGGTGATGATATGGCTCTTGCGGGCCTTGCGCATCTCGGGCGTGTAGGCGTCGAAGACGCCCTGGTTGTGCGTCTTGTGGTATTCCGTGAAGATGCGGTGCAGCTCGGGATTCGGCGTGTAGCCGTAGGTCTTCAGAGACTCCTCGGCCATCTTGATGCCGCCGTAGGGCATGAAAGCGCGCTTGAGCGGCTTGTCCGTCTGGAG
>CAZYQF010000017.1:0-23276 GCA_964650165.1 uncultured Lentisphaeraceae bacterium
GGCTCCGGACGGAAAGACGCCTCCCCGAACGCACAACTCCGAAACACCAGTACCCCTTGTATCTTGCGTGCGCGCGCGAAAAAGAATATAATATGTCCCGTGAAAACATATATCATATTTTTGTCCATGTGTGTGACTTTGTGTCTCACTGGATGTTTTTCGATTGATTCGGCCGACGTGCCGCAAACTGGCGAGGAGCATGTTCACGTAGCCAACTACGGATGGTATCTCTTTAACATCGTTCCGCTGGCCTGTGGCAACGCCGCGGAAGATCCGAATCTCCCGAGCATTTTCTTCCGAAACGACGTCACGATGGACAAAGTGCAGCAGAGGTTCATGGAATATGCGGAATTCCGGATGCGCGAGCCGAAGGACCTCACGTACCACAACTACGACTCGGTCATGTTCGAGGTTCCGGGACTTTCCTTCCCGCTGCCCCTTCCGTACATCCTGACCTATCGCGAAATCCAGCTTTCGGGGGTTCTGCAATGAAGCAAATCGCATTCCTCGCGGCTCTCGCGCTGTTGCTCGGCGGCTGCACGTCGGTCGAAATCAGCCACAAGGGGCGGAACATGGTCGAGATCCAGAACACGGGCTGGTCGCTGCTCCACTTCATTCCGATCGCATCCGGCGACCCGGAGTATCCGAACGCGCTGATGTGCACGTTCCTGAGGGACACGGTGACGCTCGAGAACAACATGAAGATGCTCGGCGTCGCGATGAAGAACGAGAACGCCCTCTCCGTCCGCGACCTCATCAGCTATACCACCGACGAAAACGTCTTCCTGATCCTCCTGCGGCGCCGCACGTACCACACGAGCGCGATGATGATCTATCCGGAAAATCCTGAAACAGAATCTGAAAAATGAGAATTGCAAAATCCGTCCGGCGCCTCGTTGCCTACGTTCCCGGCGAACAGCCGAAGTCGAAGAAAGTCGTCAAGCTCAACACGAACGAGAATCCGTATCCGCCTTCGCCGAAGTGCGGCGAGGTCCTGAAAGGCTTCGACCTCGACCTGCTCCGGCGCTATCCCGATCCCGTCTTCGGCGAGCTCCGCGCCGCGCTCGCGAAGCTGAACCGAACGGTCCCGGAGCGGATCTTCGTCGGCAACGGCTCGGACGAAGTTCTCGCGGTTGCCGCGAAGGCGTTCGTCGAGTCCGACGAGCGGATCGGCTCGCTCGACCCCAGCTACTCGCTCTACCGGACGCTCGCGGCGATTCGCGACGTGCCGTGGTGGGGCCAGGGCTTCGGCGCTTGCGGCGGCGCAGCCTGCGGCGCGCTCTCGGCGGCCGCGGTCCCCCAGGACGTCGCCCTCTACATCCTGACCAACCCGAACGCGCCGACGGGCGAGTTCCGCGAACCGGAAGAGGTCGCCGCGTTCGCGAAGAAGTTCAAGGGCGTGACTCTCGTCGACGAGGCCTACGCCGACTTCGCGCGCAACGACTGCATGGCGCTCGCGACGGCGGAGGACAACCGCAACGTGCTCGTGATGCGCACGTTCTCGAAGAGCTACTCGCTCGCGGGCCTCCGCGTCGGCTACTGCGTCGGCCCGACGGACCTCATCGAGGCGATGTACAAGGTCAAGGACTCCTACAACGTCGACGCGATCGCGCAGCGCGTCGCGATAGCCGCCGTCAAGGACCAGCGCTGGATGAAGGCGAACGTCGCGAAGATCCTCGCGACCCGGGCCTGGTGCGTCGCCGCGTTCGAGAAGCGCGGATGGGACGTCATCCCGAGCGAATCCAACTTTCTCTTCGCGAAGCCGCCGAGTTCCGTCCGGGCCGCGACGGTCTTCGAACGGCTGAGGGAAAAATGCATCTTCGTGCGGTACTTTACGGGCCCGAAGACGGCTGACCGTCTTCGGGTTACCGTCGGCACCGACGCGCAGATGAAGAAGCTCTTCAAGGCGCTCGACGAGCTGGCCAACTAAGACATCCCCCTTTCGCCCTTCACTTTACGCCTGTTCCGATGAATCCTATTTCAAAACCCGACTACCTGCCGCTCCCCGAGCTCCGCGAGCTTCAGCTCAAGAAGCTGCAGCGGCTCATTCCCTACGAATACGAGCGCGTCGCCCTCTTCCGCCGCCGCTGCGACGAGAAAGGCGTCAAGCCGCGCGACCTCGTCGCGCTCAAGGACCTCGCGAAGTTCCCGTTCATGACGAAGGCGGACCTCCGCGACGAGTATCCGATGGGACTGACCGCGGCGCCGCTCAAGGACATCGTCCGCTTCCACTGCTCGTCCGGCACGACCGGAAAGCCGATCTGCATTCCGAACACGCAAGCCGACCTCGACGCCTGGACGGACGGCACGGCCCGCTGCCTCGCGATGTACGGCATCACGGACGAGGACGTCGTGCAGGTCTCGTACGGCTACGGACTCTTCACCGGCGGCCTCGGGGCGCACTACGGCGCAGAGCGCCTCGGCTGCGCGGTCCTTCCGACGGGCGCGGGCAATACCGAGAAGCAGCTCATGCTGATGCAGGACCTCGGCACCACGGTCATCTGCTGCACCCCGAGCTACTTCCTCCATCTCGCGACCGTCGCCGAGAAGACGGGCATCGACTTCCGCCGCGACACCAAGCTCAAGCACGGCGTCTTCGGCGCCGAGCCGTGGACGGACGAGATGCGCGTCCGCATCGAGCAGATCTCCGGCATCGCCGCGCACGACATCTACGGCCTCACCGAAATCGCCGGACCCGGCGTCGCCGGCAACTGCGAATTCAGCCACGGCCTCCACGTGTGGGAGGACCACTTCTATCCGGAGATCGTCGACCCCGACACGCTCGAGGTCCTACCCGACGGCGAGGAAGGCGAGCTCGTCTTCACCACGCTCGACCGCACGGGCACGCCGATGGTCCGCTACCGCACCCGCGACCTCTCGCGCCTGCAGGCCGGCGCGTGCGCATGCGGACGGACCATGCGCGTCATGGACCGCATCCGTGCCCGTTCGGACGACATGCTGATCATCCACGGCGTCAACGTCTTCCCGAGCCAGATCGAAAGCTGTCTCATGAAGGTTCCGGAGGTGGCGCCCCACTACCTGATCCGCCTCGCCTCGACGGACACGATGGACCTCTTCGAGCTCAAGGTCGAACTCCAGAGCGAGGCTTTCACCGACGTCGTGTCCGGCATCGAGAAGATCCGCCGCCGCGTCGCCGACTCGATCAAGCAGATCGTCGGCCTCACCCCGAAGATCGAGCTCGTCGCCCCCGGCACCCTGCCGCGCAGCGAGGGCAAGATCAAGCGCGTGATCGACGAACGGAAGAAATAAGTTGAAGGACTTCTTCAAAGGCGTGCGGAAGCACATCGGAAAGCTGGACGCGGAGCATCTCCGCGAGCAGTACGAGCTTGTCGCGGACGAACTCGCGAGTTCCGACCTCCTGCTGCACGCCCTGAAGGAAGGCATTGTCCGCCTCGACCGTAACGGGACGGTTCTCATGGCGAACCCGGCGGCAAAGGATCTTCTCGGCATGGCGCCGGAGAGCCTGCTGCCGACCCTCGCCCTCCCGCTCGGCAAGTCGTCGAAGCGGGAGGTCTCGGTCACGTATCCCGAGCCCCGCGAGCTCGAGGTCCAGACGATTCCGTTCGGCGACGAGACCATCGTCTACCTCCGCGACATCACGTCCGAGAAGGCGCGCACGGAAGAAGACCTCCGGGCCGGCGCGACCCGGGCCGTGCGCGACCTCGCGGCGAGCGTCGCCCACGAGATCGGCAACCCGCTCAACGCGATCTCCCTCAACTTGCAGCTTCTGGAGCGGGCGCATCCGGACGACGAGTCGATCGCGGAATGCCGCGAACAGGTCAAGCGGCTCGACGGCATCATCCGCGACTTCCTCCAGGCCCTGAGGCCCTCGAAGCCGAACCTGATGCCGGGATCGCTCACGGAGCCGCTGACCGCCTGCCTCGCGACGCTGAAGCGCCAGTTCGAGGAGCGCCGCATCCGCGTGACCGTCGGCATCCCCGCGGCCCTGCCGCACGTGGCGCTCGACCGCAACCAGATGGAACAGGTCCTGTTCAATCTCCTGAAGAACGCGCTGGAGGCGATGAAGGACGGCGGCGCCATCGACATCGAGGTCGGGTCGGACGACAACGACGTCTTCACCGTGATCCGCGACTCGGGCGCCGGCATGGATCCCGAGCAGCTGACCCACCTGTTCGAGCCCTACCGGACCACCAAGGAAAAGGGAACCGGTCTCGGGCTCATGATCTCGGCGAGGATCGTCCGCGACCACGGCGGCACGATCGCCGCGGAATCCGCGCCGGGCGAAGGCACGTCGTTCACGATACGGCTGCCGCGGCTGGAACGGAGAGTAAGGGCCTTGAAATGAAGCCGAAAATCCTCATTGTCGACGACGAGAAGCCGACCCGCGACGTCATGGCGCGGGCCCTCGGCGCTTCCTACGACTGCCTGACGGCGCCCGACGCGGAACAGGCGATGGCGGCCGTCGCGGCGAATCCGGACCTCGCGCTGATGATTTCAGACGTGCGCATGCCCGGCGAGAGCGGCGTCGAGCTCGTCAAGAGGGCGAAGGCGGCGAATCCGTCGCTCGCGTGCATGCTCCTGACCGCCTACGGATCCGTCGATCTCGCGGTGGAGGCGATGAAGGAAGGTGCGGACGATTTCCTCACCAAGCCGGTCACGGACCTCGAGCAGCTCGAGCTCCGCGTCGCCAAGGCGATCAAGACGAGCTCGCTCGAGCGCGAGGTCAAGGACCTCCGCACGAAGCTCGACGAGAAGTTCGGCCTCGACGCCTTCGTCGGGAACTCCGAGCCGATGAAAAAAGTCTACGGGCTGATCCGCAAGGTCGCTCCGACGGACGCGACGGTGCTGCTGGAGGGTCCGAGCGGCTCCGGCAAGGAGCTCGCCGCGCACGCGATCCACAACCTCTCGCGCCGCGCGAAGGGCCCCTTCGTCGCGGTCGAATGCTCCGCGTTCTCCGAATCGCTTCTCAAGAGCGAGCTCTTCGGCTACGAGCCGGGGTCGTTCACGGGCGGACTCAAGGACGGCAAGGCCGGCTGCTTCGAGGCGGCCGCGGGCGGCACCATCTTCCTCGACGAGATCGGCGAGATCGACCTCGCGACGCAGATCGCCCTCCTCCGGACGCTCGAGATGAAGTCCGTCCGGCGCATCGGCGGCGTGAAGGAGACGAAGGTGGACTTCCGTCTCGTCGCCGCCACGAACCGCGACCTCCGGAAGATGGTCGCCGGGGGGTCGTTCCGCGAAGACCTCTACTACCGTCTCAACGTCATCGGAATCCGCATGCCCGCGCTCAAGGAGCACCGGGGGGACATCGCGCTGATCGCCTCGAGGATGCTGAAGGAATACGGCGACGGCGTCGACGGCATCGATGCGAAGGCGATGAAGGCGCTCGAGGACTACGACTGGCCGGGGAACGTGCGCGAGCTCCGGAACGTGATCGAGAAGATGTGCGTGCTGTCGTCCGGCGGAAAGCTCACGCTCGAGGACGTGCCGCTCGAGATCGTCCGTCCGGCGGCCGAGGTCGCGTTCCGTCCCTCGCAGACGCTCGAGGAGACCGAAAAGGCCAAGATCCTGTCCGTCCTTGACACGTGCAAGGGCAACAAGTCGCGCGCCGCGGAGGTTCTCGGGATCTCGCGCCGGACGCTTCACCGGAAGATCAACGAATGGGGGCTCAAATGAACATGTTCGCCGCGATTCTCGCCGTCTCCTTCCTCCCGTACTTCGAGGCCAAGAACCAGGTGGCGTGCTTCGTGTTCGATCCGCCGGCCGCGGACGCGAAGCCGGTCGAGATCGTCCGTCCGGACCTGACGCTCCGCGACATCTGCCCCGGCTGCAGCGGCGAGGGGAAGCTCGTCCTCGAGGAGCCGGACTACGGGCAGGCCAGCGGCCGGCTCGGGGCCGCGAAGAAGGTCAGCAAGTCATGTCCGCTCTGCGGCGGCAGGGGACGCATCAGCGCCTATGTGGAGCCGGCGAAACTCTCCTTCCAGCTCGCGGAGGACCGCGCAAAGTTCGTCGCGAGCCACCAGGCGGCCGGAGACATCGCGGTCGGCGAGGCCTTCGTCCCGAACGCCAAGTACAAGGAGCTCGACAAGGCGACGCTGAAGCTCGTCGAGGCGGCCTACGGGCAGCCCTGCAGGAAATGCAACTGGACCGGCATCGAGGCCTGTCCGAAATGCAAGGGCCGCAGCATAATCCCCTGCGCGAACTCCGATTGCAAGGGCGGCTGGGCGGTCGTCAAGACGACGACCGAGACCTCCACCACCAGTTCGGGCGGAAACAACAGCCGCTCGGGCGGGAGCGGCGGCTTCCGCTCCTCCGGCGGCTCCCGGCGGAAAACCCGCAAGGAGACCAAGGTCAACGTCCAGCCCTGCCCCACCTGCGGCGGCACGAAATTCACCATCTGTCCCGAATGCGGCGGACGCCGAGCCCATCCGTGCTCCAAATGCAAGGGACTCGGCATCAAGACGAAAGGATCCAATTGAGCGAAGAAATCCCAGAACTTCCGGACCTCGAGATGATCCGCAAGCTCGGCGAAGGCGGCATGTCGACCGTCTGGAAGGCGCATGATCTCAAGCGCGGCGAAATGGTGGCGGTCAAGATCCTGAACCGCGACCTCATCGCCAGCCCCGAGGACATCGCGCTCTTCATGGACGAGGCGCAGGCTCTGGAGTCCATGAACCACCAGGGCATCGTGAAAAGCTACGAGCTCGACTGCTACGGCGGACGCTGGTATTACGTCATGGAATACGTGGACGGATACAACTTCGGGTCCCTTCTCGGCCGCAAGCAGCACCTCGGCGAGGCCGACTGCCTCCTGATCTGCGAATCGGTCGCGGTCGCGCTCGACTACGCCTGGAATGACTTCGGCGTCGTCCACTGCGACATCAAGCCCGAAAACATCATGATCAACTCGCAGGGCGTTGTAAAGCTGATGGACCTGGGCCTCTGCCACACATTCAAGAGCAAGAAGGAATCCGAAGAAGACGTCTCCGACCATATCCGCGGCACGCCGGCCTACATCTCGCCGGAGCAGATCTACGGCGACGTGCAGCTCGACTGCCGGGCGGACATCTACAGCCTCGCGGCCTCGCTCTACCATCTCGCCACCGGACGGGTCCTCTTCCCCGGGCTCGAAAGCGAAAACATGATGCGCGCCCACTGCGACGAGAACTCGCAGGCGAAAGACCCGCGCTACTACCGGCCGGGGCTTTCGGAAGGATTCTGCCAGCTGCTCGAAGCCATGCTCGTCAAGAACCGCGACTACCGCATCCACTCCTGGAAGGACGTCTGCGTGATGTGCCTGGACGTCGAAGAGGGACGGGCCTTCAAGCCTCTCGCCTTCCCCGGGAACTCGTCAGTCCAGCTGATCAACGCCATGGGGAACAGGCAGGAGACGGTCCGCCTCGGAAGCAAGACGCGGAATCTCGCCCTGGAGGCCGCACAGGCGCTCGAAGATCTTCCCGAACCGGTTGCCGAAGTCAGGCCGGATTCCTATGGCGAAGAAGAGCCCGAGGACGGCGAAAGCGAGGGCCTGCTCTCCACCACGGCGGAAATCAAGAAGATCAGCATCACGGCCGCCCTCACGAAGCCCCTGTTGCGTCAGCCGCGGAAGAATGCGTCGCCGGATGCGGCAAATTCCGCCTCGAAGGCGAACGGCAAGGTGATGAAGCTGTTCCTCAGCAAGAAGAACCGTCCGAGACTGGTCAAGGATCCGACGACCGGAAAGACGATCCTGAACAAGCCGACTGCGGCCAACCCGGGATTCAAGATACACAAGCCGGAGGAATGGTAACGAAAAACGGCGGACGCAAGGCGTCCGCCGTTTTTCCTGTTCGTCTCCGTTCGGCTTATTGTTCGCCGTTGAAAAGCTGGTTCGACGCATAGAACGGGTCGGACGTGAAGCGGCAGCCCAGACGCCGGAGACCCGCCTCGTCGCCGGGCGTCACGATGTGCGTCATATGCACCTCGCAGCTGCGGAGCTCGTTCAGCTTCTCCATCGCGATCTGGGCGGCCGGATTGGTCGTCGAGGAAATCGCAAGGCCGATCAGAGCCTCGTCGAGGTTGAGGGAGGTATAGCCGACCTTCAGGATATCCTGCTTCATGTGGGCGATGGACTGGATGATGCTCGGGCTGATCAGCGGGATCTGCGCCGGAATGCCGGACAGCGTCTTCACGGCATTCATCACCATCGCCGAGGCCGCGTGCATCTCGTCCGAATTGCGCCCGGTCACGATGCGCCCGTCGTCCAGCTGGATGGCCGAGCCCGAGACGATCCTGCCGCCGGCCTTGCCCTTGCCGCGGATCTGGGCCTCCTCGGCCGCCCGGCGGGCGGCCTCGACGACGACCCGGTCCTCGGTGCGGAGCGAAAGCGAATCCATGAGCTGTTTGGCGCGGTCGACCGGTTCACGATCGATCGTGCCCTCGGCGAAGAGGCACTGATAGCGGAGAAAGCGGCGGATGATTTCCTGCTTGGAGGCATTGCGGACGACTTGGTCGTCCACGATTCCGAATCCGATCCGGTTGACGCCCATGTCCGTCGGGGACTTGTAGGGACAGGGGGTCTTCGTCATCTTCTGCCAGATCGCGACCAGAAGCGGGAAAGCGTCGACGTCGCGGTTGTAGTTGACGGCCTCCTTCCCGTACGCGGCGAGGTGATACGGGTCGATCATGTTCTTGTCGTCGAGATCGATCGTCGCGGCCTCGTAGGCGATGTTGAGCGGATGGTCGAGCGGCATGTTCCAGACCGGAAAAGACTCGAACTTCGAATAGCCCGCGACCTTGCCCATGCGGTATTCGTGGTAAATCTGCGTCAGGCACGTCGCGAACTTGCCCGAGCCAGGGCCCGGCGCCGTGACGACGACAATCGGCTTTTCGGTCTTGACGAACTCGTTTTTCCCGTAGCCCAAGTCGGACACGATCGTGTCGACGTCCGCGGGATAGCCCGCCGTCTTGTAGTGGAAGTAGACCCTGACGCCGCGGCGCTCGAGCTTCGCGCGGAACTGCTGGACCGCGGGCTGATCCTGACAGCGGGTGATCACGACGCCGCGGACGGTCAGTCCGAGATTCCGAAGGTCGTCGATGAGCTTCAGCGCGTCATCCGCATAGGAGATGCCGAAGTCGGCGCGCATCTTCTTGCGTTCGATGTCGCCGGAGAAAAGACAGAGAATGACCTCGGCCTGGTCCTTGAGCGTCTGCAGCAGGCGGAGCTTCACGTTCGGATCGTACCCGGGAAGGCAGCGCGCCGCGTGGAAGTCGTTCATCAGCTTGCCGCCGAACTCCAGGTATAGCTTGCCGTACTTGCCGGCGCGGCGGCGGATTTCCTCTGACTGCTCCTGCAGGTACTTGTCGTTATCGAAGCCGATTTTCATTTTCGAAAGCCTTGAAAGTGTCAATGACGAAGTTCATCCAGGATCGCCTGGATCTTTCCCTTGCACTTTCCGCAGCCGCCTCCCGCCTTGGTGAAGTTCGTCACCTCGTCGACGGTTGTCAGCTGATTCTCGGTGATCACGCGACGCACCTCGTTTTCGGACACGTTGTAGCACGTGCAGAGAACGGTATCCTCGAGATTGCGGTCGGTGTTCGCACCGGTTTCGAAATTCTTGATGGCCGCCTCCATCGCCTCGCGGCCCATCACGCTGCAGTGCATCTTCTGCGGGGGAAGCCCTCCGAGAAAGTCCGCAATCTGCTGGTTGGTGATCTGCTTGGCCTCCTCGAGCGTCTTTCCGACCACCATCTCGGTCAGTGCCGACGAGCTCGCGATCGCGCTCGCACACCCGAAGGTCTGAAATTTTGCCTGGGCGATCTTTCCGTCCGGTCCAAGCTTAAACTGGAACTTGAGGGCGTCTCCGCAGGCCAGGGACCCCACGGTCGCTTCACCGTCGGGATTTTCAATTTTGCCCACATTCCGGGGGTTCCGGAAATGGTCCATCATCTTCTCAGAATAGTTCCACATCAGCCGTACTGCCTTTCAAATCGCACGGGGCTTAAGTATACCATAATCAGGGTTTCGGAGGAAAGGAGAATGGCATCCCCTTCCAAAAAAACCTTGGAAATCTCCGAAGAAAACCGCGTCAAAACACGATCGCCGTCGCGGGAAGAGCCGCGCGGATGCGGGCCATTTCCGCGGCCGGCAGGCGGAGGTCGCCCAGCTGGAGCTGCTTGAGCGAGCGCCACGCCGAGAGATCGGCCGGCAGGGCGAGGATCTGCGTTCCGGACAGGGACAGCGCGACGAGGCCCGGCTTTCGGGCGAGCCACTCGGGAACCGCCCCGATCGGATTGAGCGAGAGATCGAGGTCCGTCAGCGCGGGAAGAGCCTTCAGTTCCTCCGGAACGGCCGCGAAGCGGTTGCCGCGGAGATAGATCCGGCGCAGGTTCGACAGCTTCGAAAGGTCGGGAAGAGACGACAGGCGGTTGTCGTTGAGCCGGAGCCACTTGAGCCCGGCGAGCGCGGCGACCGGCGTGACGTTGGTCAGCTGGTTGCGGTCGAGGTTGAGGTAGTCGCCGACCTTGGAGAGATCGGCGGACGCGAGGTCCGAAAGGCCCCGGTCCTGGAGATAGACGCGAGACCCGGCCGGCACGGTCTTGTAGGCCGGCTCGGGCTCGTTGAAACAACCGGCAGACGCGCAAAGCGCGACTGCCGCGATCGTTTTGACTAGTCTCGTCATTCGAGGATTTCTCGAGTTTCGATTACTTCGCCGCGGCGGCCGCCGCGATGATGCCGGCGAAATCGGCCGCCTTGAGGGCCGCGCCGCCGATGAGGCCGCCGTCGATGTCCTTCTTGGAAAGGAGCTCGGCCGCATTGTCAGGCTTCATGGAGCCGCCGTACTGGATGCGGACGGTCTCGGCCGTCTCGGCGCCGACGAGCTTGGCGAGCGTCGCGCGGATGAGCGCGTGGACGTCCTGAGCCTGCTCGGGGGTCGCGGTCTTGCCGGTTCCGATCGCCCAGACGGGCTCGTACGCGATGACGAGCTTCGTGCAGTCAGCGGCGGCGACGTCCTTGAGGCCGACGTTCATCTGGCGCTCGATGACTTCGTCGAGCTGGCCCGCCTCGCGCTCGCCGAGGGTCTCGCCGACGCACATCATGACGGTGAGCCCGGCGGCGATCGCGGCGCGGGTGCGCTTGTTGACCGTCTCGTCCGTTTCGCCGAAGTACTGGCGGCGCTCGCTGTGTCCGGTGATGACGTACTTCGCGCCCGCATCGAGAAGCATGCCCGTGGAGATCTCGCCCGTGAACGCGCCCTTGGCTTCCCAATGGCAGTTCTCGGCGCCGACGCCGACGGCGGTTCCCTTCGCGGCCTCGACGGCGGCGGGGATGTCGATCGCAGGCGTGCAGCACACGATCTCGACGTTCGAATAGGCCTTAGTCGCCTCGGCGACGGCCTTGACAAGTGCCGCGGTCTCCGACGGGGTGACGTTCATCTTCCAGTTGCCGGCAATGATTTTCTTGCGCATGATGATTCCTTGTTGTTAGGGTTTAGATGTTAAAGGGTTCAGACGTTCGGGCCTTAAAACGGGTCAGGAGGGCTTTTGGCCCTCGGCATACTTGCGGTGGCTGACGCCGGCCGCGGCGAACATGTCCTTGACCGTGTCGAGGAAGGCGTAGTCGCCCCCGTAGACGACCTCCTTGATGCCGGAGTTGATGATCAGCTTCGCGCAGGTCAGGCACGGGGAAATGGTGATGTAGATCGTCGCGTCCTTGATCGCGTGGCCGAAGAAGGCGGCCTGGCAGATCGCGTTCTGCTCGGCGTGCACGCAAAGGCACTCCTCGAGATGGGTCCCGCTCGCGACGTCGCCGCTGCAGCGCGGACATCCGCCGTCGAAGCAGTTCTTGACGCCGTGAGGCGTTCCGTTGTAGCCGGTCGAGAGAATGTGGCGGTCCTTGACGATGATCGCCGCGACATGGCGCCGCGTGCAGTTCGACCGCTTGGACACCACCTGGGCGATTTCCATGAAGTAGTCGTCCCAGCTCGGACGCGGATCTGTTCGTTTGTTGGCCATGAGTCGATATTATAACATAATTTTTGTGCTATAATACCCCCAAATGAACCAGGAATTCACCATTAGGACGGCATTGCTGTCGGACGCGGAGAAGATCTTCGCGCTCATCCACCAGAACGCCGATCTGCTCGTTCCCAGATCGCTCGGAAACATCGTGGAGAACATCGACCGCTTCTCGATCGCCGAATGCGGCGGCGAGATGGTCGGGTGCGCCTCGTTCCAGATCCATCCCGAAATCGGCGTACCTGAAGCGGCCACCGTCGAGATCGCGTCCGTCGCGGTCAACGCCTCCTTTCGCCGTCTCGGCATCGGCCGCGCCCTCGTCGAAGCGATCTGCGACAAGGCGAAGGCGTTCGGTCCGAAGGAAGTTCTCGTCCTGACGTTCACGCCGGAATTCTTCTCGACGCTCGGCTTCACGATGATTGCCAAGACGAAGGTGATGCACAAGCTCTACACCGGGTGCATGAACTGCACCAAGCACGCGGATCCCTTCACCTGCCCCGAGATGGCGATGATCCGCGCGGTCTAACGCCGCCAGGTCGTCTTGCAGGCGGGCGGGTGCTGCCGGCCGTATCCGCCGCCGTATCCTCCGCCGTAACCGCCGCCGTAAGACGGATGCGAACGAGGAGACTGATAGGCGTCCGGATAGGCCATGATGCGGCGCGTCTGGACGAGGTCGGACGGAATCTCCTTGAGGAAGATGCTCGACTCGACCGGGAACACGCCGCCGTCGGACATCTTGCGCATCATCGGCGAAAACAGGTAGAGATGGTCCTTCGCGCGCGTGACGACCACGTAGAAGAGGCGCCGCTCCTCGTCCATCCGCCCTTCCTCGGCGGCCTTCGGACTCGGGAACATGCCCTCGGAACACCACGGGACGATCACCACCGGCCATTCCATGCCCTTCGCCTGGTGAATCGTCGACAGCGTCAGGCGATCGAGGTCGGGATCGTTCTTCCGGACGTCGAGATTCGTCAGGAGCGCCACGTCCGCGAGGAAGCCCTCGAGTCCGTTCTCCGCTCCCGCAATCTGCACGGCCAGTTCCTTGACGTCCTCGAGACGGTCCTCGGCGTCGGGCTCCTCCCATTCTTCGTGCAGGCGGTCCTCGTAGAAGAAATCCACGAAGTCGTCGACCAGCGCGCCAATCTCGTTCGCCGCGAGGTGCTCCGCGACGCCCTCCAGGCACTTCTTCAGCGGCGGCCACACCGCCAGCGCCTTCTTGCCGAGAAGTCCCCCCAGAGCCTCGCGGTCTTCGCCGCGCTTCGGATCGAACTGGCGGCCGAGCTTCTCCCAGAACTTCTTCGCGCTCATCTCCCCGACGCCGGGCAGGAGCATCGCGAAGCGGAGAAACGACAGCTCGTCCGCCGGATTCACCGCCAGCCTCAGGTAGGCCATGACGTCCTTGACGTGAATCTGCTCGAAGACGCCGACGCCCGAGGTGATGCGGAACGGGACCTTCATCCGCGCGAGCGTCATCTGCACGTCGATGGACTGGTAGTGTCCGCGATAGAGGATCGCGATGTCGCTCCAGCGGTAGCCGCAGTCGTGCATCTCCCGGGCGACCTTGAGGATCTCGTTCGCCTGGGCGTGTCCGTCATAGACCTTGTAGACCCACGGACGCTGACCCTCGCCGCCGCGGATCGGACGCAGCATCTTCTCGAACTGGTTCGGCGCGTCCTTCATCACCACGTTGGCGACGTCAAGGACGCCCGGGACGGAACGGTAGTTGCGCTCGAGCTTCACGGTGCGGCAGCCCTCCCAGCGCTTCGGGAAGTTCATGATGTTCTCGATCTGCGCGCCGCGCCAGGTATAGATGCACTGGAAGTCGTCGCCGACCGCCATGATGTTGCGGTGCTTTCCGGCGAGGATGTCGGTGAACTCGGCCTGAAGCCCGTTGGTGTCCTGGTATTCGTCCACCAGCACGTGGAGGAAATGCTCCTGAAGGTTCTTGCGGACATGCTGGTGCTCCTTCAGGAGCCGGAGTCCGTTCACAAGGAGATCGTCGAAGTCCATCGAGTTGAGTTCGACCTTGCGCGCCGCGTACTTATTCGCGATCTCGACGATCGCCGCGACGTCGACCCCGGCGGCCTTCGTCTGCCAGCGGCCGGCGATCGCCGCGATCGGCTTCGACTCGTTCGCCGCCTCGGAGATCATCTTGGCGACGATGTCCTTCTTGACGAAGTCCTTCGGATCCTTCACCGTCGTCTTGATGATGTCCCCGATCAGCTTCTTCTGGTCCTCGTCATCGATGATCTGGAAGCCGGGACCGTACCCGAGGCACGAGCCCCAGCGGCGCAGGAGCCGCGCGCAGATCGAGTGGAAGGTGCCGGACCAGATGGACGAGACCTCGGGGCCCACGACCTTCTCCGCGCGCTCGAGCATCTCGCGCGCCGCGCGGTTGGTGAACGTCAGAAGGAGGATGCGTCCCGCGGGAACGCCCTTTTCGACGAGAAAGGCGACGCGATGGACGAGAGTGCGGGTCTTTCCGGTGCCGGCGGCGGCCAGGACAAGAAGCGGGCCGTCACCCGACGTGGCGGCCGCACATTGCTCGGGATTGAGCAGCTTGATGAAATCTGTCATTTAACATAGTATACCAAATCACCTGTTCAGAGCTCGACCCAGTCGCCCGACTTGCAGTCCACCGCCACGAGCTTGCCGCCGCGGCGGAAGACAAAGGAGTCCTTGCCCGACGCGTTCATGACGATCGTCTTCTTGTCGTCGGGGACGTCGACGACGCGGCCGTCGTCATAGAGGCCGACGATGCGCTCGGCGTCCGATTCCGCCTCGATCACCGGATACAGGAGCTCCGGATGGTGCGGCGTGAACCGGCCCTTGAGCAGCGTCTCGCGGTGGTCCCGGGAGAAACGGATCCACTTCTCGATCACGGCCCGGTGCTCGGGCGGCGCGTCGCGGAGCATGACCGAGTACTGCACCACGCCGAACATCGAGTTGACGATGAAGCGCGCCGCCTCCTCGGGCGACGCCTTGAAGTTCCACTCGAGCATGTCCGAATGGACGGCCGAGCCGCCCCCGGCGAGGCGGAGGTTCGCGATCGCGACGCGGTTGCGGCGCATGTCGCCGGGGCAGTCGCCGACGCGGATCATGTTGCCGCACTGGCGGATTCCGGGTCCGACGTAGCTCTGGCGGAACTCGATGAGGACGTCCGGCTTGATCGCCGTCAGCGCGGCGCTGATCTCCTTCATCAGCCTCTCCACGGCGAGCGGAACGGACTTCATGTCGCGGCCTGCGCCGTCGGTCGCCGGGACATTCGCCGCATGACGGTCGAACGTGTCGACGAAGTCGAGCTTGAAGCCGTCGATGTCCCACTCCTTCAGCGCCGTCACGTACGTGTCGACGAGGAACTTGCGGACCTCGGGAAAGCGCGGATCCAGAACCGCCGCGTTGAGTCCGCGATCGTCTTCGGTCAGGTACTTGCCCTTGAACCGCGCGAAATTCGCGCTCTTGTGTCCGATGAACGGAACCGAATACCAGACCATGTACTTGACGCCGAGCGCGTGCGCCCTCTTCACGTGCGCCGCCATGTCGGGAAAGCGCCGCCTGGAGATCTCCCAGTCGCCGCAGAACGCGTAGCCGCGATTGGTGTCGTCCGTCTGCCAGCCGTCGTCGACGATGATCGTCTTCATGCCGAGCTTCGCGGCGATTTCGAGTTCGGCTTCGATGTCCTTCGCGAAGACGTTCTGGTGGAAGTTGTACCAGGTCGAGTAGAGGGGCTCGAACGCCGCCTCGGGCGCCCGGCAGGGCACGTAGCCGCCGGCCTTCTCGGCCCAGGCGACGGACGCGCGGACGGCGTCGGCGAAGGGCTTCGCCTGGGTGTCGATGCGGACGGACGCCTCGTAACGGGAGATGGGCGCCTCGTTCGAGTCGAAGAACACGAACTTGAAGTCCATCACGCTGCCCTCTTCCCGAACGCCACCCGAGAACCCGAGGCCGCGCGTGCATTCGCTTGCGGCGACCGCGAGATGACTCGTGTCGCGTCCGTCGAAATACACGTAGACCGGCAGTCCCGTCCCAAAGCTCGAGAACTTCCAGCCGGCCCAGTTCGGACGCATCGCCATGTCGTTGTCGTTCACGCTCCACGTATAGTCCATGCCGACCTGCGGCATCGGGAACGACAGCGTGAACTTCGGCGGAACTGCGGCCTTCGGCGCCTGGATCGCGATTTTAGCGATCTCGGCGCCGTCCGGAGCGACCTCGCGGACGAGGTCGAACGTCCAGTTACACGGCTTCTCGCAGCTGATCTTGACCTCGCCGAAGGAAAACGCCGCGGTCACTGCGGCCAGAAGAGCCAGGCTCATCGGTTACCTCACTTGACGGAATTGACGATCTTCTCGTGCGCGGCCTTGAGGACCGCCGGATCGAACTTGATGACCTTGCGGTCGTAGGTCATGAGACCGTTGATTTCGATCTCGACGTCGGTGGTCTGCGTGTAGACGCTGCCGCCGAGGCCCTTTTCCGCGAGAGACCCGAGCTTGTCCATGAGCGCGAGATAAGTCTTCTCGAGCCCCTCGCGCGTCTTCGTGTCCTCGATGCCGCCGTAGCCCCAGTTGCCCTTCTGCTCCTTCCAGAGGTGTCCGGCGACGGGATGGCCGAGTCCGCCGAACTCGCCGAGGAACGAGATGCGGCGGTCATTCGCCGCGAACATCTCGGGGCCGCGGTAGAAATGCATGTCGACCGTGTCGGACGCCTCGCATTCGTCCGCCGGCTTGTGCTGCGTCAGCACGCGCTTGTCCCAGTCCCATCCGCGGGGAAGGACGTGGCCGCCTTCCCAGTCGTTGCAGCCGGACGGACCGTTCACCAGCCGCGTCGGGTCGTAGTTCTTCACCCAGTCCAGGGTCGTGTGCGTCAGGAACTCGCCCGGCTGAGACCAGCCCTCGTTGTAGGGAACCCACATCACGATGGAAGGAACCTTCTGGAGCTCGTCGACCATGCGCTTGAGCTCGAGCCGCTGGAAACCGTAGTCCCGCACGTGCGAAGCCTTCATGAAGCCCTGCGGATCCGGACCGTTGCACGGAAGGTCCTGCAGCAGCAGGATGCCCATCGTGTCGCAGAGATAGTAGTACCGGCGCGGCTCGACCTTGATGTGCTTGCGCATCATGTTGAAACCGAAGTCCTTGAGCGTCTGGATGTCGAACCGCATCGCCTCTTCCGACGGCGGCGTCAGGAGCCCGTCCGGCCACCAGCCTTGGTCGAGCGTGCCCAGGATGAAATAGGGCTTGTTGTTGAGGAAGAAGCGGAGATAGCCGTTCGCATCCTTGCGCTTCTCGATCTTGCGCATGCCGAAATAGCCCTTGATCTCGTCCTTGCCGTAACGGGCGGTGAAGCGGTAGAGCTTCGGATTCTCCGGCGACCAGCACTCGAAGTCCTTCGGCATGTCGTGCATCACCTCGACCTCGCCCTCGCCGACCTTGTCGAACTCGAAGCGGACCGTTCCCTTGTCGATGTCCGTGAACACGCGGTAGTCCTTGATGTAGCGTTCCGGCACGGTTTCCATCCACACCGTCTGCCAGATGCCGGACATGCGCGTGTAGTGGCAGCCGCTCGGACGGAGGCTCTGCTTGCCGCGCGAATTGACAAAGTCCTGGGTCGGATCCCAGACGCAGAGCGTCAGCTCGTTCTCGCCGTCACGGACGTAATCCGTGATGTCCAGCGTGAAAGGCTCATGCGCGCCGGAATGCGGAAGATCCACCTCGCGGTGTCCGATGAACACCATCGCGCGGAAATCGACGCCGTCGAAATTGAGAAGGATCCGCTCGCCCGGCCGCTTCGTGCAGACGATCTTGCGCGTGTACCAGAGGAACTCGTTCGGCTCGAGCAGCCGTCCGACGCCCGAGAGCGCGGATTCGAGCGCAAACGGCACGAGGATCTTTCCGTCCCATTTCACCGGACGGCCGGGCGTGTTCGTCACGCTCGTGATCGCGTAATCCCACTGCCCGTTGAGATTGGCCCAGTTCGCGCGGACCATCTGCGGACGCGGATACTCGCGCCAGGCGTTTTCGGGGGTGACCTTCTCGCCGAAGGTCGTCATCATCGCGCCGAGCAGCGCGGAAGCGAGGAGCAGGTTCATTTTCCGATCCTTTCGATCTTAAGCGTCCATGAAACGGGGGCATTGGGATTGAAGCGATACTTGTCCATCGGGAGCGGGCCGCAGCTCGCGCCGCCGAGTCCGGTCTGGCGGACGTCGAGGTTGAGGATGACCTCGTCGCGCGGAACGAGCGGAACGCGCGTGCGGACCTCCCCGTTCTGGTGACGTGACTTCAGGAGATCTTCCCAGGTGTAGTTGAGCGCCTGCAGGAAGAGCGGGACGTCGGCCGAGAACCGGACGCCGCGGCCGTTCCCGTCGGTGAACTCGGCCCAGCGGACGTCGCATTTCATGCCGCAGTCCTGCGGACGCACGTACGGCGTGTACTGCTCGGCGACGGTGGACTTCCAGAGTCCGAAGAAGCTCGAGGCTTTGCGGTCGACGTAGTTCTCGCCGGGACCGCGTCCGTACCACGACATGTTGGCGAACGACGGCAGGAGGTTCATCGTGAGGCCGAGGCGCGGCAAAGCCTCCGGCATGCGCCCGTACGGCGTCACTTTGTTGACGAGAACCAGCGAGCCGTCCGCGCCGAAGGTCCAGTCGCATTCGTGCAGGAAGCCCGCGCCCTTCGCTCCGTCGACATGGACGCGCGTCTTCACGACGTTGCCCGCGACGACCGTCTTCTCCGGATGATAGCGGATCTGGGAGAGTCCGCTGCCCATGACGCTGCGCGAATGGTCGAGGTGCCACGTCCCGCCCTGGTACATCCAGCGGTCGTTGTCCGTGAACGCGCGCAAGCAGGTGAGACGGGGTCCGGCGGGGATGCCGTAGAGCCCGTTGACGAGCGTCGTGCCGCGCATGTGGAGGAACCGGAGCGTGCCCGCGGCCTTGCTCAAGATCGCCGTCGTGCGTCCGCACTCGACGATCAGGTCGTCGGCGGTCTCCTCGACGTCGAGCGCGGGAGCCTGGACGCCCTTCTCGTCCGCCGCCTTTTCAGCCGCCCGGGCCGCGGCGTTGCGCGTCGCGATGAAGTCCCCGCGCAGGCGAAGCTGCTCGCGCGCGACGGTCCAGCCCTTCTTCGCCCAGAGCTCGTCGCGCGTCGTGGCGAACGCGAAGTTGATGAAGATCTCCTGGTCTTCGCCGACGGTGGCGAGGACGGAATCGAGTCCGGCGACCGCGAGCGGGGCTTCCGAGAGGGGTGCGACGGACGGAACCTCGAACGCGCCCGAGCCGACGGACTTGCCGTCCGCCAGGAGCTCCCACGAGCCCGCATATTCGTCCGCGTCCGTGAAGCCGAGGCGGTTGACGAGAACGAAGCCGTCGCCCGCGGCACGGACGGACAGGCCCTGGTAGACCTTGCCCATCTCGATCAGCTTGGGCGTGACGCTGCGAAGCGGATCGATGACGCCGTTGCAGCAGAACGGTCCGTCGTTCGGCATCTCGTCGAAGTCGCCGCCGTAGGCGAGGAAGCGCTCGCGCTTCCCGGTCTTGGGGTCGATCCGGTCCGTCTCCTTCCAGAGCGCCTGGTCCACCCAGTCCCAGATGCAGCCGCCCATGAGCGCGGGATAGCGGTACACGACGTCCCAGTAATCCTGGAAGTTGCCGAGCGCGTTGCCCATGGAATGGGCATACTCGCACATGATGTAGGGCTTGCCCGCGGTCTGTCCCGCGATTGCGAAGCCCTCGCCGTCGCCAGCGCTCTTGAGATCGCCCTGGCTGGCATTGCCGAGCTTGCCGCGCTGCTCGACCCATCCGACGTCCGGATACATGCTCGAATCGACGTCCGCGTCCTCGTTTCCGCGCTCCCAGTGGATCGGCCGCGACGGATCAACCTTCTTCACGGCCGCGATGGCGTTGCGGAAGCAGTCGCCGTGTCCGGTCTCGTTGCCCAACGACCACAGCGTCACGCACGGGTTGTTGCGGAAGAAGACGCACTGGCGCTCGTTGCGCTCGACGATGGTGTGGTTCCATTCCTTGAAGAGCCCGAGACCCTTGTCGCCGTATCCGGGCTCGTGACCCTCGACGTTCGCCTCGGCGATCACGAAAAGTCCGTATAGGTCGCAGAGGTCGTACCAGCGGCGGTCGTTCGGGTAGTGGCTGGTGCGGACGGTGTTGACGTTGTATTTCTTCATCAGCGCGATGTCCGCGAGCATCTCTGCCATCGTCACCGCGCGGCCGTTCTCGGGGCTGGCATCGTGCCGGTTGACGCCGCGGAGCTTCACGGCCTTCCCGTTGATGAGAAACGCGTTCCCGACGACCTTCTGGTCCTTGAATCCGATCCGCTTCGTGCGGATGTCGTCGCCCTTCTTCAGCACGAGCGTGTAGAGATACGGCTTCTCGGCGGACCAGAGGGAGACTTGTCTGATTGTTTGGGTTTTTGCGTTTTGAGCGAGCTTCGCGACCGGCTTGCGGTCGGCGTCGTAGAGGGTGCCGGACCAATCGCCGGCGATGCCGTCGACCGAGATCGTTCCGTCGGCCGAGGCCTTGACGTTGAAGTCCCAGATGCCTTCCTTGGGCTTGGCCCAGAGGGAGACGTCGCGGAAGATCCCCGAGAAGCGGAACATGTCCTGGTCCTCGAGATAGGAGCCGTCGCACCAGCGGAACACTTGAACGGCAATGACGTTTTCCCCGTTTCCCGCAAGGAGTCCGGTGATGTCGAACTCGGAGGGAAGCTTCGAGTCTTCGGCATAGCCTGCGAGCTTGCCGTTGATCCACACGTAGTAGGCGGAGTAGACGCCGTCGAAGCGGAGGATGACGTCACGCCCCTGCCAGTCCGCCGGCACGGCGAACGTGCGGCGGTAGCTCGAGACCGGATTGTAGCTCGGCGTTCCCGAATCGCGGTCGAGGATCTTCGGCCACGCCTGCCTGTGGGGATAGCGGACATTGGTGTAGCCGGGGCAGCCGTAGCCGCGCAGCTCGACACACGAGGGCACGTCGATCGTCGTCCAGGCGGAATCGTCGAAGTCGGTCTTGAAGAAGTCCGTCGGACGCCGTCCCGGGTCGCCGACCCAGGAGAACTTCCAGTCGCCGTTCAGGTAGAGGCGGTACGGCGTCGCCGGCTCGAGGTCCTCCGTCAGCGCCGCCCGTTCGTCCGCCAGCGGCATCGAATAGCTGCGAGCGGGCAGGCGATTGCGGGAGTTGACCTCGGGGTTCTCCCAGTCGTTGATGTCGCCAAACGCGGCAACGGCCGCAAGGGCCGCCGCAATCGCCAGGTATCTCATGTTTACTTCATCCTTCCGGTGTAGGCGTCAAGGCCCGAGTTGTCGATCGTCGTCTTGAAGAATTCTTCCGCGGCCTTGTCCTTCGCGCCGTCCCACGGACGCGGGCTGCCGCAGAGCTGGACGGCCCAGAGCTTGAGCTGCTTCTTGTGCCAGTTGACCGTGCAGTTCGTGCCCCAGGCGCCGCCGTGCCCGAACCACTGGTCCTCCCCGTCCTTCTCCGGCGCACTGAGTCCGAGCGAATAGCCGCCGAGTCCGGCCGGACGCGTCGACACCGCGAGAATCGACTTGACCGTCTCCTCCTTGAGGATGCGGACGCCGTTGTCGCCGACACCGAGGTTCATCAGCATCTTGTAGAACTTGTACTGGTCGTTGGCGGTCGTCCAGAGGCCGGCGCCGGCCGAGGCGAAGACGTGAGCGCCGTTGTACGGACGCTGCTGCATGTCGTTCTGGAGCATGTACTCGGCCGGGGCGTCCTTCTTGCAGTTGTACATCTCGATCTGGGTCTTGAGCTGCTCGTCGGTCGGCCAGAACGAGGTGGAAGCCATGCCGAGCGGATCGAGCACTTCCTTCTTGAGGTAGTCCTCCCACTTCATTCCCGTCACGACCTCGACGACGGCCGCGCCGATGTCGATTCCGGTGTTGGAGTACTGGGTCTTTGTGCCGGGTTCGAACAGGATCGGGGAGGACGCGGCAATCGCCGCGGTCTGCCGGAGCGGCGCGCCGCCCGACCAGCCGCCGCCCTTGATGCCGCCCTGCTTGGCCGAAATCTCGAACGGAAAGCCGCCGGTGTGGTTGAGACACATGCGGACGGTCAGGACGTTCTTCGCACGGACGAGCGTCCGGACGCCGTTAGTCGTTCCGCCGAGCACCCAGAGCTCCTTGAACTCGGGGAGGTGCTTGCTGACGGGATCGTCGAGGTTGAGCTTGCCCTCCTCGACAAGCTTGGCAACGGTGACGCCGCAGAAGCCCTTGGTCTGGGAGCACTGCATGTAGACGTCGTCCGCGGTGATCGGACGCTTCTTCGCGACGTCGGCATAGCCGATGCAGCAGGTCTCGGTCACGCCGTTGTTGAACAGGATCGAGACGGCTCCGGGAAGCTCTCCCTTCTCGACGTAGGGCGCCAGCGCGTCATGGACGTAGGTAGTCTTTTCGATCTTCTGCGAGCAGCATCCGACGGCCAGCGCGGCCAGCGCCAGTCCGAGTATCAGTTTCTTCATTTGTCCTCCGTGTTGAGTTTTGCCAAAAGAGCGACAGTGGCGGTGTCCGTGCGCAGGATGCGCCGTCCCAGCGAGTAGCGGGCGAAGCCGTGTTCCTCGAGAAGCGCGACCTCCTCGTCCGTCCAGCCGCCCTCGGGTCCGATCGCCAGCAGCAGCCGGCCCGTCTGCGGCGGATTCGCCGCGGCGCCGTCCGCAGAGGGATGGGCGACGACGCGGTTCGCCGTCGGAAAAATGGAATCGAGCTTCTCGCGGACGAACTTCCGGAAGTTCCGCCGGATCTCGAGCGTCGGAAGTTCGCTGGTGCCGGACTGCATGAGCCCGTCCACGAAAAGCGGACGGTAGTTCTTCTCGGCGAGCAGCGTCGCGCCCCAGAAGTCCTTCTCGACCTTCTTCGCGCCGACCAGGACGATCCGGCCTGCGCCGAGCGCGGCAAGCTGGGGAAGAAGGCGCTTCATCACCCGCGGACGCGGCGGCGCGAGAACAAGGTCGACCCAGGTCGGGAGCGCAGCCTCGGAATGGTCGACCTCGACCGTGATCCGGTCTCCCTCGACGGCGGTGATGACGGCCGTGCCGACCTTGCCGCCGACCACGCCGGTCTTGAGCGTCTGTCCGATTTCCCCATGCAGGACCTTCAGGACGTGTTCCGCCCTCTCTCCGCCGAAAACCGCGGTTCCTCCGGTGATTTCACCAGGCTCGAAAAGTATCCTGTTCACTGAGTTCTTGAGTATATCAAAAACTGGCAAAATCAACCACCCCTCAGTCGCGGGAAAAATCCGCTTATCGCCATCCGGCATGGCAAGGCCTCGTCCGTCTGGATCGCCG
>CAZYQF010000018.1:0-22596 GCA_964650165.1 uncultured Lentisphaeraceae bacterium
TCCCAGTACCACCGCGAGATTTCCTTCCAGTCTTTCGCCGTGGAAACCCGGAGGTTCTGCGCCCGCGTGTAGAGCGGCGGCATGTTCGGCTCGGGAAAAGACTGCGGAGAATCCGCGACCGTCCACGTGTGCCGGATCCGTCCGTCGGGAAGGTTTTCGACAGACGCCTTCACGTTGCCGAGCGGATGGCGGACGGCGACTGACTGGAGCGGACGTTCCTTCGGACCCGTGATCGTGACCTTCGCCTTCACGATCGGCACGGAAGACTCCAGCACCTCGAGGTCGGCGAACTGGTCCTTGACGCGGGCCCGGGTGACCGTCTGGCGCGTGCGGACGCGACGCGTCTCGCCGATCTTGATTCCGGGAACCGCGCACGAGAGGGTCTTGTCGAGCGGATCGTAGATGTTCGCGCTCATCGAGGAGTTGTCCGTCGCCTCCTTGAGCGTCTTCGCGAAGTCGACCGCACGCGCGACGCCGTCCGCGCCGACGATCTCGACCGAGAGGATCTCGCCCTTGCCGTAGCGGAGCGAGTAGCCGATCGAAAGCGTCGAGAGGTCGCGGCGGCCCTTTTCGGTCAGGGCCTTCGCCATCTCCTCCTCGACCTGGACATAGGTGCCGTCCGCCCGGTACGCGATGTCGATCGTGTCGTCGACCACGACGATGTCCGCATCCGGAAATCTCTCGGCCGTGATGTCGTCCGCGGCAAAAACGCCGCGGACGAGCAGGGCCCCGAACAGCGCCAGCGCCGGCGCCACGAGCTTCAGATTCGCGTTCATGCTCGTATTATAACACAGCGCCGGCGTCAGAGCGGGGCGGAGCGGCTAGAGCGCCGCGAGGACTTTCGCGCCCATCTCCGAGCAGGACATCGAGCCGCCGAGGTCGGCGGTGCGGGCTCCGGCATCCAGCGCCGCGCCGACGGCCGCCTCGATCGCGTCCGCCTCGGCGGCAAGGCCGAAGGTGTGCCGGAGGAGCATCGCCGCGGAGAGGATCGTCGCGAGCGGATTCGCAATGCCTTTCCCCGCGATGTCGGGCGCGGAGCCGTGGATCGGCTCGTACATGCCGAAGCCGTCCTCGCGAAGCGAGGCGGACGGCAGCATGCCGATCGAGCCCGTGATCTGCGAGGCCTCGTCCGAAAGGATGTCGCCGAACATGTTCTCGGTCAGGATGACGTCGAAGCGTCCGGGGGCGCGCACGAGCTGCATCGCGGCGTTGTCGACGTACATGAAGTCGAGCGCAACGTCGGAATATTCCGCGTCGCGGAGACGCTGGACGACCTCGCGCCACAGGCGGCTCGTCTCGAGGACGTTCGCCTTGTCGACGCACGTGACGCGGCCGCTGCGCGTCCTCGCGCTCGCAAACGCCGTGCGCGCGATGCGTTCGATCTCAACGGTCGAATACGGCATCTTGTCGAGCGCCGACGTCCCGTCCGCCGAGCGCGTGTGCTCGCCGAAATAGACGCCGCCTGTAAGCTCTCGGACGACGAGGAGGTCGATGCCGCGGCCCAGGATCTCGTCCTTGAGCGGAGAGGCGTCCCTGAGCGGAGCCCAGACCTTGGCGGGACGGAGATTGGCGAAGAGTCCGAGCTCCTTGCGAAGCGTCAGAAGCGCCCGCTTCTCGGGTCGCTGCGGACCCGGCAGCGCGTCCCATTTCGGACCGCCCACGGCGCCCAGCAGGACCGCGTCCGCGGCCTTGCACGCGGCGAGCGTGTCGTCCGGAAGGCAATCGCCGAACGCGTCGTACGCCGCACCTCCCACGAGCCGCTCGTCGAACGTGAAGTCGTGTCCGAACTTCCCCGCGACCTTCTTCAGGACCTTGACGGCCTCCCCCACGATCTCGGGTCCGATTCCGTCGCCGGCGATGACTGCAATCGTCTTCTTCATCACGCGTGTCTCCCTTACGCCTTGTCGGTCGCGGCGCCCTTGGAGCAGTAAGCCGCGAGGCCGCCCGCCGCGATGAGATCCTGCATGAACGGCGGAAAGGGTTCGCCTCGGAACTCCCGGCCGGTCGTCTTGTCGGTGATGACGCCGGTGTCAAAGTCGACCGCGACCTCGTCGCCGGCCCTGATCGCCGCGGCGGCCTCCGGACACTCGAGGATCGGAAGCCCGATGTTGAGCGCGTTGCGGTAGAAGATGCGCGCAAACGTCGCGGCAATCACGCAGGCGACGCCGCAGGTCTTGATCGCGAGCGGCGCATGCTCGCGCGAGCTGCCGCAGCCGAAGTTCTTGCCGGCGACGATGATCTCGCCGGGCTTCACGGTCGCCGCGAAGGACGCGTCGAGGTCCTCCATGCAGTGTTTCGCGAGCTCGTTCGCGTCGGCCGTGTTCAGGTAGCGGGCGGGAATGATGACGTCGGTGTCGACGTTATCGCCGTACGTGTAGGTTTTTCCTGAGACTTTCATTTTTTTTCCTCGAATGGCGTTTGATTTTTTGTCGTGGGGCCGCCGCGTTCACTTCAAGTCGCACGGACAGGCGATCCGGCCGGCGACGGCCGAGGCCGCGGCCACGGCGGGGCTCGCAAGGTAGACCTCGCTCTCGACGTGTCCCATGCGGCCGACGAAGTTGCGGTTCGTGGTCGCGACGCACCTCTCGCCCTTCGCGAGGATGCCCATGTAGCCGCCGAGGCAGGGTCCGCACGTCGGCGTCGACACGACGCAGCCGGCTTGGGCGAACTGTGTCAGGAGTCCCTCCTCGTTCGCCTGGATCCAGATGCGCTGGGTGGCGGGGATGACGATGCAGCGGACGCCGTCCGCGACCTTCCGTCCCTTCATCACCTCGGCGGCGATCCTCAGGTCGCTGATGCGCCCGTTGGTGCAGCTGCCGATGACGACCTGGTCGATCGCGACCGTCCCGACCCGGTCGATCGTGCGGGTGTTCTCGGGAAGATGCGGAAACGCAACCGTTGGCTTCAGGTCGCCGAGGTCGATCTCGATCGTGCGCTCGTACTCGGCGTCGGGATCGGCCGCGTAGACCTTCGGCGGCTTCGCGCCGTGCTCCTTCAGGTAGTCCAGACACGGCCGGTCGACCGGAAATATCCCGTTCTTGGCGCCGGCTTCGATCGCCATGTTCGCGATCGTGAAGCGGTCGTCCATCGTGAGATTGACGATCCCGGGTCCGGTGAACTCGAGCGACTGGTAGCGCGCCCCGTCGACGCCGATGAGGCCGATGAGGTGGAGGACGAGATCCTTGCCCGACACCCATTTCCGCGGCGCGCCGGTGACGACGACCCTGATCGCGGAAGGGACCTTGAACCACGTCTCGCCCGCGGCCATGCCGGCGGCCATGTCCGTCGAGCCGACGCCGGTCGAGAACGCGCCGACCGCGCCGTACGTGCAGGTGTGCGAATCGGCGCCGATGATGCAGTCGCCGGCGGTCACGAGGCCCTTCTCGGGCAGCAGCGCGTGCTCGACGCCGCAGTCGTGTCCGACCTCGAAGTAGTTCGTGATCTTCTGGTCCTTCGCGAACTGCCGCATGCAGGCGCACTGCGTCGCGGCCTTGATGTCCTTGTTCGGCGCGAAGTGGTCGGGGACGAGCGCGATGCGGTCGCGGTCGAAGACCCGGTCCTTGCCGAACTTAGGGAATTCGCCGATCGCGACCGGCGTCGTGATGTCGTTGCCCAGGACGAGGTCGAGCTTCGCCATGATCAGCTCGCCCGCGTGGACTTCCTCGGATCCGGCGTGGGCCGCCAGGATCTTCTGCGTCATTGTCATTGCCATGTCTGTTGTCCTTCCGATGTCGTTTCGCTCAGCGGTCGGTGCGTCCGCTCAGGAGGTCTTCGCCGCTGGCGTGCTGCACGGCGGCTGCCGCGCCGTCGCCCAGCGGAGACTCCTTCTCGTCCAGCATCTTGTTGACGGCGTCGAGAGTGGAGAGAATGGAGCCCTCGATGATGTCCGTCGACACGCCGCGTCCGCGGTAGGTGCCGGTCTCGTCCGAGATCTTCACCAGGACCTCGCCCAGCGCGTCGCGGTCTTCGGTGACGGCCTGGATCTGGTAGTCCTGCAGCGAGAACGGATGCCTGACGATCTTCTCGACGGCGCGGACGGACGCGAACACGGGGCCGGTTCCGAAGGCGGACTCGGTGACGGTCTCGTCGCCCCTGACCAGAGTGACGCACGCCGTCGAGTACATCTCGTTGCCGCTCGTGATGACGTAGTTCTTGAGCTTCCAGTCGTTGGCGCCGACGGTACGCCCCAGGGCGGACTCGACGAGCGCGACCAGGTCGCGGTCCTCGATCGTCTTCTTGCGGTCGGCCAGGACCTTGAACGACGCGAAGAGGCGGTCCTCCAGCTCCTTGTCGACCGAATAGCCGAGGCTCGCGATCCGCTGCGAGAAGGCGTGCTGACCCGAATGCTTTCCGAGGACGAGCGCGTTCTTCTTCACGCCGACCGACTCCGGGGACATGATCTCGTACGTCTTCACGTTGGCCATCACGCCGTGCTGGTGGATGCCGGACTCGTGCGCGAACGCGTTCGCGCCGACGATGGGCTTCGACGGGAAGATCTTGACGCCCGTGATCTTCGAGAGCAGCTGCGCGGTCTTCGCGATCTCCTCGGTGACGATCCCGTAGTCGACCCCGTACGCGTCGTGCCGCGTGCGCAGGTTCATCACGATCTCCTCGAGCGCCGCGTTGCCCGCCCGCTCGCCGATGCCGCAGACGCAGCACTCGACCTGGCGCGCGCCGGCGGCGATGCCGGCGAGCGTGTTGGCGACGCCCATGCCGAGGTCGTTGTGGCAGTGCATCGAGATGACGGCCTTGTCGACGTTGGGGACGCGCCCGATCACGTTCGCGACCATGGCGTGGATCTCGGCCGGCGTCGAGTAGCCGACGGTGTCCGGCAGGTTCACGGTCGTCGCGCCCGCCGCGATGACGGCCTCTACGACGCGGCACATGTAGTCCCGGTCGGTGCGCGAGGCGTCCTCGAGCGAGAACTCCACGTCGTCGCACAGGTTGCGCGCGTACGTGACCGCTTCGACCGCGCGGTAGAGCGCCTGCTCCCGCGTCATCTTGAGCTTGCACTCGAGATGGAGGTCGCTGGTGGCGAGGAAGGTGTGGATGCGCGGACGCGCCGCGCCCTTCACCGCCGCGTGGGCGGCGTCGATGTCCTTGACGAGCGCCCGGCAGAGCGAGGCGACGACCGGACGGCGGACCGCCGCGGCGATCGACCGGACGCTCTCGAAGTCGCCGGGCGAGGCGATGGCGAAGCCGGCCTCGATGACGTCGACGCCGAGCGCCTCGAGCTGGCGCGCCATGCGGACCTTCTCCTCGATGTTCATCGAGTATCCGGGGGCCTGTTCGCCGTCCCGGAGCGTGGTATCGAAAAATCTGACCTTGTTGTCCATGACCTGTCTCCTTAGTTTGATGTCACCGCCTCAGGAAGGCACGGCAGGCGGGATTGTCGCCGACGTCCTCGTAACCATAGCCGATCTCGCGCAGCGCGGCGAGAAACGCGTCGCGTTCCGCCGCCGGGACCTGAAAGCCGACGAGCACCCGCCCGTAGTCGCTTCCGTGGTTGCGATAATGGAAGAGCGAGATGTTCCAGCGGGCGGCGATGACCGTCAGGAACTTCAGAAGCGCGCCCGGGCGCTCCGGGAACTCGAACGAGTAGAGCGTCTCGTTCGGAACCGACGCCGCGCCGCCGACCATGTGACGGACGTGTTCGCGGGCGATTTCGTTGTCCGAGAGGTCCGCGCAGGGGAAGCCCGCCGAGACAAACCCGTCGGCGAGCGACTGGCGGTCCGCCCCGTCCTTCACGGAGATGCCGACGAACACGTGCGCGTTGTCGGGGTCCCACATGCGGTAGTTGAATTCAGTCACGTTGCGCCTGCCGATGCTCGTGATGAGCCGCAGGAAGCTGCCGGGGCGCTCCGGGATCGTGCAGTCGAAGAGCGCCTCGCGCCCCTCGCCGGCCTCGGTGAGCTCGCTCACGAAGCGGATGCGGTCGAAGTTCATGTTCGCGCCCGAAACCACGCAGGCGACGGTCTCTCCGCGCTTCGCGTGCTTCTTCGCAGCCGCGAGCGCCAGAGCTCCGGCGGGCTCGCAGATCGCGCGCGTCGCCTCGAAGACGTCCTTGATCGCGGCGCACGTCTCGGCCGTCGAGACGCGGACGATGCCGTCCAGGTTCTCGCGGCAGAGGCGGAACGTTTCCGTGCCGGGCACCTTGACGCAGACGCCGTCCGCGAAGAGACCCGGATTCTCGAGCGCGACGGGCTTGCCGGCCGCGAACGAGCGCGTCATGCAGTCCGAATCCTCGGGCTCGACGCCGTAGACCTTCACCGACGGCTTCACGCTCTTGACGTAGACGGAGACGCCGGCCGCGAGGCCTCCGCCGCCGACCGGCACGTAGACCGCGTCGAGGTCCCTGCCCGCCGTCTCCAGGATCTCCATGCCGACCGTGCCCTGCCCCGCGATCACGTCCGGATCGTCGAACGGCGCGATGTAGGTGTAGCCGTGCTCCTCGATCTGGCGGCGAAGCTCCTCGTAGGTGTCGGAGTAGCTGTCGCCGTAGAGGACGATGTCCGCGCCATAGGACCGTACCGCCGAGGTCTTGATCTCCGGCGTAGTGCTGGGCATCACGATCGTCGCCTTCGCGCCGAGGCGCTTCGCCGAGAGGGCGACGCCCTGCGCGTGGTTGCCCGCGGAGGCGCAGATGACGCCCTTGTCGAGCTCCGCCTGCGTGAGCGAGCACATCTTGTTGTAGGCGCCGCGGATCTTGTAGCTGTGCACGGGCTGGAGGTCCTCGCGCTTGAGCAGGAACCTGACGCCCAGCTTGCGGGACAGGGCCGTCGCCTCGTCCAACGGGGTCTTGATCGCGACGTCATACACGGACGACGTCAGGATCTTCTGCAGATAATTCGTATTCATTTGATCCTCATACGGTCGCGACGCACTCGATCTCGACCTTGACGTCCTTCGGCAGACGGGCGACTTCCACGCAACTGCGCGCGGGCTTGGTCGCACCGAACATCTCGGCATACACGCCGTTCAGCGCGGCGAAATCGTTCATGTCCTTGATGAAAACCGTCGTCTTCACGACGTTCGCGAGCGAAGAGCCTGCGGCTGCGAGGACGTTCGACAGGTTCGCGATGACCTGACGGGTCTGGTCCTCGATCGTCGTCGCCGTGACGGCCTGAACCGCCGAGTCGATCGGAATCTGCCCCGAGCAGTAGACGAATCCCCCGGCCTTGATGGCCGGACTGTAGGGGCCGAGCGCCGCCGGCGCCGCGTCCGAATGCACGATTTCGTTCATTTCGCACTTCTCCTCTGGCGCGCCGTGACTTCGATGACGTTCACCTGGCCGCGGAGCTGCAGGACGATCTGCTCGACGACCTGGGCATCGCCCAGGACGTCGATCTTCATGCGCGAGACAGTCCCGTCCTCGGTCGGTCCCACGTTCAGGGACTGCACGTTGTAGCCGCGTCCCGAGATGAGCCCGACCACGCGGGCCAGGACTCCGGGACGGTTTTCAACGAAACAGTCGATTCTGTGCAGGCTCTCGCTCATTTGAACACGGTCTCCTTCACGTTCTTTCCCCCCGGGATCATCGGATAGACGTTCGTCTCGGGCTCGACGATCACCTCGACCAGCGACGTCCGCCCGGAGGCGACAGCCTTCCGGATCGTGGGCTCGAGCTGGGCGGGGTCGATCACCCGGTGCGCCTCAGCGCCGTGCGCTTCGGCGAGCTTGACGAAGTCCGGCAGGTACTTGAGGTCCTCGCGCTTCAGGATCGTGTGCGAGTAGCGCTTGCCGTAGAACAGCTCCTGCCACTGGCGCACCATGCCGAGGCAGCCGTTGTTGATGACGACGATGGTGATCGGCAGCTTCTCCAGCACCGCGACGACGACCTCCTCGAAGGTCATCTGCGCGCCGCCGTCGCCGCAGACGGCGATCGTCTTCAGGTCCGGACGGGCGATCGCGGCGCCGATCGCCGCGGGAATGCAGAAGCCCATCGTGCCCATGCCGCCCGAAGTCAGGAAGCGCCTCGGATGGCGGTGGGTGATGTGCTGGGCCGCCCACATCTGGTGCTGGCCGACGTCGGTGACGACGATGGCTTCGCCGTCCGCGGCCTTGTCGACCGCCTCGATCGCCTCCTGCGGCATGATGACGCCCTTGTGGAGAGTCCGGTACGAGACCGGGAAGTCCTTCTTCCATGCCGCGATCTGCGCGAGCCACTCCGCATGCTCGTTCGCCTTGACGCGCGCGCTGACGGTCGCGATCACGTCGCGGACGTCGCCGACGATGCCGAGGTCGACCGGGACGTTCTTGTTCACTTCCGCGGGATCGCACACGACGTGGACGATCTTCGCCTTGCGGGCGTACTTGGTCACGTTGCCGGTCACGCGGTCGGAGAAGCGGACGCCCAGCGCGATGATGAGATCGGCCTCGTCGATCGCGAAGTTCGCGCACGGAGCTCCGTGCATGCCGGCCATGCCGAGCGACAGGACCTCGTCCCGCTCGTCGAAAACGCCGAGTCCCATGAGGGTCGTCGCCACCGGCACCTGGGCCTTGCGCGCGAGAGCCGCCAGGTCTCCCGCGGCGAACGCGGCGACGGCACCGCCGCCGGCGTAGATGACCGGGCGCTTCGCCTCGTTGAGGAGCTTCGCGAACTGGCTGATCTGCCGCGGCGTCGCCGCGGATTCCGGATGGTACGCCCGCAGGCTCACGCGCTCGGGATACGCCGCCTTCGTCAGCGCCTGCTGGCAGTTCTTCGGAATGTCGATGACGACGGGGCCGGGACGGCCGTGCGTCGCGATGTAAAAGGCCTGGGCGACCGTCTCGGGGATCTCGTCCGCGTGCTGCACGAGGAAGCTGTGCTTGGTGACCGCGCGGCAGATGCCCGACATGTCCGCCTCCTGGAAGGCGTCGGTCCCGATCTGGGAGAGCGGGACCTGCCCCGTGATCACGACCATCGGCACGCCGTCGAGATAGGCCGTGCCGAGGCCGGTGATCACGTTGGTCGCTCCGGGGCCGGACGTGACCAGACACACGCCGGGCTTTCCGGAGCTGCGCGCATAGCCGTCGGCCATGTGCGCGCAACCCTGTTCGTGACGTCCGAGCACGAACCGGAACTTCGCTTCCCGAAGGCAGTCGAAGATGTCGATTACCGCGCCGCCCGGATAGCCGAACACCACCTCGGTGCCCGCCTTGGCCAGGGATTCGACGAGCGCCATCGCGCCCGTTCTCTCTTTTAACGTCTTCATCAGGGTCATTCTTTTTCGATTGTTCTGGATTTGAAACAGGGCCGGTTACTTGGCCTTCACGACCTTGCGGCCGCCCCAGCCGGCGGACGCCGCATTGCCCTTGGCGGCCTCGTGCGGACGCAGGGAGCGGACCGCGGCTCCCGCGAGCCACATCTCGTGGTTGTGGAGCTCGTTCAGCTTGGCGAGCATCTTCTCCTTGTAGTCGGCACAGCCGGTGTCGCGGATGACCTCCTTGGCCTCCTGCATCGTCTTCACGCTGCGGTAGAGCTTCTTGAAGACCGGAAGCGTCGCCTTCTTGAACGCGGGGCGCCACTTGAGCGCGCCGTGCTGCGCGGTCTGCGAGCAGTTGCCGTACATCCAGTCCATGCCGTTCTCGTCGACGAGGCGGATGAGGGACTGGGTCAGCTCCTCGCACGTCTCGTTGAACGCCTCGGACGGGCTGTGGCCGTTCGCGCGCAGCGTCTCGAACTGGGCTTCCATGACTCCCGCGAGAGCGCCCATGAGGATGCCGCGCTCGCCGACGAGATCGGAGGTGACCTCGTTCTGGAACGTGGTCGGGAACAGGTAGCCCGAGCCGACGGCGATGCCGATCGCCTTGGTGACGTCCTCGACCTGGCGCGCCTTCATGCCGTTGGGGATGAACGCGAACGAGCTGTTGATGCCGGCGCCCGAGAGGAAGTTGCGGCGGACCGACGTGCCCGAGCCCTTCGGTGCGGCCATGACGAGACCGACGCCCTTCTGGGGCTTGATGCCGGTGAGCTTGTTGTAGACCAGTCCGAACCCGTGGGAGAAGTAGAGGTACTTGCCCGGGGTGACGTATTTCTCGATCTGCTTCCAGACCTGCGGCACGGAGCCGTCGGAGACGAGCAGCATGACGATGTCGCCCCTGTCGGCGGCCTCCTCGATCGAGAAGAGCGTCTTGCCCTCGACCCATCCGTCCTTCTTGGCACGCATCCAGCTCGAGTCGGCCTTCGTGTTCTTGCGCTGTCCGACGATCACGTCGAACCCGTTGTCGCGCATGTTGAGCGCCTGGCCGGGACCCTGGATGCCATAGCCGATGACGGCGATGGTCTTACCCTTGAGCACCTGCTGCGCTTTCTTGAGCGGGAACTCCTTGCGGGTCGTGATGTTTTCGACGGTATTGCCGAACTTGATCTTCATTTTGTTTTTCCTTTCGGGTCGTTCCTGACCCATGTTTGAGATTTAACCGAGAACCTGATTCACTGCTTCAGCGACGCCCCCGTGGAGGCATTGCCGACAAAACGGGCGTAGCGCTCGAGCCAGCCGCCCTTGATGCGGGGGCTCCACTTGGCCGCGGACTTCGAACGTGCGGCGATTTCGCGCTTCGTGAGCTTCGCGTCGATCGCGCGAGAGGGGATGTCGATCGTGATCTCGTCGCCGTCCTTCAGGAGGCCGATGAGTCCGCCCTCCGCCGCCTCCGGCGACACATGCCCGACGCACGCGCCGTGCGTCGCGCCCGAGAAGCGCCCGTCCGTGATCAGCGCGACCGACTCGCCGAGCCCCGCTCCGATGATGTACGAAGTCGGAGCAAGCATCTCCTGCATGCCGGGGCCGCCCTTCGGTCCCTCGTAGCGGATGACGACGACGTGTCCCGGCTTCACCTTTCCGCCGAGGATGCCCGCGCAGGCCTCTTCCTGGCTGTCGAAGCAGATCGCCTTGCCGGTGAACGTCATCATCGACGGCGCGACGCCGCCCTTCTTGACGACGCTGCCGCCCGTCGCGAGGTTGCCCCACAGCACGGCGAGTCCGCCGTCCTGCGAATACGCGTTCTTAACCGTCCGGATGACGTCGTCGTCCGAAATCTTCGCGTCCTTGATCTGGCGGCCGAGCGTCTTGCCGGAGACCGTCGGGCAGTCCCCGTGCAGGAGCGCGGACGGCAGGCGTTTCAGGACCGCCATGATGCCGCCGGCGCGGTCCAGGTCGGAGACATGGTAGTGTCCGGACGGCGCGAGCTTGCACACGTACGGCGTGCGGGCCGAGATCTCGTTCATGCGCTTGAGCGTGAAACCGACGTCGGCCTCGCGGGCGATCGCGAGCATGTGGAGAACCGTGTTGGTCGAGCCGCCCATCGCCATGTCCAGCGTCAGCGCGTTGTCCAGGGACTTGGCCGTGACGAGTTCGCGCGGCCGGGGACCGGCCTTCTTAGCCATCGCGACGATGCGCTTCGCCGCGGCGCGCCAGAGCTCCTTGCGCTTCGGATCGGTCGCGAGAATGGTGCCGTTGCCGGGGAGCGCCAGCCCGAGCGCCTCGTAGAGGCAGTTCATCGAGTTCGCGGTGAACATGCCCGCGCAGCTGCCGCAGCCGGGACACGAGGTCTCCTCGATCTTCTCGAGGTCCTTGGCGGAAATCTTGCCGGCGTTCTCGGCCCCGACGCCCTCGAAGACCGTGTTCAGGTCGGAGGCGGCCCCCGTCAGGGGATTGCAGCCCGGAGACATCGGTCCGCCCGAGGCGAAGATCGTCGGGATGTTGACGCGCAGAGCCCCGAGCAGCATGCCGGGGACGATCTTGTCGCAGTTGGGGACGCAGATCATGGCGTCGAAGCAGTGCGCGCGGGCCACGGTCTCGACCGCGTCGGCGATCAGCTCGCGCGACGGGAGCGAGTACTTCATGCCGGCATGGGCCATGGCGAGACCGTCGCAGACCGCGATGGTGTTGAATTCCATCGGGACGCCCCCCGCCTCGACGATCGCCTCCTTCAGGACCTGGCCGACGTAGTTCAGGTGACAATGCCCCGGAACGAACGACTCGTAGCTGTTGCAGATGCCGATGAACGGCTTGCTCATGTCCGCGCGCTTCAGGCCGCACGCGAACAGGAGACTGCGGTGCGGTGCACGCGCCTTGCCCTTCTTGATCTGGTCACTTGTCATTGCCTTGATTCCCTTTCCCCATGTCCCTTAAACGAAGAAGCCCCACTCGGTTCTGAGCGGGGCTTCGTTTCTGTTTCGGTCTCAACTATTCGTCTACAACCTCTGTCAGTACATGCGCGCCCGCTCGTCCCCCCAAATAAGGACGAGTCCAATAAGCCCGCTAATAATAACTCGGTTGTTCATGATCTTTTTTCTGCTTCTCTCAGGATTATAGCACAACCTTCCCCTCCGGCGCAAGGGGGCATTTGACTTTCAGCGTTTCACCATGCAGGTGTCGGGTTCGGCGGCGATGCCGTGACACGCGGCGATGGCGACTCCGTAATTGACGATCGGGACGTTCTGCGCGACGCAGCGGGCGATGCGGGCCTGGACGGTGCGGCGCGTGAGCATGCAGCCGCCGCAGTGCACGACCGCGGCATAGGGCGAGAGGTCTTCGGGAAACGCCCCGCCGCTCGTCCACGCGAACTCGAGCTGGACCTTCGTGAACGCCGAGAGCCACTTCGGCAGCTTCGCCGTGCCGATGTCGCCGCACTGGCGGCGGTGGGTGCAGCCCTCGGAGATCAAGACCCTGTCGCCGTCCTTGAGCGCGGCGAGACTCCTGACGCCCGAGCAGAACACGCCGAGGTCGCCCTTGGCGCGGGCGAACACGATCGAGAACGAGGTCAGCGGAATCTCCGGCGGAACCGCCTTCGCGACGATGCCGAAGGCCTGCGAGTCCGTGATGACGAACGTGGGCGCGGCGCCGAGCTTCGCGAGCGTGCCGGCGAGCTCGGTCTCGCGGCAGACGACGGCTGCGCCGCCGGCGTCGAGGATCTCGCGGACAACCTGCTGCTGGGGAAGGATCAGGCGGCCTTTGGGCGCCGCGGAATCGATCGGACACACGCACACGACCAGGTCTCCGGCCGAGACGAGGTCCGCGACGAGCGGATGCGGCAGGTCGTCGAGGCGGATCTTCGCAATGCGGTCCTTGAGCGATTCGACCGACTCGCCGCGACGATACTCGAGGACGGCGGTCCCGTGGGCTTCGCACGCCGCGAGAAATTTTTCGTGCGCGGCACTCTCTGGCGTGCCATCCGACACCCAGACGGCGACGTCGGTGGTCGCGAGGACCTCGAGCGTCCTCTTCACGCGCTGCGCGCCGAGCTCGCCCTCGTCGTCGTCGAGGCCGGCGGTGTCCGTCAGGAGGCAGGGGCCGAGCGGCAGGATCTCCATCGCCTTCGAGACGGGATCGGTCGTCGTGCCGGGCTTCTCGTTGACGATCGCGATCTCCTGTCCCGTCAGCGCGTTCACGAGCGTCGACTTGCCGGCGTTCCTCAGTCCGAAGAACGCGATGTGCGTCCGGTCGCCTTTCGGCGTTTCATTCAGTCCTGCCATGGGTTTTTACCTTTCGTGAAAATCAGAACAGAGTCTCCAGCAGGAGACCCGCGAGCGCCGAGAGGACGATCAGCCGGATCACCGAGACCTTGCGCAAGTACATGAGAACGCCGACCGCGGCCGCCAGTACGAGCCCCGCCCAATGGAAGGCTCCCGCCGTATCAAAGACCGTCATCCGCGCGAAGGCCCAGAGCGCGACGAGCATGAGTCCGACCGAGGCCGGACGGATGCCGCGCAGGATGCCCTGGGTGATCGGGCTCGTCTGAAAGCGCTCGAGCGACGAGATGACGAGGTAGCAGATCACCGAACCCGGCAACAGAAGGAAGGCGCTCGCGATCAGCGCGCCCGAGACGCCGCCGAGGCGGTAACCGAAGAACGTCGCCGCATTCACGCCGATCGGACCCGGCGTCATCTGGGTGATCGCCATGATGTTCGAGAATTCGTCCTCCGCGATCTGAAGATACGGTGCGGCCGGTCCGACGAAATCCTCGATGTACATCGGCACCAGCACGAACCCGCCGCCGAAGCAGAGCGCGCCATACTCGAGGAAGAGCAAGAGGGGAAGGACGCTGCAGGAGAACCTCTTGGTGTCTGATTGTTTGGGTTGTTTGATTGTTTGGGTGTTTGGGTTGTTGAAAAGAGCGGTGACGAGTCCGATGAAGATTGCGGCGACGAGCACTCGCCAGGCCGGGATTCCGAGCGCGAGCGCGGCGACCGTGGCCGCCATCAGCGCATAGGCGAAGGCGTTCGGAAGCGAGCGCGCCCAGCCCCGGACGATTGTCGCGGCGATGATGCCGGTGAGCGCGGCCCTGAGTCCGACGAATGCAGACCCGAGGTACGGGTTGTCGAGAGGAATCTTCTGGTACCAGACGGACACGAGCGTGAAGATCCCGACGGCGGGAAGCGCCACCGCCAAGACGCCCACGAGCGCACCGCGGATTCCGGCGCGCTTGCGTCCGACGTACACGGCGGTGTGCGTCGCGATCAGCCCCGGAATCATCTGGAAGACCGGCAGGTTGTCCAAAAGCTCGCCTTCCCTGGTCCAGCCCTTCTTCGAGAACACATCCTCCGCGACCGCGAGAATGGAATAGCCGCCCCCGATCACGAACGTCGTGATCTTGAACATCTCCCAGAATATCTCTGCCAGCGTCTTCAACATGCCAAACCCTCTTCTCTTCAACCTTTCCAACCCAAACATCCAAACACTCAAACAACCCCAACGCTTCTCATGTCAGCCTCATCGCCAGTTCCGCACAGGCGACGGCATCGTAGAGTCCGTCGTGCCACGTCCGTCCGTCGATCTGCGGCACGCAGCCGAACATCTCGCAGAGGTCGCCGAGCCTGTAAGACGGAAGCCCCGGATACCTCGCCTTGGCGAGCTTCATCGTGTCCGTCCACGGACCCCACTTCGTGAGCGGCGCGACGCGCGTCAGAATCGTCCGCTCGCAGGCGATGTTGTGCGCGACGAGCCGCACGCCGGTCAGCTTCGGCGCCCAGACCTCGAACGAGCTCTGAAGCGTGCCGAGCGCGTCGGACTCGTGTGCGCGCGCGGGCGCGCCCTCGACGTCGAAAAACCACTCGCCCGTCTCCGCGACCGCACCGTCCCGCACGAGGGTGTAGCCGAGCTGCCAGGGTTCGTTCGTCCCCCCGTTCTCGAAGCCGGTCGTCTCGAAGTCGATTGCGAGGAATTCCATATCAGGGCTCGATGATCACTTTCGTTCCGCTCTTGCACATCGCGTAGAGCCGCGCCGCGTTCCAGTTCGAGAGCCGGAAGCATCCGTGCGAACCGGCGAAGCCGATCGACTCCGGACGGGGCGTCCCGTGGATGCCGTAGCCGGGCAGATTGAGCCCCATCCACGCGACGCCGACCGGACAGTTCTCGCCATTCGGCCAGACATAGCGCGCGACCTTCTGGCCCGGCGGCGTGAAGTCCGGCGTGTAGGTGTAGTTCGGATGCGCGACGTAGCTCGTGATCATCAGCTCGCCGTGCGGCGGCACCTTCGCCTTGTTCGCCGCGACCGAGCACGGGAAAAGCGCCAGCAACTTGCCGTTCACGTCATACGCCGTGATCTCGCGGCGCGAGATCGACACCTTCACAAGATCCGCTTCCGGACGTTTCGGACGGTTCCGGCGGCCGCGGTCGCCCGCCCGGATTTCCTCCTCCATCGGCGGAAAGTCGGGAATCACGAGCTTCAGCCCCGGCAGAACGTTTTCCCAGTCGACGCCGGGATTCATCTGAGCGAGCGCCTTCTGCGAGAGATGTCCGCGCTCCGCGAACATCTCCTGGATCGATTCGTAGCCCATCCGCGGCAATTCCGCCTTCGCCGCCGGCGACTCGGGGATCTTCACGAGCGCATCGAGGTCCGCCTGCGTCACCTCGACGATTGTGAACGGTTCGGAACTGTCCGCGAACCAGCGGTCATAGGCTTCCTCGGGCGTCGGCGCGTTCGAAGACGTTCCGTCCTTCGCCCGGCTCGCGGCGTAGCGTCCGAGCGCGCGCACGGACTTCTCGCCCCAGACGCCGTCGATTGTATTGCACGAGTAGCCCGCGCGGTCGAGATGAATCTGGAGCGCGAGCGTCTTCGATTCCGCGAAACCGGCCGAAGCCAGAAGCAGGAACGCGGCAATCGTCATTCTAAAGGCCCCTCCTTCAGCGCCGCGAGGACCTTCAGCGCCTGCACCGTCTCGCGGACGTCATGAACGCGGATCACCGACGCGCCGTTGAGAGCCGCCCAGACCGCAATCGTCAGGTTGCCCGCAAGGTCCTTGCCCGGCACCTTCTCGCCCGTCAGCTTCTTCACGATGCGCTTACGGCTCGCGCCGATCAGCACACGGCCCAGCTTCGCGAGGTCCGGAATCGTCTGCAGCAGCCTCAGGTCCTCTTCTCGCGTCGTATCGAAGCCGATCATGGGATCGAGGTAGAGGTTGGACAGTTGGGAAGTTGGAAAGTTGGGAAGTTTGGAATAGCATGAAGCCGGCAGGACGAGCTCGAGGGAAGGATTCGCCTCGAGGAGCTTCAGCATGGAGGGAACCGACTCGGGGCAGACGCAGTTGACGATGTCCATGCCCGCCGCGACGGCCTTGGCCGCGGTTTCCGGGTGGTAGGTATCAACTGAAATCGAAAATGCCGTGCCGGTCTCCTTGCGCTCGTCCTTGATCCTGGCGACGCCTTCGAGGACCGGCTCGATGCGCGCCCATTCATCTTTCCAGGTGAGGGGCGTGCTGCCGGGGCGGGTGGACTCGCCGCCGATGTCGATGATGTCCGCGCCCTCCTCGACGAGATTGCGCGCGCGGCGAATCGCCTCTTCGGGCGTGTTGAACTTACCGCCGTCCGAGAACGAATCCGGCGTCACGTTGACGATGCCCATTACTTTGCAGTTCATGTTTAAGAGTGTTTAGAAGATTGGAAAGACACGGTCAGTTGCGAGACGGGGCCGAACGAACGACGGTGCTCGGGGCACGGCCCGAGCTTCGCAAGCGCCTCGAGATGCGCCGCGGTCGGATACCCCTTGTGCCGGGCGAACCCGTAGCCCGGATACTCCCGCTCGAGCCGCAGGCAGTCCGCATCCCTCGCAGTCTTCGCGAGAATCGACGCCGCCGCGATGAACAGCGACTTGGCGTCGCCCTTGATCACGTTGCGCGCCCGGGGGAGCGTCTTCACGGGGAGACCGTCGACGAGAATCGCAATGCTGGTGTTTGGGTTGTTTGGGTGTTTGGGTGTTTGGGTTGAACAGGAGAGTCGGACGGCTGGAAGGTTTGCGAAGAGCCGTGCCGCGACTTCGTCCGCGGCGCGCTTCATCGCGAGATGCGTGGCGCGGAGGATGTTGAGCTCGTCGATCTCCCGCGGACTCGCCGAGGCGACCGCCCAGGTGCAGCCGGGCGTCGACCGGATGATCTCCGACAGGCGGTCGCGCGTCTTCTCCGAAAGCTTCTTGGAGTCGTTGATCTCGCGCCAGTCGGCGACCAGGAGATGCTCGGCGACTTCGAGCGAGACCGAAACGGCCGCGGCGTAGACGCCGCCGACCAGGGGTCCGCGTCCCGCCTCGTCGATCCCCATCACGGGATCGCCGGCCTCGCGCTCTAGATCGACAGTAACCGACATGCGTTTTTCCCGAAAAGGGCGTCCCAGTCCCGGGGCGCGCGGACGGACTTGACCCAGCGGATCGCCTCCGGATAGTGCACCCACGGAAAGTCAGTTCCGAAGAGAATGCGGTCCGCCGGCCAAGTCTCCAGAAGCCGCATCTGCTCGTCGAGGTTCCAGTCCCGGTGGAGGGCCGAGGTGTCGATGTAGCAGCCGAGCTCGAGGAGCCGGTCGGTCGCGTGCGGCGCGAAGCCCGAGCATCCGCCGAGATGGGCGGCCACGAAGGAAAGTCCGCGCACGTTCTTGAGGAGGATCTCGATTTCCCTCGGTCCGCACATGTCCGTCTTGTCACGGTAGCCGAGGTCGAGCCCCGCATGACACTCGACGACGAGGCCGAGTTCGGCGATCTTCCGGAACATCGGCCGGACCGCGGGATCGGCGAGCGAGAAATCCTGGTAGTACGGATGGAACTTGACGCCCTTCACGCCGGCCTCGGCGATCGCCTCGAGATGCGCGGCGAAGTCGGGGTCCTGCGGATGGACGGAGCAGAACGGGATGAACTTCTGCCGCGCCCGCTCCCCGAGTTCGCCGGACATCATCGCCTGCGCGCGCCGGAGGATGAACTCCCACTGCTGCGGCCGTGTCGCGATGTGGCAGACGACCGCCTTGTCGACGCCCGCGCAGTCGAGCGCGTCGAGATGGTTTTCGACGGTGCCGTCGCCGGACGGACAGAGGTAGCCGTCGATCATCCGGCACATCGCCGCCATCGCGCGGGGGGCGACGTCGGACGGGAAGTTGTGGCTGTGGAAGTCGACGATCATCGCGCGGAGCCGAGCATGAGGTCCGACAGCAGCTTGGTGAAGCGCGCGCCGTCCGTGACGGGCGAGCCCTCGGCGATCAGCGCCGCGTCGTAAAGGAGCGCCACCGCGTCCGAAAGCTCCGCGCCCGAGAGCGCGCTCACCTTCTTCACGAGCGGATGCGCCGCGTTGAGCTCGAGGATGCGCTTCTCGTCCGGCACCTCCTCCTTCATCGCCCGCATCATGCGGACCATCGACGGGGACATCGCGTTCTCGCGCGCGACGAGACAGCACGGCGAATCGGTGAGGCGGGCCGAGACGCGGACGTCCGACACCTTCTCGGCGAGCTCCGCCTTCACGGACGCGAGGAACGGCTTCAGCTCCTCGGCGACCTTGTCGTTCGCCTCCTTCGCCGCCTTCTGCTCGGCTTCGCTGCCGAAGGCGACGTCGCCCTTCGCGACGTCGACGAACTTGTGTCCGTCGAACTCGCGGAGCGACTCGGAGAGGAACTCGTCGACGGGATCGCAGAAGAGCAGGACGTCGCAGCCGTGCTGGCGCGCGGCTTCGAGCTGGGGCGCCCGGCGGGCGTCGTCCTCGCGGTCGGCGACGAGGTAGTAGATGTCCTTCTGGCCGGACGCCATGTCCTTGACGTAGTCCTCGAGGAAGACGCGCTTTCCGGCGTCGGCGCGCGCGGTCGGATACTTGATCAGCTTCTTGATGCGGTCCGCGTTGGACCAGTCGACGTGCACGCCCTCCTTGAGGACCGTGCCGAACGCGCCGACGAACTCGTCGTACTTCGCCGCATCCTTCTTCATCGCCTCCAGGACCGAGAGGACCTTCGAGGTGACGGCGGACTTGATCTTCGCGATCACCGCGTCGTCCTGCAGCATCTCGCGCGAGACGTTCAGGGGCAGGTCGCTCGAGTCGACGACGCCCTTCACGAAGCGGAGCCAGCTCGGAAGCAGCATCTCGATGTCGTCGCCGATGAAGACGTTGCGGACGTAGAGGGAGAGTCCGCGCTTCTGCTGCGGCATGAAGAGGTCCATCGTCGCCTTCTTCGGCAGGAAGAGGAGCGCCTTGAACTCGACTTGGCCCTCGCCGGAGAACGGAATCGTCTCCAGGGGTTCGTCGTAGTCGTGCGTGACGTGCTTGTAGAACTCGACGTACTCCTCCGGCTTCACGTCGCTCTTGGCGCGCTTCCAGAGCGCGACCTGGGTGTTGAGCGGCTTCGCCTCGTCCTCTTCGCGGCGCTTCCGGTCCTCGTCCTTCTCGTCCTTCGGGACGTCGACCTCCGCGAGGCGGATCGGATACGCGATGAAGTCGGAGTATTTCTTCACGAGGTCGCGGACGCGCCACGTGTCGAGATACTCCTCCTGGTCGTCGCGGAAGTGGATCATCACCGAGGTGCCGAATCCGTCGCGCGTCGCGTCCGAAACCGTGTAGCCGCCCCCGAGGTCCGACTCCCACTGGAACGCCGCGTCGGCGCCGCGCTTCTTCGTGACGACGCGGACCTTGTCCGCGACCATGAACGCCGCGTAGAAGCCGACGCCGAACTGTCCGATCAGCTCCGGAAGAGCTTCCCCGCCCTTTTCCTTGAGCGCCTGGCGGAACGCCTTGGTGCCCGAGCTCGCAATCGTGCCGAGGTTCTTCTCGAGGTCCGCGGCGTCCATGCCGATGCCGTTGTCGGAGATCATCATGGTCTTCGCGGCCGTGTCGACGGAGATGTCGATGCGCCAGTCGGGATTGTCGGCGACGAGCTCCTTCTGGGTGAGTCCGAGGTATTTCGCCCGGTCGATCGCGTCCGACGCGTTCGAGACGAGCTCCCGGAGGAAGATCTCCTTTTTCGAGTAGAGCGAGTGGACGACGAGATCGAGCATCTCCGCGATCTCGGCCTTGAATTCATTTGTTTTCGTTTCCATCGTTGCGTTATCCTTCTTCGAAAATAATGTTCTATTATATCACTTATCCAGCATCGCGGAGAGGAGGCGGGCGGAGAGCTTCACGAGCTCGACGCAGGGGCGCTTGCGGTAGTAGTCGCTCGTGCGCGCCTCGGCCGATCCCCCGGCGGTCGCGCCGGTTCCGGCGAGAAGCTCGCGGCAGACGATCGATCCGGTTTCGGCGCGGAACGCCGCGCAGAATTCCTGGACCTTCGGATACACGGCCGCCTTGTCGGGTCCGTACGCGAGCCCCAGCACCAGCGACGCGCCAGTGACGGTTCCGCAGACCTCGCGTTGGCGTCCGACGCCGCCGCCAAGTCCGCACGACACCTTCGCCGCATCTTCGGCGGCGAAGCCGAAGTCCTCGGCAAACGCTCCGAACACGGACTGCGCGCAGTTCTGTCCGCCGCGGAACAGGCGTTCCGCCTTCTCCTCGTGACTTTCGCCCATCGTCAGTTTCTCCGTTTCGAAAACCTCAGCTTTCGCCGAGCTCCAGCCAGCGCTCCATCGCCGCCTCGAGTTCGGCCTCGGCGCGCGGAAGCCGGTCGATCGCCGCCGTCGCCTTCGCGGGATCGTCGCGAAAGACCGCCCCGTCCACCAGCAGCCCGTGCAGGGACGCGACCTCGGCCTCCAGCGCGTCGATCCGCCCGGGCAGTTCCGCCAGCTCGCGCTGCTCCTTGTAGGAGAGCTTCTTCTTCGCCGTCGTCGCGGCGGCGAGCGCCGCCTTCGCCACCGGGGGCTCGCCGGACTTCGGCTTCGGACGCTGGCGGACGTAGTCCTCGTATCCGCCGGGATAGGACGCGACGGCGCCGTCGCCCTCCAGGACGAGGGTCGAGGTGATGACGTTGTCCAGGAACTCGCGGTCGTGGCTGACAAGCAGCAAGGTCCCCGTGTAGTTCAGGAGCTGCTCCTCGAGGAGCTCGAGCGTCTCGATGTCGAGGTCGTTCGTCGGCTCGTCCATGATCAAGAGGTTCGCAGGCTTGAGGAAGAGCTTGGCGAGCATGAGCCGCGCGCGTTCGCCGCCCGAGAGCACCTTCACGGGGGTGCGGACGCGTTCGGGCGAGAAGAGGAAGTCCGCCAGGTAAGAATAGACGTGCTTCTTCATTCCGCCGACGGTCACCTCGTCGCGGTCGGCCGCGATGTTCTCGCCGACCGTGAGCTCCGGATTGAGTTCGCCGCGGAGCTGGTCGAGAAACGCCATCTCGACGTTGGTGCCGATCGTCACGGATCCCGAGGTCGGCGCGAGCTTGCCGGTCAGGAGCTTGAGCAAGGTGGTCTTGCCCGCGCCGTTCCGTCCCATAATGCCGATGCGCTCGCCGCGGAGGACGTCGGCGGTGAAGCCGTCGACGAGCGTCCGGTTTCCGTAGGAGAATCCGAGGTTCTCGATCTTGAGGACGCGGACGCCGCCCCTCGCCGCGGTGTCGAGCTTCATCGTGGAGGTTCCGACCTTCTGGCGGCGCGCGGCGAAATCCTCGCGCAACTTCATCAGCGCGGCGACGCGTCCCTCGTTGCGGGTCGTGCGGGCCTTGACGCCGCGGCGGATCCAGGCCTCCTCCTGCGCGAGCTTCTTGGACCTGCGCTCCCAGAAGACCGCCTCGTCCGCAAGCAGGTCGGCCTTGCGCCTCAGGAACGTCGTGTAGTCGCATTCCCAGCCCGAGAGCTCTCCGCGGTCGAGGTCGAAGATGTTCGTCGCCACGCGCTTCAGGAACCGGCGGTCGTGCGTCACGATCAGCACCGCCATCTCGCGCTGGCGGCGGATCATCCCCTCGAGCCAGTCGATCGCCTCGCAGTCGAGGTGGTTGGTCGGCTCGTCGAGAAGGAGGAGGTCCGGATGCGAAAGCATCGCCTCCTCGAGGCGCGCGCGGTGGATCTCCCCGCCGGAGCGTCCGTCCTGCGCGTCGTCGACGTTCTGGGCGACATAGGCGACCTTGAGTCCGGGAGCCCGGATGATTTCGCCGGAATCCGCCTCCAGCGTGCCGGCGATGACCTTGAAGAGCGTGGACTTGCCCTCGCCGTTTCGGCCGGTCAGCGCCGCGCGCATGCCCTTCGAGATGGAAAGGGAAACATGATCCAGAACGGCGGGTCCGCCGAATGCCAGGGAAACGTCTTTTAATGACAGCAGGAAATCGCTCATGGGTCTGGTACGGGCCTTTTCGTCCGGTGGGACGGGTCTGATACGATGCGAAACTACGCAATAATGTTAATAATTTGCGTATTATAGCATATTTTAAGGGCGCTTTCAATCATGAGTCGAGAAATCCTAATTCTCTAACCTATATTCGGCAGTTGAACTTGCCGGATAAGCGTTTCGACCAATAAGAACAG
>CAZYQF010000019.1:0-21766 GCA_964650165.1 uncultured Lentisphaeraceae bacterium
GCTCTGAAGCTTGGCTTTCCGACAGGCTGGCGAAGGTGTGCAAGAAGAATGGCGGAGCACCGATCATCCTCAATGTCGCCGGGCCAAGAGAATCGAAAAAACCAGGCATTGCGGAGGCGACAGAGAACTATGTGTCGTGGCTGATAGAAAACGAACGCAATTTGAAAGGAGATTCAATATGAGCAATTCCTACCCAGAAATGGAACTATTGGAGAATGCCATCAAGGCGATGAAACTGAATCCATCGGATGAAAGCGTCGATCAACTTGTCAATGCGCTGACGCGCACCATTGACTGCAGGAAGGCGCTTTACTCTGCATGGCCTCAAGACGGAGCCGAGACTAATGTCTACGGCGGACGCTACGAGGCCCAGACGCTGAATCTGTCGCGCATTCCCGTGGTAAGGCTTGACGGCGGCGACGCTTTCTTGCAGATTGCCACAAGGAAGAAATATCTTCAGCTCGGCAACAAGGCGCCTATGATGCCTGTCAATCTGCCGCTCGTCATGGCGATCGATCTCATCAAAGAACACGACACCGTCAAGGGTATTGTCTTCAACGCCAATTCCCTCCGCCCGCTTCCTGTGACGATGGACATTCTTGATGCAGCCAGAGAGCGCAGCACATTCGCAGGACGGAATTCTCTCGACGACTTTATGGGGCGCGGACGCCGGTAATTGCGAGGTCGCCAATGGCATGAGCAAGTCCGCAAAAGTATCTGGCTCGGTCGTGGCGGGGTTCCCCTCGCCCGCCGAACAGTATCAGGAAACACCGCTCGACCTGAACGAGCTGCTGGTGAAGCGTCCCGCCGCCACGTTCTTCGTCAAGGTGCAGGGTGACTCGATGATCGGCGCGGGAATCCACGACGGCGACCTCCTTGTCGTCGACCGTTCCCTCCGCCCGTCGAGCGGCGATGTCATCATCGCCTGCGTCGACGGCGACTTTACGGTCAAGACCTACCGACGCGACAAAGACGGAGTTCGTCTTGAACCCGCCAACCCGGATTTCCCGGTCATACACATCTGCAAAGGCCAGCAGCTCGATTACTTCGGCAAGGTGACGGCCTGCATACACCGCTTTTGACCATGATCGGACTCGTCGACGGCAACAACTTCTTCGTCTCCTGCGAGCGCGTGTTCAACCGCCGGCTCGCGGGACGGCCCGTAGCAGTCCTTTCCAACAACGACGGATGCTGTGTCGCCCGCTCCAACGAGTTCAAGGCGCTCGGCATACCGATGGGCACGCCATACTACCAGCTCAAGCACCGGGAGAAGTCCGGCGAGCTGTGCTTCTGCTCGTCGAACTACGAACTATATGGCGACATGTCCAAGCGCATCATCTCGATTTTGCATGACGAAGCCTTGGATGTCGAGCAGTATTCAATCGACGAGGCGTTCATCTATCCGCCGTTGCGGGCAGATGAGAACGGAGAGCAGGGAACGGGAAGCAGAAACGACTGGCTCATCGAATACGGCAAGCGACTCCGGGCCAAGATACTCCGTTGGGTCGGCATCCCGTGCGGAGTCGGCTTCGCGCCCACCAAGACACTCGCCAAAATCGCCAATCACATCGGCAAGAAGCTTCCCGATGGCGTGTTTGTGCTGCCGGAGGATCCGACGGAGATTCTCGCCTCGCTTCCGGCCGACGAAGTGTGGGGTGTCGGACGCAGGCTCGCGGAGAAACTCCGCGCCGACCAGATATTCACGGCGAAAGACCTGCGCGATGCAAGCGACAGGACCATCCGCTCCATCGGCGGCGTGACGCTGCTGCGCACGGCATTCGAGCTGCGCGGCGAGCCTTGCAACGACGACAAGGCCTACGATGCCGACCCTGACAGCGTGTCGTGTTCGCGCTCCTTCGGCGAGCCCGTGACGACGCTCGAAGGCTTGGAAGAGTCAATCGCCTCCTTCACCGCACAGGCGGCCACCAAACTGCGAAAACACCGCATGCTCGCCGCCGGGTGCAACATCTATGCGCAGATCTTCTCCTCCGTCGGTGGCGGCGACTGCATCGTGCGAACAGTCGTATTCCCTGCGCCGACGGACGCCACGAACGCGATGATGAGCGCGATTCATCCGGAAATACCCGCATTGTTCCTGCCGGGGACACGCTACCGCAAAACCGGCGTCGTGTTCTTCGGCCTGGAGAAAGTCGGAGGAATGAAGCAGATGGACTTGTTCGCCCCGCCGGTGGAGTCGAAAGCCTCGCCGCTCTACAAGACAATTGATGCACTCAACGCCCGCTACGGCAAAGGCAAAGTGTTCTCCGCCTCCGAGGGCATCGGCGAACGCTCGTGGAAGATGAAGCGGTCAAAACTCTCCAAACGCTCCTCGACGCGCTGGGACGAGTTAATGGTGGTCAGATGAATGCTGTCGGTGCCGCATCCCGAAACTTGCCAAGTCCAAGTTCCGTAGCCGATTCCGCATTTCGGAAGCGGATCGAAAGTACATAGCCGACAAAGGTGTCGAGACGATTCGGCGCCATTGCAAGGATTTCATTCGCACACGTCTCACTCCGGCTAATCCGCCCAACGATGGCAAGCAGACGCCTATGCGATGGCGTGGATTAACCGCCAGCTCGACGCTTGATCCTCCAGAACGCGCGACGTTGGCCCGTGTGGGGCTTTCGCGTCCGGGAGGCGTGGTTGGCCGCCTAAACGAAGAAAGCCCGACACGCGGCAACGTGGCGGGCTCGTGAGGCATCCGACGATTATACCATCACCATCGTCTCGGCGGCGGTGGGGGTGGCGGAGGAGGCGGCGGAGGCGGCGCACCCCAGTGATGTGGCGGCGGGGGAGGCGGAGGAGGCATACGCCAACCATGTTGATGATGATGTCGATGATGATGATGGTGATGGTGGTCGACCCTGGCGGACTCGTGTCGCGAAAACCACGCCATCGCCACGCGGGAGCGCTGGGAGAAACGCCGCGCCAAGCGGAAATAGACCAATCCTGATCAAGCCCAACATTGGCCGAGTGTGTTACTTGCACACTCGGCCATTTTTTCGTCATAAAAACTTCTCCCTTGCAAGGCGCAAGGGAGAAAATCGGGAGTGTGACGGGGGGTATGACCTCGTCACACCCCCTCTACCTCGTCACACTCTGGAGAAGTTTTTATGAAAGGGCAGAATCCGAAACCCCTTGTATATTTGGGATTTTTCGGGTATCGCCAGATGATAAAACAAAGGGGAGAAGCCTACTTCTCCCTTTCGGTATCGTGGATTGGTGGGCGGTGAGGGACTCGGACCCCCGACCTTGACCGTGTAAAGGTCCTGCTCTAACCAACTGAGCTAACCGCCCGAAAATATCTTATTCCGCTGGCTTGCGGATCACGCGCTTGGCCTTTCCCTCGGTCCGCGGCAGGGAGCCGATCGGAAAGACGTCGCCCTTGGGAAGGAAGCCGAGGCGCTCGCGCAGGTGCTTCGCGACCGTGTGGCCGGAGACGCCGGGAGCCGCCTCGACGTTCACGGTGACCTCCGTCACGCCGTGAATCTCCTCGAGGATGATCTGGAACTCGTCCGCGACGCCGGGAATCTCCTTGAGAGCCTGCTCGACCTGGCGCGGATAGAAATTGACGCCCTTCACGATCAGCATGTCGTCCGTGCGGCCCGTGATGCGGTCGATGCGGAGCGAGGTCCGGCCGCAGCCGCACTTCTCGCGGGAGAGGATGCGGGTGATGTCGTGGGTGCGATAGCGGACGATCGGCATCGCCTCGCGCGTGAGGGAGGTGAAGACGGCCTCGCCGTATTCGCCGTCGGGAAGGACCTCGCCGGTCGCCGGATCGATGATCTCGGTGATGTACTGGTCCTCCCACACGTGGAGTCCGCAGTGGCATTTGCAGTCCTGTCCGGTCGTGCCGATGCCGCCGGTCTCGGTCATTCCGTAGATGTCGAAGCACTCGATGCCGAGGCGGGACTCGATGCGGCGGCGGGTCTCGTCCGAGAAGGTCTCGGACCCGAAGATGCCGACCTTGAGATAGGGGAGGTCGCGGTCGGCGGACGCGTCCAGCCTCTCGATCAGGCGCGGAACATAGGAGACGACCGAGACGAAGCCCTTGGTCTTGAAGTCGCGCATCAGCTGAATCTGGCGGTCGGTGTTGCCCGAGGAGGCCGGAATGGCGAAGAGCCTGGCCTTGCGCGCACCATGGTAGCATCCGAAGCCGCCGTTGAAGAGTCCGAACGTCGGCATGATCTGCAGCGCGTCGCCTTTCTCGAGGCCCGCCATCGCATAGCAGCGCGCCATGCACTCCGCCCACTGCACGAGGTCGTTCTGCGTATAGGCCATGACGACCGGGGATCCGGTCGAGCCCGAGGACATGTGGAACTCGAGGAGGTCCTTGCGCTCGACGCAGTTCATTGCGAGCGGATACGCGTCGCGGAAGTCGTCTTTTGTGAAGAACGGAAGCTTCTCAAGGTCGGCGAGAGACTGGACGTCCTCGGGGGAGCCGATCCCGCCCTTCTGGAGACGGGTCCGGTAGAATTCGTTTCCCCAGACGCGGTTCAGCGACTTCTTGAGTCCTTCCAGCTGGATCTTCGCGTATTCGTCGCGCGACAGCGTTTCCTTCTCTCGGTTCCAGAGCATCTCAGGCAATCGTTGGCAGATGGTAGTTGGCAGTCGGCAGCCGGTCAGCGGGCCGCGGCGGCGCGGCCGAGGGCGAAGGCCTTCTTGTTGATCTCGAGGAGCTTCGCCTTGGGACCGGAAAGGAGCTGGGCCATCGCGTCGTACCAGAGCTCTTCCTTGAACGGACAGAGCGCGGAGAGCGCGCCGGCGAGCACCATGTTCATCGTGCGGGGATTGCCGACGTCGTCGGTCGCGATCTTCATCGCGTCGACGAGGATGAGCTTCTTGAACGCCTTGGCGACGCGTCCGTCGAGATCGGCCGGCGACTGCTGCTGGCCCGAGGAGACGGTGACGGGGACGAGGTAGAGGTCGTTGACAAGGGCCGTTCCGCCCTTCGTGAGAATGCCGGCGTTGCGCAGGGCCTCGACCTTGTCGAAGCTGACGAGGATTTCCGCCGCGCCTTCCTGGATGATCGGGGAGGCGACGGAATCGCCGAAGCGGACCTGGCTCGTCACCGAGCCGCCGCGCTGGGCCATGCCATGGATTTCGGACTTCTTGACGTCGTAGCCGGCGATCGCCGCAGTCGTCGCGAGAATGTCCGCGGTGAGGATGATGCCCTGTCCGCCGACGCCCACGAGGGAAACGTTAACCGTATTCATGGATTGCGAGATTAGGCGACGCGCTCGACGGTGATCTCAGGATCGATTTCCTGAAGACCGGCTTCGATGCCCTGCTTGAGGGTCATCATCGCGAACGGGCAGCTGCCGCAGTGTCCGAGGAGCTTGAGATAGACGACCTTGCCTTCGATCTTGACGAGTTCGAGGTCTCCTCCGTCCGCCTGGAGTCCGCCGCGGAGCTGTTCCAACTTGGCCTTGATTTTTTCTTCCATGGTAGTCTATCCGTCTTTAGGGGTTAATGAGTCAAAACAGATGTATTATATCATTATTTCGTCTTGCGGAAACGTCCTTTGGAAAGAGCAGCGCCGAGGAGGAGAAGGACGAGTCCGGGAATCAGAAAAACCTGATAGCGCTCGCCGAAGCGCGACTCCTCCTCGTTCTGCTCCATGAGGGCGACCTGGCGGAGAAAGCGTCGGTAGATGGCGCCGAGGGTGGTTTCGGCGGTACCGGCCGTCGCCAGCGGCACGTAGCGTCCGCTCGAGGCCTCCGCGATGGCCTTGAGAGCCGCTTCCTCGAGCTTGACCTTGACCGCCTTGCCGTCGAACTGCTGCACGCCTTTTCCGTCCGCAGCCGGGATGGGTGACGCGCGGTTGGGGTCTCCGATGCCGACGGTGAAGATCGGAATGCCGCGCTTCTTGGCAAGCGCCGCGTTTTCGAGGGCCTGCCCGCGGAGGTCACCGCCGTCCGAGATCATGATGATCGCGTTATGGTCGTCGGCCGCCGGATCGAGGGCGTCAAGCGAGGCGCGGATGGCGCTGCCGAGGTCCGTTTCGCCGCGGGGCGCGGACTCGGGAGAGATCTGCTCCAAGGCGCCGCGGAGATAGCCGTGGTCGGTCGTGAGCGGACAGATCGCGACGCCGGTGCGGCGGAAGGCGACGAGCGCGCAGCGGTCGCCTTCAAGCGAGTCAATGAGATCCGCGACGTCCGCCTTCGCGCGCTCAAGGCGGTTCGGACGGACGTCCTCGGCCAGCATCGAACGGCTCACGTCGATCGCGATCACGACGTTGCGGGCGCGGGTCACGGTCTTGTCCATCGACTTGCCCCACTGCGGACGCGACGCGGCGAAGAGGACGAGGAGGAGCCCGAGCAGGATGGAGGCCGTCTGAAGACCGGAGAGGGAGGACGAGGGAACCTTGAGGGTCAGGCGTGCGAGAGCCTTCTCGCGGCGCACGCGAAGAAATGTCCACCAGAGGCCGGCGAGCGGGACAAGAGCGACGAGAAGCAGAAGAGATGGATAGGCGAAGCGCATGTCAGTGGTCGTGTTGGGATTCGCCGTGCCAGGGGACGAAGGCGGGGACGGGGTCGATGCCGGCGGCGATGCGCTGGCGGACGGCTTCGTAGACGAGGATCGTCGCGGCGGCGGAGACGTTCAGGGAGTCGGCAAGGCCGAGCATCGGAATGCGGACGCGGAGTTCCGCGCCGTCCATCCACTTCGCGGTAAGTCCGTACTGCTCCGCGCCGAGCGCGATCGCGACGTTGCCCGTGAGGTCGACCTCGAAGTGCAGCTTTTCCGCATGGGGCGTCGCGGCGAGGATCTTGAAGCCGCGCGCCTTGAGGAACGCGAGGGCCTCCTCGCTCGTCGCCTCGGCGATCGGAACGGAGAACATCGTGCCGGTCGAGGCGCGGACGACGTTCGGATTGTGGATGTCCGTCGTGCGGTTGCAGACGATCACCGCGGCGACCTTCGCGGCATCGGCCGAGCGGAGAATGGTGCCGAGGTTGCCCGGCTTCTCGATCGCCTCGGTGACGATGACGAGGGCGTTCTCGGGGAGCTTGAGGTCCGCGAGGGAGACCGTCACGTGCGGCCCGACCATCAGAAGCCCGTCCGGACGCTCCTTGTAGGCGATCTTCTCGAAACAGAGCTTCGAGCAGGTGTAGACTTCCGCGCCGAGCTTCGCGCACGCGTCCACGAGGCCGGGCTCGTTCTCGTTCTTGAGATAGAGCTCGGGGCAGTGGAAGATCGCGTGCGGACGGTAGCCGTTGTCGAGGGCGCGCCGGCATTCCCGGTAGCCTTCGACGATCATCTCGCCCGACTCCTCGCGAGCCGAGCAGGTGCGCAGCTGGACGACGTGCTTGAGCTTCGGATTCGATGGCGAGCTGATGTCCATGGCGATCAGTGTTTTCCGCAGATGCAGGTGTGGCCGTCGCGGCCGTGCTGGCCGTGGCCGCCGTGTCCGTGGTCGTGTCCGCAGCAGCAGCCGTCGGCGACGTCCTGATAGGAGATCTGGGCGTTGTCGCGGAGCTCCTGGACGAAGGTGTCCATCGCCCGGCCGCGGGTCTCGTGGCGGAGGAGGTCCTTGATCTGGTCATGCACGTCGACGAGCGTCTGGGCGGCGCCGCCCTTCTCGTCCGCCTTGTAGATGATGTGGAGGCCGAACTGGGTGGTGACGACCGAGGAGACGTCTCCCTTCTTCATCTCGAAGGCGACCTGGTCGAATTCCGGCACCATCATGCCGCGTCCGAACCATCCGAGCGATCCGCCTTCCGCGCCCGAGGGGCAGTCGGAATGCTTCTTCGCCTCCTCGGCGAAATCGGACTGGCCGGAAACGATGCGCTCGCGGATCTCCCTGATCTTGTCGATCGCGGCGTTATCCGAGCCCTTGACGAGAATGTGCTGGCAGAGGACCTGCGCCTGGGCGACGTAGTCGGCCTTGTGCGCCTCGTAGAACGCGGCGACTTCCTCTTCGGTCGGATCCGCCACATGGGCGCACGCCTGGTTGACGAGCATGTTGACGCGGACGCCCTTCTCGAGCTCCTTGCGGAAAGCCTCCTCGGTGACGCCCTGCGCCTTGAGCGCCTTCTTGAAGCTCTCCTCGCCGCCGACCTGATCGATCACGCGCGCGACCTCGGCGTCGACGTCCTTCGCGGTCACCGGGATGTCGAGCTGCGACGCGCGGTCCAGGAGGAGCTTCGCCCCGATCGCCTGGTCGAGCGCCTTCGCCTCGAGCTTGACGAGGTTCTCCTTGACCTCGTCGATGCTCATGCCGTGGCTCATGTAGAACCGGACGAGCCGGTCGAGTTCGAACTGCACGGCATCGCCGCTGATTTCCTGTCCGTTGACTATTGCTTTTTTCATAGTGTAAAAGAGAAGGTTGAGAAGGTTTGGGGTTTAGAAAAGGCGGGTGACCTCGCGGTCGATCTCGCCGACTTCGCAGATGCGGGTCTGGGCGACCGGTAGATTCTCGAGGTCGCGGAAGCTCGGCGGCGGATCGGAGAGGACGTCCTCGCCGAACGCACGCGCGCAGGTTTCAGGGAACTTGTACGGCGTCGCGGTCGCGGCGACGACGCAGGGAACGCCCGACTTCGGGTAGCCGAGCTTGCGGGCGACGCAGGTCGCGACGGCGGTGTGCGGATCGAGAAGATAGCCGGCGGCGGCGCGCATGCGGCGCATCTCGGCCTCGGTCTCCTCGGGAGTGGCGACGCCGCCCTCGAATTCGGCGAGGAGCTTCGCCTTGGCGGCGTCGTTCAGCTCGTAGCGTCCCTTCGTGTCGAGGTCGTGCATGAGGCGCGCGGTCTCGGCGCAAGCCGCCTGCCACGGCGCAGCCGAGGGCGAAGACGGGCCGTTCAGGATCCACAGGAGGCGCTCGACGTTCGAGCTCTTGCGGATGTCCATCGACGGGGAGTTGGTGACGGAGAACTTCTCGCCCGGATCGTAGACGCCGGTCCTGACGAAGCGCGCGAGGACGTCGTTGACGTTGGAGGCGACGACGAGCTTGCGGATCGGAGTCCCGAGCTGTTTCGCGTAGTAGGCCGCGAGGATGTTGCCGAAGTTGCCGGAGGGGACGACGACGTCGAACGGCCGGCCGCCGAGCTTGGAGCCGGCGAGGACGTAGTAGGCGACCTGCGGAATGAGGCGGCCGGTGTTGATCGAATTCGCCGAAGAGAGCGTGATGCCGTGGGCGGCCGCGTCTGCGGCGATCGCCTTGTCCGCGAAGATGCGCTTGACCGCGGCCTGAGCATCGTCGAAGTTGCCCTTGATGCCGACGGCGTGGACGTTCGCGTCCGCCGGCGTCGTCATCTGGAGGCGCTGGACCTTGGAGGTTCCGGTCGCAGGATAGAAGACGACGATCTCCGTGCCGTCGACGCCGGCGAAGCCCTGCATCGCGGCAGATCCCGTGTCGCCGCTGGTCGCGGTCAGGATCAGAACGCGCCGTCCGTTCGCCGCGTGGCGCATGAAGACGGGGAGCATCGAGAGCGCGACGTCCTTGAAGGCGCCGGTCTTGCCGTGGAAGAGCTCGAGGATGTGGAGTCCGTCCTTCTCGACGAGCGGAATCGGATCCGCCGCGGGGAAGCGCGAGCAGAGGCGGTCGGCCGCGGCGGTGCGGACCTCGGCCGGCAGGTCGTCGAAGAGCTGCGACATGACGAACTCTTCCGCTTCGCGGAGAGTCGTCACGTTCGCGAGTTTGGGTGTTTGGGTGTTTGCGTGTTTGAGCTGCGGGACGTAGAGTCCGCCGTCCGGCGCGAGCCCCTGGAACACGCTCTCGGCGCTGGTGGCCTCGAGTCCTTTTCTGGTGCTGATGAACTTCATGTGCTGCCTTACTTGCTGGCCTCGAGGACCTCTGTTTCGGTGAGCGTTCCGATCTTGGCCGCGGCGAGCGCGGCCTCGGCCTTGACGTTGTCCGTGAAGCGGAACACGAGGACGGCCTTTTCGCCCGTGTGGAAGGCGAACGCATAGCTGTACTCGACGTTGACGCCGGTCTTGTCGAGCGCGGACATGACCTCGGCCATGCCGCCCGGACGGTCCGGCACGCAGACCGCGACCACCTCGGAGACCTTGGCCATGTGTCCGCGGTCGAGGAGCGTCCGCCTGGCCTTCTCGTGGTCGTCGACGATCATGCGGACGATGCCGAAGTCGCTGCTGTCCGCGAGCGACAATGTCGCGATGTTGATGCCGGCGTCGGCCAGGTCGCGGCAGATCTGGCTGAGCTGGCCGGGCTTGTTCTCGAGGAGGATGGAGATCTGGCGGATGTGCATGGCGCTCCTTAGTTGAACATGAACTCGACGACGTCGCCGTCCTTCATCTCGTATTCCTTGCCTTCCGGACGGAGGACGCCGTGTTCGCGGGCGCCCGACTCGCCGTTGTACTTGACGTAGTCGTCGTAGGCGATGACCTGGGCGCGGATGAAGCCCTTCTCGAAGTCGGTGTGGATGACGCCCGCGCACTTGGGCGCCTTCCATCCGCGGTGGAACGTCCAGGCATGGACTTCCTTCGGACCCACGGTGAAGTAGCTCGCGAGGCCGAGCGTGTCGTAGGCGAGTCTGATCGTGCGGTCGAGAGAGGACTCGGCGAGGCCGTAGCTCTGGAGGAACTCCTTCGCCTCGTCGTCCGAAAGTCCCGCGAGGTCGGCTTCCATCTGCGCGCAGATGACGACCATCTCGCTGCCCTGCTTCTCGGCATAGGCCCTGAGCGCGGCGACGTGGGGGTTGCCCTCGCCGGTGACGTTGTCGTCCGCGACGTTCGCGCAGTAGATGACCTTCTTGTCCGTGAGGAAGTGGAGGTCCTTCAGCACGGAGAGGATCGCGTCGCCGTCGGCGCGCGGAAAGGTGCGGACGGGGTTCCCGTCCTCGAGGTGCTTGAGGAGCGCGGCGCAGGCCTCGGCCTCGGGGCGCAGCACGGGCTTGGCCTGGGCTTCCTTCCGGACGCGGTCGGCGCGCTTCTGCAGCTGCTCCATGTCCGCGAGGACGAGCTCCGTCTCGATCACCTCGGCGTCGCCGGCGGGATCGATCGGGGCGGACTTGTTTCCGCCTTCCTGGACGTGGATGATGTCGTCGTTCTCGAAGCAGCGCACGACGTGCAGGATCGCGTCGCACTCGCGGATGTTCGCGAGGAACTTGTTGCCGAGGCCCTCGCCCTTCGACGCGCCCTTGACGAGCCCGGCGATGTCGGTGAAGTCGACCGTCGCGCGGATGATCGCCTGCGACGACATGATCTTCTGGAGCTTCTCGAGCCGCGCGTCGTTCACTTCGACGACGGCGGTGTTGGGCTCGATGGTGCAGAACGGATAGTTTTCCGCGGCCGCCTGCTGCTTCTTCGTGAGGGCGTTGAACAGGGTGGACTTGCCGACGTTCGGAAGTCCGACGATACCTACTGCGAGACTCATTGTTTCTTTTCTTCCTCTGCCGGTTTTCCCGGCGCCAGTTTCCAATCGGGATAAAGGGATTTCAGCGCCTGACGGTAATGCTCGGCGTCGACCGGCCGGTCTTCCTTCTGCGCCGCCGTGTAGAGTGACTCGAGACGCAAAACGGCATTTGAGCGCGCCAAATCCGCCGCCGCCGCCGCCGATTCCTTCGCGAGCCGTTCCTTCCTGGCGAGTTCACGCGACTCCGGGGGCAATTTCAGGTCGTCTTCGGCGCGATAGACTTTCTTTTGCCTGACTTGGGGCGTCCCGTCCTCGCCGAACACCGTATCTTCCTTGATCCCCGAGGCAAGATCCGCCACTGTTTTTTCCGGATGCAGCGCGCGCTCGCGCTCGTCAAGTTCCAGCTTGTAGTCGGCAAGCTCCCGCGTCAGCTGCCCGTAACGCGCGCGCTCCGCATCGAGCTCCGCCATCGAAACCTTGAGCTTGAGGACCTCTGCCTCACGGGCGGCTTGGAGCGAGTGGGCCTTTTGCGCCTCGGCTTGCGCCGTCTCGAGCTTCGCGCGCTCCGCCTCGAGCTTCGCGGACTCCGCCTTGAGCGCCGCGTCTTTGGCCGCCTTTTCGTCCGCGGCCTTCTTCGCCGCCGCAGCGGCCGTCTCGCGCTCGGCCTCGCGGACGGACTTCTGCGCCGCGAGGTTCTCGCCCTCGAGCCGCGCCTTCTCGGCCTCGGCCTCGGCGGTCTTGCGGGCGGTCTCCTCGGCCCTGAGCTTGAGCTCGGCCTCGCGCGCGTTCTGCGCGGCGGCGAGGCGGTCCGCCTCGGCCTTCTTCGCCTCCTTCGCCGCGATTTCCTCGCGGCTCATGGCGGTCTCGGCCTCCGACCGCGCAATCGCCGCCTTCTGGTTGACGATGACGACGCCGGCGACCGCCGCGGCGATCACGGCAAGCGCGACAGCGACGATGACGGCGGCGTTCTTCACTTCGCGCGCTCCGCTTCGGATTCGGACTGAAGCGACTTCAGGAGCGCGCCGCCGGCGCCCGACTTGACCTCGGCCGGGGCAGGCTTGACGGCGAGCTTCTCCTCCTCGCGGTTGATCTTCTCGACGAGCTTCTTGAGCTCCTGGTCCTTCTTCTCGAGGTCCTTGGCGCGCTCGAGCTTCCACTTCTCGGTCTCAAGGCGGCTGTCGCGCTCCTCGTCCTGCCTCTTGGCCTCCTGCTTCAGGCGGCGCAGCTGCTCCTTCTTGGAGACGGGGTCGGACAGCTCGGAAGCCGACCACCCGTGGTCCTCCCACGGACGCGCGTCGCTGAGCGCGTGCTTGCGGCGGATCGCCTCGGCCTGCGCCGCGTCGCCGTCGTCCAGGACATAGGGCGTCATGAACACCAGGAGCTCCTTGCGGGATTCCTCCGTCTTGACGCTGCCGAACAGCCACTTGCCGACATACGGAAGGTCCTTCAGGAGAGGGATGCCGGTCTCCGCCTCGTCGGTCTTCGTCTCGGTCAGGCCGCCGAGGACGACGGTCTGGCGGTTCTCCAGGAGGATGTCAGCCGACATCTTCCGCGAAAGGGACGTGTCGATCAGGACGTCGTTGCTCTTCGGATCGAGAATCGTCTGCTTCACGCCGAGCTGCGAATACTCTTCCTCGATCTGGAGCATGACCGTGCCATTGGGATTGATCTTCGGCGTCACCTTGATCTTGATTCCGAGATCCTTCGAGGTGTACTGCGGAGCCGGTTCGCTGCCGTAGTACGAGGACGAGGTCTGGTAGCCCGTCAGGAACTGCCGCGTCTGGGTGGCGTCGATCGTGGCCTCCTTGTTGTCGACGGTCATGATCACGGGAGAGGCGAGGTACTTCGAGCGGCTGTCCGACTTGGAGGCCTGGATGACCGCGGCGATGTTCAGCGAGTCCGAGCCGATGAGATAGTTGATTCCGCTGCCGATCGGGGTGACGGAGTTGGTCGCGACGCCGACCAGGCCGTGAAGCGTGGACGCGGCGGTCCCGCCGCCGCCGGCAAGGCCGTAGCTGCCGACCTTGACGGCCGGGTCGATGTTGTTCTTCCCGCTCAGGACCCAGTCGATTCCCGTGGACAGCGAGTCGCCGAGCTGGACTTCGATGATCGCGGTCTCAATCAGGACCTGCGACAGCTTGATGTCGATGGAGTCGATGATGCTCTCGACGACCGGGACGAGCTCCTTGTTCGTCATGACGACGAGGCCGTTGATGCGCTTGTCGGCGAGAACCGTCGTGTTCTCCTTGGAGATCTCGCCCGCCTTGGCCTCCCCCGTGCGCTGGTTGACCGATTTCTTCGGCGTCGTCGTCCCCGTGGTCGCGTTGACATTCGCGCCCGCCGTCTTGGCCGCGGCGTTTTGATTGCCCTTCGACGACGACTTGGAGCTGCCGGCGTTGCCGATCAGGTCGTTGATCAGGCTCGACGCCTCCTCGGCGTCCGCATACTTGAGCCGGTAGACCTTGACCACCGTGTCGGGCGTCGTCTCGACGTCAAGCTGCTCGATGACCTTGTCGAAGAAGTCCATGTTCGACTTGGCGGTCACGACGATGAGCTTGTTGGAGCGCTCGTCGGCGAGGAACAGGACCTTGCCGCGGATCATGCCGCGGTCGGCGTCGGAGATCGAGGTGACGACCGACTCGACGGTAGTGGCGGGCTCGGGATTGGCTGTCCGGTTGGATCCGCCGAGAAGCCGGTTCGGACGCAGGATCGTCGTCCTCGGCTGGTTCTGCACGTTCTGCACGCCCTTGCCGGCCTTCTCCTGCTCCTTCATCGACTCCTCGACGATCTTCTGGAGATGGGTCAGGACGTCTTGGGCCGCGGCATTCTGGATCTGGCGGACGAACACGTTCTCCATCACGGGGCTCGCGACGTCGATGGCCTTGACGACCTCGTCCATGCGCTTGATGTTCTGCCAGGTGTCGGTGACGAGGATCGAGTTGGTGCGTTCGTAGCCGAGGAGGCTGCCGGTGTCGCTCCGAAGCGCCTCAAGGGACTTCTGCGCCTCGTCCGCGGCGATGTTCTTGAACGGGATCATCACCGAAACGACCGTGCCGTCCTTCGCATCCGCCGGGACCTGGGTAATGTCCATGTACAGCGGTATGCCCTCTTTGCGGACCTTTCCCCGGGGGAGGGCACGGACGAACTTCTCGCCATACGCCTCGAGGTGGATGCCGTTCATCTCGAGAACGACCTCGATCGCCTCAAGGTACTCCGCCTTCGTGAGGCGCTGGCCCTCGCGGCTCTTGAGCGTGATCGTCGCGTTCGGCACAGCCGGGTCCTTGAGCACGGTCTTGTTGACCTGCTCGCCGTAAGTCTGCAGCACGATGTCGACCGGGGCGGCGTCCCAGTTGAGCGCCGGAGCCTCGCCCGGCTCGGCGGCCGGCTTCTGCTGGGCAAAAGACGCCGCAAGGGCAAACAGGGCGAGCAGTGCGATTGTCTTCTTCATGTCTTATTCCTCCCGCATGTAGGCACAAGTGAGGGTGAAGGATCCTTTGAGATAGCCGGTCCGCGCGTTCGGACGGAAGTTGAGCGAACCGATGTCGAACATCCCCTCGGACGTGTTCTCGAGCTCGTGCAGGAAGCGGACGAGCGACTCGGGCGCGCCCTGCCACTCCGCCTCGATCGGAAGCTCGAGAACGTCCCCGCGCTCGATTTCCTTTCCGCTCTTGCGGCGCGCGATCGAGATGTGATGCTTCTCGGCAAGCTCGTCCATCTTCTGAAGCCAGGTCGTGTCCGTCGCCTTGCCGAACCCGAATGTCGGCATCTGCGCCTTTTCGCTGTCGTAGGCGTCGTTCCACTTCTGGCGCTCGCCCACGAGGCGGCGCTCCTTCTCGTAGGTCTTGCGGGCGCTGTCGTAGCGGTCGGCGGCACGCTTCCAGGCCGACTCCTGGCTGACGAACCACAGGACCGCGGCGACCGCGTAGAGCGCGACCATGACGAGGACGGCCAAGACCGCCTTCTGACGAAGGGACATCTCGTTCATGGCGACTCCTCCGCCTGGAACCGGCACTCGATTTCGAACGTCTGGCGGTCCTTGCTGGCCGAGAGGCCGCGCAGGTCCACCGTCGCGAAAACCCCGCTCGCGATCAGCGCGTCCTTGAACTGGTAGACGAGCTGGGCCGAATCCGCACTGCCCGACAGCTGGACGCCCTCCTCGCGCTTGAAGCTCCAGCTCGAAAGCTCAATGCACGTCGTCGCCGCCCCCTCGGGGAGCGGAAGGCTGTCCGACACAAGCTTCATGATCTCGAGCGCCCCGCGCGCGTGGTCGGAATACTTGCGGACGAGATCCACCTTCTCCTTGGTCGCGAGCACGGAGCGGTACTGGCGGGAATGGGCCTTCGACAGGGACTTCTGGTGGTCGGTGAAGAAACCATAGGCGACCGGCACCCCGAAGAGAACCAGCATGACAAGCGCCCAGATTCCGCCTGCGACCGAGAGAGACCGAACGAGCTTCGCCTTGAACCGCGTCTCCCCGAGGAACTCGCGCCAGCCGGACGGCAGCACGTCGAGCGCCGTCGGATCGGCCGAACGCTCCGCGACCCCGGCGAAGGCCAGATCGAGCGCGTCGGACGCCGGGACGACCGTGCGGACCGGCGCGAGCGCCGCGAGGGCCGCGACGTCGGTTTCGCCGACCGAAACGACCTCGGTCAGAGCGCGCGGTCCGCCGAAGTCCTCGGCCTCGAGAAGCGACAGCATCGCCTCGCGGCGGAGGTCGCTGCCCGGATACACGGCGCGGATCGCGGACGGATGGTCGTCGTCGAGCACCACCATCGAAATGCAGTCCGCATCCTGAAGGAGCACCAGCCGCCGGACGCCCGCCCGCCCGTCGTCGAGCTGCGCCCAGAGGCCCCTGAGCTCGCCGAGCGCCAGCGAATCCACGCGGATGACGTTGATCTTGGCGGCATCGAGGGCGGAGGCGATGTCGTCCGCAGCGCTTTCGGGAAGAGCCGCAGCAAGAACCACCTGACCCTGCTCGGACTCGCGGACGGTCTCGCAGGAGACGGTCAGCGGCTCGGCCGGGAACGGAGAAAGCGCCGTCAGGATCGGGGTTGAAAAGGCAACGGCGTCGGATTCGGGCGGAACACGGACCATCTTGACGATCAGCCGCGAGAGCGGCAACGCCAAAACGGCCTCACCCGTGGGTTTCTCGACACCACGGGAACGCAATTCGCCGCCTGAAAACGCGACGACCTGAATATTATCCGCCATTTCAGAAAATTATATCAAAAACGGGGTATTTTTGGAACTACAGAAAGCAAATGCCTCGTATAGTCGCTCGTCGGATTCTCAAAGACCGCCTGAGTGTCGCCGACGTCCACAAAAAGACCCTTCTCCATGACGCAGACTCGGTCGCAGACGTTCTTCACCACGGCGAGGTCGTGGGCAATCAAGATGATGGACAGCCCCAGGTCACGCCGAAGGTCCCGAAGGAGATTTAGAACGCGGGCCTGGACCGACACGTCCAGAGCCGAAACGGGCTCATCGGCGATCAAGACCTCGGAATGGCACGCCAGCGCCCGGGCAATCGAGACGCGCTGGCACTGTCCGCCCGACATCTCCCGGGGATACTGATCGAGAACCGCGGGCGATAGCCCGACCTGCTCGAGAAGAGACTCCAATGTTTGGGTTGTTTGGGTGTTTGGGTGTTTGGGTGTTTGGGTGTTTGGGTTCGCGGAGCCTTTGAGAGCGAGAACCTCGAAGAGGGTCTGGCGGACGGTCATGCGGGGATTGAGCGATCCGACCGCGTCCTGGAAGATCATTTGCATCGAAACGCCGTCCCGAAGGCTGATTTTCCCGGAATACGGCTTCGAAAGCCCCATCAGGGCCTTCGCAATCGTCGACTTGCCCGACCCCGACTCGCCGACGATTCCGAGAATCTCCCCGGCCTTCAGCGTGAAGCTCACGCCCTTCACGGCCTCGTAGGAGCCGTACCGGACGTGCAGATCGGTCACGGAGAGTATTTCACGGTCCTCTCCTGGCGCGGCGACGAGGCCCCAGTTGCGGAGCGGCGCGAGAGGAAGTCCCATGACGTTCTCGTATTCGCCCTCGAACTTCTCGATCAAAAGGTCGCCGGATTCGTCGATGTCGTAAGCTCCCGCCCGGTCAAGGGGATTGACCAGCCGGATGTAATCCGAAATTGCCTTCTCGGAGAGCGGCTTGAAAGTGACGCGCGCTTCCGCGACCGCGAGTTGCGGCTCCGCCGCGTCCGGGGGCAGATAGGCGACGCCTGTGAAGACAAAATGGGTATTCCCTGAGAGCTCCCTCAAAAAAGCCGCCGCCTCGGCGACGTCCTTGGGTTTCCCGTAGATCCGTTCGTTGAACCAAACGATCGTGTCCGCGGCGAGAATGGCGCGGTCAGGGGCAGATTTGACGCGTGCAGCGGCAAGCTTCGTCATGGCGTTCTCGCGGACGGTCCGGCGCGGATCGGCGGAAAAGGAAATCTCTTCGGCGTCCGTCTTGCAGATCTCACACCGAACCCCCGCCGCAGCCAGGATCTTTGCCCGGCGCGGACTCGCCGACGCCAAAATCAATGCGCTTTCGGACACGCCTTCTCCTTGCAGGACTTCTTCTGGCAGCTCGTCTTCTTGCAACAGTTCGTCTTGCACCGGCTCTCACAATCCGCCTTCTCCGTCGACTCGGCTGGCTCGGTTCCGGAGACGTGCTTCAGAATGCAGACCGCGACGCGCGTGACGTCGTTCGTGCCGACCGTCCAGCGCCCGTCCTTCCCCTGCGCGGAAATGAGTTTGATCGCCGTCGCCGCGGCGTTGAGTCCGTTCGTTCCGAACCAGTCGTTTGTGACGGGGACTCGGCACAGGGCGGACGCGCAGCAGAACGCGTTCGTCGGCACGCGCGCGAGCGCGTGGTCGACTTCGTTCTGGACGCTCGGCTCGAGAGTCTCGCCGGTGGCGATCGGCTGGCCGGTGATCAGGGCCGCAGCTAGAAGGAAGACATTCATTTGACAAGGTCGCAGATGCGGTCGACGGACGGATCATCCGTGATCTGGTGGAGAAATCTGCGGCGGAAATCGAGATGTCCGCGTTCCGCACAGAGCCGCCGGGTCGTCGCGTAGTGAAGTCCGCACGACATCCAGCCGACCTGAATGAGGACGAAGTCCGCCAGCGAGCGGATGTTCTGGTAGTCCACCGGACGCGACGCCTCGATCGCCCGGACGACGGCCGGATTCGGCGCCGCGTCGATCTTCAGGTTCCAGAACGCTCGCGAGTCCGTGCGCCAGTCCGTGTTGGCGACCTGGTCCTCGAGGACCCGGAAGATGTCGAGCTTGTCCGCATCGCGGACGGTGTGGGCGCAGGCGAACGTGAGCGGATCGAGCCCCTCGGGAAGGTCCCGCCGGTTGTGATAGAGGACCGCGGCGAGGATTTCCTCGCGCCGGGGATGGTCGGCGAGCCAGCCCTTCTCCTTCACGATGTCGTGCGAGAAGACGGCGTGGTCGACGGAGTCGGAATCGCGGAAGGTGTTATAGCGCCTGAGCTGCTCGTAGCGTCCGGTGTCATGGAGGAGCGCGGCCGCCCTCGCCGCGTCGCGCGTCTCCGCTTCGAAGTTCTCGCCCTCGGCGATCAGATCCGCGTTCGCGACAACCAGGTCCGTATGCAGCCGCTTGAGCTGCATCAGCTTCGGCAGCGAGCCGTCGGGATTGCGGAAGGTGCCGACGTAGTCGTCGTACGCGCGCTCGAGGTCTGTCCGCATGCCGCTCACCTGGTCAGCTCGACCTTGACCGCGCCCGTGCCGCGCTTCTTCGGCGGAGCCGGCGGGACGTATTCGGGATCGGATTCGGGAACGGGCTTGGACGCCGTCAGCTGCTTCGGCACGAGTCCGGAGACGAAATTTCCGATCTTGTCCTTCTGAGCCGGGTTCGCAACGAAGAAATACCAGGCGGCGAAGACGGCCACAGCGAAAACGAGCACGAAGAGCAGACGCGACAAGAGGCTCTTCGGCGCGTCGGGCGCGTGCTTTCTGTTCTTCCTGTCAGAGACTTCGCTCATCGAAATCGGAGTGATGCCCTGGCGCCGGAGCTCGGAATAGACGCCATTGCGGTCCGCCACGTCAACCACGGACGTTACGATCAGCCCGTGCTTGTCGCGATACTTGACTTCAAATTTCATGTCGTTCTGACCTCCTTGCGAAATTATACCATAACGGCCTGTCGCTTCGCTTCAGGGGCGTTTCAACAACCAACAGCCAACGACCAGCAACCAGTGGTTTTTCAACTGGCCGCTGACTGCTGGCTGCTGTTCCGCTCGCCGCAAAACGGTGCGGCGGATCTCTTACTTGAAGTAGCGGTTGTAAAGGCCTTCGAAGCCGGAGCCGTGGCGGGCTTCGTCCTTGGCCATTTCATGCACGGTGTCGTGAATGGCATCGTAACCGAGCTGCTTCGCACGCTTCGCAATCTCAAGCTTGGCTGCGCAGGCGCCCTGTTCGGCCTCGGCACGCATCTTGACGTTCTTCTTGGTGGAATTCGTCACGACCTCTCCGAGGAGCTCGGCGAACTTCGCGGCGTGCTCGGCCTCCTCGAACGCGTAGCGCTTGAACGCCTCCGCGATCTCCGGATAGCCCTCGCGCTCTGCCTGGCGGGACATTGCGAGGTACATGCCGACTTCGCAGCACTCGCCGTTGAAGTGGTCCTTGAGACCCTTCGTGACTTCCGCGTCCTCGACCTTGCCGTCGCCGATCACGTGCTCGCAGGCCCAGGACATCTTGCCGACCTGGAGTTCCTGGCTCTTGAACTTGGAACCCGGAACGCCGCACTGGGGGCACTTCTCGGGAGCCGCTTCTCCTTCATACACATACCCGCACACCGGGCAGACCCATCTTTTCATTTTACCGTTTCCTTTTTAAAGCGCTCACATTTCCTGGAACTGGTCCTTGCCGACGCCGCACTCCGGACAGGTCCAGTCATCCGGAAGATCCTCGAAGGCGACTCCATCATTGTTCGCGGGATCGTAGACATATCCACAAACATTGCACACGTATTTCTTCATTTTTGTCGTTACCTTTCTTGGGTCTGGTCACGGGTCTATTCCCGCATACTCCAAAATTATAGTAAATTTTCCGCCGCCGCGCCACACAAAATTTGGGCGAAAGATCAGAGAAGCTCGTCGGCGAGACGCGCGAGCTCGGCTTCGTTCTCGGGGGTCATCGCGGCGCGGAGTGTGACGTTGTTCGTGCAAAACACAAGGTCCTTCGACTTCTCGAGGAGCCCCTTCATCACCTTCGTCGCCATCGGCGCCCAGGTGCCGTTCTCGATGAAGGCAACCGTGCGCTTCTGAAAGTTGCGCGCGACAAGATGGTCGATGAAGTGGCGCATCCAGGGAAAGATGTCCATGTTGTAGGTCGTCGTCGCGAGAACGAGCTTTCCGTAGCGGAACGCATCCTCGAGCGCTTCGGTCTGGTCGTCGCGGGCGAGGTCGCGGACCACGACCTTCGGACAGCCCTTCGCCTGAAGCAGGTCGGCGAGCTTGAGCACGGCGGCCCTGGTGTTTCCGTAGACCGACGTGTAGCAGATGCAGACGCCAGGACTCTCCACGGCGTAGGAGGACCAGATGTCGTAAAGCCTGACCGCATGGGCAATGGCCTCGGGCGTGTCAAGGACCGGACCGTGCAGAGGGCAGATGCGCCGGATGTCGAGCGTCGCCGCCTTCTTGAGGAGCGACTGGACGTGCGGACCGAACCTGCCGACGATGCCGATGTAATAGCGGCGCGCCTCGCAGTCCCAGCCCTCGGGGTCGGCGACGTCGTTCGCGCCGAACTTGCCGAAGCCGTCGGCGGAAAAAAGGGTCTTGGTGGCGGCGTCGTACGTCACGATGACCTCGGGCCAGTGCACCATCGGCGCGCACACGAAGGAAAACGTATGCTTTCCGGTCGAGAGCGTGTCGCCCTCTTTGACGACGAGACGACGGTCCGCATAGTCCGTCCCGAAATAGTTCTTCATCATCGCGAAAGCCGGACACGAGGCCACGATTGTCGCATTCGGATACGCCGCCGCGAAGCGCGCGATGTTCGCGGAATGGTCGGGCTCCATGTGTTGGACCACGAGGTAGTCGACGCGATCTGTCGCCGCGCGGATGTTCGCAAGCCAGAGATCTCCGAAATCCTCGTCAACCGTGTCGAAGATGACGGTTTTCTCGTCCTTGACAAGGTAGGAGTTGTAGGACATGCCCCGCGGGACGACATATTGCCCCTCGAAGAGGTCGATGTGATGGTCGTTGACGCCAATGTCGAGAATGTCTTCTGAAATTTTCATATTGTTGGAGATTTTCGCATAAAATGGCGCAAGTTTCAAGAGGACACGGGCAGAAAGTCACAGGAGCTCGGTGAACGCGTCGATCACGCGGTCCGCCCCGGCGGCGAGCAGCGTCTCGCGGGGATTGGTGTGGGTAATTGCAATCACCCGCATGCCGGCGGCCTTGGCTGACCTCACTCCGGCGACGGCGT
>CAZYQF010000020.1:0-21457 GCA_964650165.1 uncultured Lentisphaeraceae bacterium
ATTCTGCCTGTTGGGGTTCGAGTCCCTGCGAGGCAACCAACCTTCGCCAGTCCTACGGATGGCAAGCCGACAATCGAAAAACCCGCTTAACGCGGGTCTTTTTTTTACCTGGAAGGCGAGGCGATTGCGCGGATCAGCTCGTGGATCTTGCGGTCGGCGTTCGCGCCCTTGAGGTCCCTGACGAAGGCGATGCTGCGCGAGCCGGCGCGGTAGAAGACCGCGCGGGTTCCCTTGACGTCGATGTTGCTGATCCGCGCCGCGGCGCATTTGACGCGGAGGGAGGCGAGGCGGACGAGGCGGCGGGCGGCGGGCGGGAGGCGTCCGAAGCGGTCTTCGAGCTCGTCCGCGAGCGCGGCGACGACCTTCTCGTCCGTCGCCTCGGCGAAGCGCTTCATGAAGCTCATGCGCTGCACGTCCTCCTCGACGTAGTCGTAGGGAAGCGCGGCGGCGGCGGACTCGTCCCCGCTCGCGGGCGAGTAGTCGATGAAGTCGACATTGAGCTTGACGTCGACGAGCTCGGGGCCCGGCTCTCCCTTGAGTGCGGCGACGGTGCGCTGGAGGAGCTGGCAGTAGAGGCCGAAGCCGACGGCGGCGATGTGTCCGGACTGCTGCGAGCCGAGGAGGTTCCCGGCGCCGCGGAGCTCGAGGTCGCGGACGGCGAGGTTGAAGCCGGCGCCGAGTCCGCCGTGGCGCTTGAGCGCCGCGAGGCGTTCGCGCGCGTCGGAGTCGACGAGTCCGGCGGACGGCAGGAGGAAGATCGCGTGTCCCTGCTGGGAGGAGCGCCCGACGCGTCCGCGCAGCTGGTAGAGGTCGGCGAGGCCGAACATCTCGGCGTGGTCGACGAGGATGGTGTTCGCGCGGGGGATGTCGATGCCGGACTCCACGATCGTGGTGGAGAGCAAGACCTCGGTTTCGCCGCGTTCGAACGCGCGCATCCTCCGGGCGAGCGTCCGCGAGTCCATCTGTCCGTGCGCGACGGTGATGCGCAGCTTCGGCAGCAGCTCTTTCAGCCGCTTCTCGACCTTGGAGATCGTGGTGACGCGGTTGTGGAGGAAGAAGACCTGTCCGCCGCGCGCGATCTCCGCCTCGATGGCGGCGCGGACGACCGGGTCGGAGTCGGTGACGATCCGGGTCTCGACGGCGACGCGTTCGCGGGGCGGGGAGCGCAGGAGCGAGAGGTCGCGCGCGCCCGTCATGGAGAGGTAGAGCGTCCGCGGGATCGGCGTCGCCGAGAGCGTCAGGACGTCCGCGGTCGCGCGGAGGCGCTTGAGGAACTCCTTGTGGCGGACGCCGAAGCGCTGCTCCTCGTCGATGATGATGAGTCCGAGGTCGCGGAACGCGACCTTCGACGAGAGGATCGCGTGCGTGCCGATGACGATGTCGCAGGCGCCCGTCGCGAGGCGTCCGAAGGTGCCCTTGTGGGACGCGGCGCCCTGGAATCGCGAGACGGACTCGATGCGGATCGGGGTTCCGTCGAAGCGCGAGGTGAAGGTCTCGAAATGCTGTTCCGCGAGAACAGTCGTCGGCGCGAGGACGGCGACCTGCTTGCCGTTCATCGCGGCGATGAACGCGGCGCGCATCGCGACTTCGGTCTTGCCGTAGCCGGCGTCGCCGCAGACGAGGCGGTCCATCGGCTTGCGTTCGGCGAGGTCGTGCTTGATCGCCGCGATCGCCGCGGTCTGGTCGGGCGTTTCCTCGTAGGGGAACGCGGCCTCGAAGGCCTCGAGTCCGTCGCAGGCCACGTCATACGCGCAGCCGGGGACGATTTCGCGCCGCGCCTGGGTTTCGAGGAGGGCGGCGGCGAGATCGGAGACCGCCTTCTGGGCCGCGGCCTTGTCCTTGGCCCAGCGCTTGCCGTCGAGCCGGTGGAGGCGGACGGCCTCGCCCTTGACGCCGACGTAGCGGGAGAGAAGGTGCGCGTGCGCGGCGGGAACGTGGAGCTTGGCGCCGTCCTCGTACTCGATGGTGAAGACCTCGCTGCGCTTGCCGTCCGTCTGGATTTCCGAGGATCCGATGAACTTGCCGACGCCGTAGTCGATGTGGACGACGTACTCGCCGGGCTCGAGCTCGTCGAAGTCGTTGAGCCGCGGACCCTGGGCGACGGCCGCGTTGGACCGCACGTGCGCCTTCTTCTTGGAGAAGACGCGGTCCGCCTTGGTGACGACGAGAAGCCCCGGGAGCTCGAATCCGCCGGAGAGGTCGTCGATCCGGACGACGAGATCGCCGCGCTGTTCCGCGGCGGCGACGTGCCGGTCGAGGCGCTGGCGGGCGGCGTCGAAGAGTTCCGGATGGTGCGCCTCGTCCGCCCCAAGTTCCCCGAAGCCCGGTAACGAGGTGGTCTGGAAGGGACAGGAGGGGACGCCGGCCGGGGCGGGATCGCCCGTGTAGACGAATGAGAGTCGGGAAGTCGTAGAGTTGGGAAGTTGTAAAGTCGAGAGCGAGTAGTCGTTGTGCTCGAGGGCGAGAACGGTCGATCCGTCGGGGAGAAAATCAAAAAGAGTTTTCCGTTCCCCGTTTCCCGTTCCCCGTTCGCCTTTGTCCGCCACCGGCAGCACTGTGGCCGATTCGAGGCGTCCGATGGAAACCTGGGTGGCGGCATCGAAAGACCGGAGGGATTCGAGATCGTCGCCGAAGAATTCGGCGCGGAAGGGAAACTCTTCTCCGGGGCTCCAGACGTCGAGGATCCCGCCGCGGACGGAGAAATCTCCGATTTGCTCCAGCTGAGGAACGCGATTATAGCCGTATTCCGACAGTTTCTTGCAGATATCCTCGAATTTTTGGGGGACTGACCCTTCTTTTTGGGGGACTGTCCCCAGGTTCAGGGACTCGAGATTGCCGACGGGGACTGGAAGGGCGAGGGAAGGGAAAGGCGCGACGATGACGCACGGGTAAGGGTTCAGCGACCAGGCCTTAAGGGCAGAGAGGGTCTTGAGGCGGGTTCCGAGAGCCGACTTGTCGCCGTCCAGAAGCGGCGGGAATTCGAGGACCATGACGGGCAGTGTAGAGTGTAAAGCGAAAAGTGAAGAGTCGGTGGAGGTGAGAAGCCTGAGGTCGTCCGCGAGACGGTCTGCGTCCGGAAGGCCTGGGATGACCGCGAGGACGAGGGATGGTTTTTGGGTGTTTGGCCCGACTTCGCTTCGCTTCGCCGCGGCAGGGCGTTTGGGTGTTTGAGTTGAGAGCGCGAGGGCCAGGAACGCATCGGCAGAGCCTGTCAAAGACGAAAGCGCGAGGGTCCCCCCGGATTCTTCCCCCGGGGGCGAGAAACGAGATGCGAAGATTTGAAGCGCATCTTTCATGCAGCAATGTTCGAATTATAGCATATTTTTTTCGGTTTATCATTGACTTTTTGGCCAAAATAAGAGTAAAATATGCCGTTTTTGTGAATGGAGGATTAAATGAAGCAGATTGGAGTCGGGATACTCGGATTCGGGACTGTCGGGGCGGGAGTCGCAGACGGTCTTCTGAAGCACCGCGACGTCATGGCCAAGCGCCTCGACGTGGACATCGTCTTGAAGAAAATCGCGGATCTCGACATCGCCACCGACCGTGGCATCAAGGTCCCGGCGGGCGTGCTCACCACGGATGCGAAGTCCGTCCTTTCCGACCCCGAGGTTCAGATCGTCGTCGAGACGATCGGAGGCACGGGCATCGCGAAGACGTTCGTGCTCGAGGCCCTTAACAACAAGAAGTGCGTCGTGACGGCGAACAAGAAGCTTCTGGCCGAATACGGGCGCGAGATTTTCGACACGGCTGAGAAGAACGGCGTCGACATCTACTTCGGGGCCTCCGTCGGCGGCGGCATTCCGATCATCCGCGTCCTCCGCGAGGGCCTCGCGGGGAATGACATCGAGTCGATCCACGGCATTCTGAACGGCACCTGCAACTACATTCTCACGCGGATGGAGAACGAGGGGCTTCCGTTCGACGAGGTGCTGAGGGACGCGCAGAAGCTCGGTTACGCCGAGGCGAACCCTTCGCTCGACATCGACGGATTCGACACTGCGCACAAGGCCTGCATCCTGGCGGCGCTCGCCTATGGCTTTCAGCCGAGGGTCGAGGACGTGCATGTCGAGGGCATCCGCCATCTCGCGGGCGAGGACGTCAAGTACGCGGCCGACTTCGGCTATCGGATCAAGCTCCTCGCGCGCGTCGCCAGGGACGGCGACGAGGTCGAGGTCGCGGTGGCGCCGACGCTCGTGCCGACGGACCACATGCTCGCTTCGGTCAACGATGCGTTCAATGCGGCGTGGGTGAAGGGCGACCTGAGCGACAGCACGATGTACTACGGACGCGGCGCGGGCCGGGCTCCGACCGCCTCCACGGTGGTCGGCGACATCGGCGACATCGCACGCAACCTCGCCCGCGGCGGGGCGCGCTACACGCGGGCGGTGAAGACCTACGGCGAGGGCGAGATCAAGCTCCGCGCGGCGGGCGAAATCTCCTCGCGCTTCTACCTCCGATTCGCCGTGGCGGACAGGCCGGGCGCATTCGGCATGATCGCGACGAAGCTCGGCGCCCACGGGATCTCGATCTCGGCGGCCTCTCAGAAATCGGGCTCGGTCGGCAACCTGCCGGTGCCGGTCTGCGTCCTGACGCACGAGGCCAAGGCGGCCGACCTTGACGCGGCGCTCGAGGAGATCAAGGCGAGCGGCATCGTCGGCGCGGACCCGATCAAGCTCCGTCTCTTCTGACCGTCGGCGAGCCAAGGCATTTGAACCTCTTGAAACATTTGAACCTCTTGAAATTCTTATCATGAAAGTCTGCAAATTCGGCGGAAGCTCGCTCGCGAACGCGGCGCAGCTCAACAAGGTGATCGACATCGTGCTCGCGGACCCCGCGCGCCGGATCGTGGTAGTGTCCGCCCCGGGCAAGCGCCACGGCGGCGACACCAAGGTGACGGACCTCCTGATCGCGCTCGCGGACGCGGCGCTCAAGGGGGCGAACACCGACCGCGAGTTCGGCGAGGTCGTCGAGCGCTACGCGGAAATCGCGAACGAGCTCAAGCTCGGCGAGGACATCGTCCGCGAGATCGAGGCGGACCTCAAGGGCCGCCTCGCGAAAGTCTCGTCGCTCTCCAAGTCGGAATTCATGGACCTCCTGAAGGCGGCGGGCGAGGACGAGAACGCGAAGCTCGTCGCGGTGGCGTTCGAGGCGCGCGGCAAGAAGGCGCGCTACGCGAGTCCGAAAGAGACCGGTCTCGTGCTGCAGGGTCAGTTCGGCGATGCGACGATCGACCCGACGAGCTATGCCACGCTCGCGCGGGCGTTCTCGAATTTCGAGGGCATCGTCATCTATCCCGGATTCTTTGGCTACACGAAGGACGGAAAGTGCGCCACGTTCCCGCGGGGCGGCTCGGACATCACGGGCTCCATCCTCGCGGCGGCGGTCTGCGCGGACGTGTACGAGAACTTCACGGACGTGGACTCGGTGTATCCGGTCGATCCGCGCATCGTTCCCGAGGTCAAGTCGACCGAGGGCATCCCGACGATGACCTATCGCGAGATGCGCGAGCTGTCCTATGCGGGCTTCGGCGTGTTCAACGACGACGCGGTGATTCCCGCGGTCAAGGCGCGGATTCCGATCAACATCCGCAACACGAACCATCCGTCCGAACCCGGCACGATGATCCAGCAGTCGCGCCGCGTGATTCCCGGCACGGTCGTGGGCGTCGCGTGTGCGGACGGGTTCTGCAACATCGTGGTCGAGAAGTACCTGATGAACCGCGAGATCGGCTTCGGGCGCCGGCTTCTCCAGATCCTCGAGGACGAGGGGGTTTCCTACGAACACATGCCCTCGGGCGTCGATTCCGTGTGCGTCGTGGTCAAGGCGCAGTTTCTCGCGAAGGAGGTCGAGCGCCGCGTGATTGCGACGGTCAAGCGCGAGCTTGCGCCGGATTTCGTGACGGTCGAGCACGACATCGCGATGCTGATGATCGTCGGCGAGGGCATGTGCTACACGCCCGGCATGCTCGCGAAGGCGTGCCTTGCGCTCGCCTCTGCCGGCATCTCGATGTCGATGGTCAATCAGGGCTCCAGCGAGGTCAGTTTCATGATCGCGGTTCGGAAACAGGACCGCGAAGGCGCCGTTCGGGCGCTCTACAAGGCATTTTTCGGTTGACGCATGCGCTGAAATCGCATAAAATACGGGTTATCAATCGGAAATAAGAAAGAGAACGACAATGTTCAACCTCAAGTCGCTGTTTTCAAATGACATCGGCATCGACCTTGGCACGGCGAACTCCCTCGTGTACGCGAAGGACCGCGGCATCGTGCTGCGCGAGCCGTCCGTCGTGGCGATTCAGGCCGGATCGAAGCGCGTTCTCGCCGTCGGCGAGGAGGCGAAGCGCATGCTCGGCCGCACGCCGGGCAACATTGTCGCCATCCGTCCGATGAAATCCGGCGTGATCGCCGATTTCGACATCACCGAGGCGATGATCGCCCACTTCATCAACAAGGTGTGTCCGAAGCGCTTTTACTCCAAGTACGCCAAGCCCCGCATGGTCATCGCGGTCCCCTCGGGCATCACCGAGGTCGAGAAGCGCGCGGTCGAGGACGCGGCGCATGCGGGAGGCGCGGGCGAGGTCTTCCTGATCGAGGAGCCGATGGCGGCGGCGATCGGCGTGGGACTTCCGGTTTCCGAGCCGGCGGGTTCGATGATCGTCGACATCGGCGGCGGAACCTGCGAGGTCGCGATCATTTCCCTTGCGGGAATCGTCCACAGCTACAGCGCCCGTCAGGCGGGCGGCGATGCGATGGACGAGTGCATCATGAACTATGTCAAGCGCGTCTACAACCTCCTGATCGGCGAGCGCATGGCTGAGATGATCAAGATCCAGATCGGGAGCGCGTATCCGATGGGCGAGGAGAAGACGCTCGAGGTTCGCGGACGGGATATTGTGGCGGGGTTGCCGAAGACTTTGACGATAACCTCCGAGGAAGTGCGGGAGGCCCTGAAGGAGCCGGTGTCGCAAATCGTGGACGCGGTGCGTTCCACTCTGGACAAGTGCGAACCGGAACTTGCGGCCGACCTGGTGGACCGCGGCATTGTGCTGTCGGGCGGAAGCTCGCAGCTCACCGGTCTCGACAAGTTGCTGGCGGTGCAGACGGGCCTTCCCGTGACGGTGGCGGACGATCCGCTGTCGGCCGTGGCCGAAGGCACGGGCGTCGTCATGAACGAGCTTGATTTCCTCGCGAAGAACAAGCGCGCGTCATAAGCATTCGGCAAATCCGCCCTCGTAACGGGGATTTGCGGACGTGAAAGCCAAAACAACCGGAACCTATGCGATCATCGCCCTTGCGGCGGCGGTCACGGCCGTGTTGTGCCTGTCGCGGCGCGCGGCGGTCGAATCGGTCTATCCGCCTGAAAAGATCCGTCGCACGCTGATCGACCGCGTCGGTTCGCGCGTCCGCGGCCTCTTCCATGCCGCGGAGGCCGAGGCCGAGAACGTGCGGCTGCGGAGAGAAGTCGCGGCGCTGGCGCTGTCGCGGACAGACGCCGAGCGGACGGAGGTCGAGAACGCGCGGCTCCGGGCGGCGCTTGACTACGTGGCGAAGGCGCCTGAAACATGGCTTGCGGCGGCGGTGATTTCGAGGGGCGGCGGCGCGTCGGGCGCCCGGAAGACGCTTCGGACGGACAAGGGTTCGCTCGCGGGCATCCGCGAGGGAGCGGTGGCGGTGGTTCCCGAGGGGCTGGTGGGGCGCGTGGCGTGGGTCAGTCCGCACACTTCCGAAATTCTCCTGATCACCGATCCGACGCTGAAGGTCGCCTGCGAGGTCGCGATGCCGGACGGTTCGCGTCCCCGCGGCATTCTTTCCGGCGGGACCGACGACATGCTCGTCATCCGTCATTTGAAGGCGGCGGGGGAGGTTCCCCCGCGCAGCAAGGTCATTTCATCCGGTCTCGGCGGGCTCTTCCCGGCGGGGCTTGAAGTCGGCACTTTACTGGATTCCCGCGAATTGGAGGGGGTCCGCAAGCGCGAGGGTGAAGTGTTGCCGGCTGTCGATTTTTCGACGTTGGAGGACGTGTTCATCCGCCGTGAAAAATGACCTTGTGAGAGTCGTGCTGGCCTTTGCCGCGCTGTTTGTCGGCGCGGCGCTCGAGGACCTGCTTCCGGTCGTGGCGGGCGTCGGCTTCCCTGTGCTGCTCGGACTTGTGATTTTCGCGGCAATGGAGTGGCCGACGGCGGTTTGGATTCCAGTCGCCCTCGCAGGGGGAGCGCTCGAAGAGGCGCTGTCGGGACTGCCCGTGGGGACCGGTACGGCGTTCTTCATGGCGCTCGGAACACTGGTCGGCTGGACGCGCGCACCGTACGCCTGCATGCTCTTTGCGTTTCCGGTCTACGAGCTGTGGCTTGGAGTCTGGATGGAGGACCTGAACGGCAGCATATTCGTGCGGACGCTTCTGGCCTTCCCGGCGGGCGCGGTCACGTGCTTCCTCGCGGCGGCGACGATGAGCTGGATGCAGCGGAAGGCGAGTGTCGATGCGCGGTGAAGTTTCCATCGTCAGCGACGTATCCGTCCTCGTCACCGGCGTCCTCATTCTCCTGGGGCTCGTCACGCTTGGCGTGAAGCTCCACGAGGTTCAGGTCGACGGCGCGGCAAAGTACGGGTACGACGGCGTGCGGCAGGCGGTCCGCCGCGTCCGCACGGCGGGTCCGCGCGGCCGCATCCTGGCGCGCGACGGCCAGGTGCTGGCCGAAAACCGCGAATCGCTCTCCATTGCGGTGAATCCCAGTTGTTTCCAGTGCCGCGGATGGGACGCGACCGCGACGGCGATCTCGAATGCGATCGCGTCGGCTGCGGTGGTGATCGGGCGGACCGAACCGCTGACCTGGAAGCAGATCCGCCGCCACGTGAACCAGGCTCTGGCGCGTCCGCTCGTCGTGTGGCGCGACATCGACGAGACGGAGCTCGCGAAGTTCTCGGAGCACATGCATCTGCATCCCGGATTCGAGCTGATCGAGACCGAGGAGCGCCACTATCCCGAGGGCGCGCTCGCCGCGCACGTGCTCGGTTACGTCGGACGCGACGAGGTGTCGGGCGAAGGCGGGGACGAGAAGTACAATTTCCGCGACAAGGAGATGCGCGGCCGCATGGGCGTCGAACACCATTATGACGCCTTCCTCCGGGGCGTGCCGGGCGAGGTCCGGCTGACCGTCGACGCGCGCGGCTTCGCGATCGGCGAGGAGCAGGTGCTGAAGGGCTGCTGCGGTCCCGACCTCCGCCTCTCGATCGACGTCGGCCTCCAGCGCGAGGTCGAGCGCCAGCTGCGGGGCGAGAAGGGCGCGTGCGTGGTGCTGGATCCGCGCGACGGTTCGGTGCTCGCCATGGCGAGCGCCCCCGGCTTCGACCCGAACGACTTCGTTCCGGTCCTGACGCACGAGACCTACGACCGGTACGCGAAGGACATCGCCTCCAAGCCGCTGCTGAACCGCGCCGCCGGCGGCGCCTACACTCCCGGTTCCGTCTTCAAGCCGATCACCGCGCTCGCGGGCCTTCGCGCCGGCTGGTCGGAGACGGAGACGCACGAGTGTACCGGCGTCTTCGAGCTCGGGAACATGCGCCTGCGGTGCGCACGCCGCTGGGGGCACGGCCCCCTGGACATCCGCCACGCGCTGCGCGAGAGCTGCAATCCCTTCTTCAGCAGTCTCGGAATCGCCATCGGCACGAACGCGCTCATCCGCGCGGCGCGGGACTTCGGCATCGGCACCAAGACCGGCCTCGACTTCGGAACCGACATGGCGGGCGTGGTGCCGGACGCGGAATGGAAGCGCCGCGCCTATCATCAGCCCTGGTACCCAGGCGATCTTGCGCAGATGTCGATCGGACAGAGCATGCTGCTCGTGAGCCCCCTCCGGATGGCGATGGTCGCGGGCGCGATCGGCTCTGGCGATCTCGTGACGCCGCATCTCCTGGCGGATGCCGCGCCCGAGCGGCATCCGCTTCCCTTCTCCGGGCGTCACCTCGAGGTTGTCCGCGACGGCATGCGCATGGTGGTCGACGGCGGAACCGGCCGGCGGGCCGGCGAAGGCGTCAACGCCTGGGTGATCGGAAAGACCGGCACGGCCGAGGTCGGACGCGGCGAGCGCCAGCGGAAGAACACCTGGTTCATCGCCTATGCCGAGAGTTGCGAGTGTAGCGCCGAAGGCCTGGTCTGCCGGGTTAAAAAGCCACGGATGCCGCAGAACGTCGTGGCGGTCGCGCTGGTGGTCGAGGACGGACAGTCCGGCGGCGGCACGGCCGCGCCCAAGGTCTGCGCGGTGCTCAAGAGCGTTTTCGGCGAAGCCGGGGAGGGATCGGAATGATCCGCAAGCTTCTCAGGTTCAACGGGATCCAATTCGCCGCGATGCTCGCGCTGATCGCGATCGGCACCGCCTGGATTTACTCGGCGGGCAACGCGCGCCCGGAGCCGGTTTTCCACACCATGTGGCAGAAGAACCTCTGGTCTGCGGCGATCGGGCTCGTGCTCTACTTCGGCCTCGCGTTCGCGGACTATCGCAAGTACGTCGCGTGGTTTGCGGTTCCCGCCTACGCCGGCGCAATCGTCCTCCTGGTCGCGGTCCTGCTGTTCGGCGCGGAGATCTACGGCGGCCGGCGCTGGCTGTGGTTCTTCCAGCCGAGCGAGATCTCCAAGCTCTGCATCATCGCCATGGTGGCCTACCTCTTCGGAAACCTGGGTCCGGGATTCGTGCGCCGCCGGCGCTTCGGCGGATTTCTCATTGGCGCGGCGGTCATCGGCGTTCCGGCGCTTCTCATCCTGCTGGAGCCGGACCTCGGCACCATGCTCACGCTCATCCCCGCGACGCTCTTCATGCTCTTCATCGCGCGCGTGTGGCGCAAGGGCCTCGTCATCGCGTTTGCGGCAATCGCAATCGCCGCGGCCGCGGTCCTTGGCGCGGTCTACGAGGCCGAGAAGCCGGGCGTGCCGGCGGAGCGGAAGGCGAAAATCATGAGGTTCGTCCCGCTCAAGCCCCACCAGGTCAAGCGCGTAAAGGTGTTCCTCTTCCCTCAGGACGACCTCCTGGGGGCGGGATACAATTTGAGGCAGGCGATGATCTCGATCGGCTCGGGCGGCTATTCCGGCAAGGGATTCTGCAAGGGCGAGACGAATCACCTCAAGTTCCTGCCGCAGTCGATTTCGATGAACGACTTCATCTTCTGCGTCTATGCGGAGGAGACGGGATTCGTCGGATCTTTGGTGCTGCTCGTGCTGTTCGGGGCGTTGCTCGTCCCGTGCGTATGGACGGCGTATGTGTCAACGGACGACAGGGGCAAGCTGCTCGCCATCGGCGTCACGATGCTGATTTTCGCGCATGTGTTCATCAACATCGCGATGTCCATCGGGCTGGTGCCGATCACGGGACTGCCGCTGCCGTTCATTTCGTCCGGACGCACCTTCCTCATCACGGTGATGTCCGGTCTCGGTCTGGTTCAAAGCGTGTCACTACACGGAAGGGAAGAATAACATGAATCTGTTCGGATGGCTCAAGCGCTCGAAACTGAAGCGCGAAATCATCATCAACGTCGAAAAGCTCGAGACCCGCGTCGCGGTCATGGAAAACGGGCGCCTCGAGGAGTTCATGGTCGAACACCCGGAGGAGGAGCGGCTGGTCGGCAGCGTCTTCAAGGGACGCGTGCAGAACCTGGAGAACGACCTGCAGGCGGCGTTCGTCGACATCGGCCTGAAGAAGAACGCGTTCCTCCACTACTGGGACATGACGCCCGACGCGGACGCGCTTCTCGACGACGACGACGAGCCGCGCCGCGGCGGCGACCGCAGGGGAGGCGGACGCAAGTCCAATCGCCTCAGCGACGCCGAGATCGCGAAGCGCTTTCCGCCGGGAAGCGAGATCATCGTCCAGGTCACCAAGGGCCCGATCTCCACGAAGGGCCCGCGCGTCACCGCCAACCTCTCGATCCCCGGCCGCTATCTCGTGATGATGCCCGGCACGCGCATCCGCGGCGTCTCCAAGAAGATCGGCGACGCCAAGGAGCGCCTGCGCCTCAAGAAGATCCTCGACAAGCTGCCGCTTCCCGAAAACGTCGGACTCGTCGTCCGCACCGTCGGCGCCGGCACCACGGCCCGCGCCTTCGCGCGCGACCTCCGGAACCTCCTCGCCATCTGGAACGAGATGCAGGTCAACACCAAGCGCCTCCGGACGCCCTGCTGCATCTTCCAGGAGCCCGACCTCTGCGAGCGCGTGGTCCGCGACTGGCTCACCGAGGACGTCGACGCGATCATCATCGACGACCAGAAGAGCTTCGACGCGATGCGCGAGGTCACCGGCCGCATCTCCCGCCGCGCCCGCGCGAAGATCCGCCGCTACGACGGCAACAGCTGCATCTTCGAGCACTACGGCCTCGAGCGCCAGCTTTCCGAGGCGTTTTCGCGCCAGGTTTCCCTCAAGTCCGGCGGCTACCTCGTCATCGACGAGACCGAGGCCCTCATCGCGGTGGACGTCAACACCGGCCACCACAAGGGGAAGGGCAGCCAGGAGGACGCGATCCTCGAGGTCAACCTCGAAGCCGTCGACGAGGTCGCGCGCCAGCTGCGCCTCAGAAACATCGGCGGACTCGTCATCCTCGACCTGATCGACATGAAGTCCCGCAAGCACCAGACCCAGGTGTACAAGGCCCTCAAGTCGGCCCTCAAGCGCGACCGCGCCCGGACGAACGTGCTCCCGATCTCCGAGCTCGGGCTCCTCGAGATGTCCCGCCAGCGCCAGGACCAGTCGATCCTGTCGATGCTGACCTCGACCTGCCCCTACTGCTCCGGACACGGCGTCGTCAAGTCGCCGATGGCGATTTCCGTCGAAATCCAGCGTCGCCTCGTCTCGCTCATCAAGAAGGCCGAGCTCGACAAGAAGCCGTTCGAGCCGAAGATTGTGATCGCGCCCCAGGTGATGCAGCGCCTCCGCACCGAGGACTCCGACATCCTCGCTTCCTTCCAGAAGGAGTACAACACCCGGCTCACCTTCGTCTCGGAGCTCCACCGCCATCCGGAGGCGTTTTCCATACTGGACGCGGCAACCTCGCAAGTGCTATACTCTCAATCATGAAGTCAACCGTCCTCCTCGCCGCGGCCCTCGCCGCCGGCGCCTTGCTTGGCGCACCGACCGGCGAACTCACGATCACGGCCGACCGGGTGGCCGCAGACAACGTGACCGGGGCCCTGGCGGCCACCGGTCACGTGCGGGCCACGGCCTGGCCGATCATCCTCCATTCTGAAAGCATCACCCGCGACGCGGAGGGAAAGGTCGTGCTCGCGCAGCCGACTCTGCTGACGACCTGTACCAACGAGCTGGACTGCCTCCATTGGTCCGCAACGGGCGAAATGCGCTATCAGGACCAGAAGTACGCGATGATCCGCAACCTGTGCGTCCGACTCTACGGCGTCCCCGTTTTCTGGCTGCCGGTCTGGTACTATCCGATGAACACCGACTACGGCTGGCGCGTCATGCCCGGCTACACGAGCCGGTGGGGAGCTTACTTGCTGACGAAGTACGTCTACGACATCTACGGAGACTTCGAGCCCGGCCACGTCGGCGTCTACGGCTCCACGCGCTTCGACTTGCGGTCCGAGAACGGCATTGCCATCGGCCAGGGCTTCCACTGGCAGCTGGGGGACTTCGGACGCGGCAAGTTCCGCGCTTATTACGCCTGGGACGACGACCACGGCCGCTACACGCGGCACGCCGACAACACGCGCAAGTACCATTACCGGTGGTGGTCGAGCGACGTGTCGCGCGAACGCTACGGTCTCGCCGGCGAGCACCGCTGGGAGGCGACCGAACGTGACATCGTGTACCTGAAGGCCGCGTATTACAGCGATTCTCTCTTCATCCACGATTTTGAGCGCAAGACGGCGTTCATGCCCAATCGGCGCATGGCCGACACGTACGGCAACGTCGCCGCGTGGGAACACCTCGAGGACGGCTTCGGCTTCGGCATCAGCGCGTCTGGTCCGCTCAACCGATTCTACGCTGGAGTCGCGAACCTTCCGGACGCCTACTTCGACGTCAATCCCCAGCCGCTTTTCGGCCTTCCGGTCAACTACGAGTCGCAGACGCGAGCCGGCTACTACGACCGAGACTATGCCGAAATCGGCTTGAAGGGCGGGAACGTCCCCAACGCCTTCCGCTACAACCCGGGTCCCTGGGCGAACTACAACGCCTTCCGCATGGACACCTACCACCGCCTGACGGCTCCCTTCCGGATTGCGGACGCCGTCTCGGCCGTTCCGCGTGTCGGCGTGCGCGGCACCTACTGGAGCGACACGGGGCGTGCGGGCCTGCTGGGTACCACTGCGGACGGCACGCGTCGGGCCGGCTCGACCGGCGACGACGCCTGGCGCTCGGTCGTCGAGGGCGGACTCACGTTCTCGGCCCGCGGCGTCGCGCAGCTCGACGACCGCTGGTCGCACGTGCTCGAGCCGTATTTTGACGTGCTCGCCCAAGAGGCAAGCTATTCCGGGCTTAGCGACGGCGCGCGTCCGTACTTCTTCGACAATCTCGACGGCAGCACCGACTGGCTCGATCAGTTTGCCGGTCGCAGCCGCAACCTCCCCTACAGCTACTACGGCGTCACGCCCGGCCTGCGGAACGCGTTCCGCCGAACGGATGACGGCGTCACGCGGACGGTGTTCGACATCGATGTCTACTGCGCGATCCAGTTCAACGACACGGATTACATCGGCAGCGACCGCGCGCACCGCCTCGTCCGGAATCCCGAGGACCCGAACTACGGCGAGGACGGCCCGAAGGTCGTGCCGGGCGTCCGCCTCGGCTGGCAGCCCGACCGCGACCTTTCGCTCGCGGTCCGCGCGGAATACGACGACGAGAAGGACAAGATCGCCTACGGAAGTGTCTCGGCCGCCTACCGCGCGACTGAGAAGCTGCGCGTGTACGGACAGTACCTCTGCCGCAACCAGCGCCGCTGGGACTATGCCTCCACGGAATTCGACCCCGTCGACATGAAGGACGAGACTTTCAACTGGGCGGAGTATCAGTTCGCCGAAGTCGGCTTCGAGCAGGACCTCTGCGACGCAATCGCCTGGAGCCCCTATGTCCGCTGGGACCTCAGCGAGAACGAACTCGACGAGATCGGCGCCTGGATTGACTATCGCACCGACTGCCTCGGATTCCGCTTCTACTGGGCCTTCGAGGAGAACTACGAGCGCGTCGACCGGTCGAAGTACGAGTGCGATTTCAGCTGCGGATTCTTCATCTATCTCCGGGCGCTCGGTCCGGGCATGGCCAATCCCCTTTCGGACTGACGGAACGTGCGCAAGGCGAGACAGAACGGGATCGAACGGCTCGAGAGCTATCTCGTCCGTCTGATCCAGGAACCGGGCGCCGATCGGGATCATCCGTTCGGCATCCGCTTTCTGCTCGGCTTTCTCAAGCTCGCCAGCTGCGTCTTTGCGGCCGTCGTCGCCATCCGCTACGTTCTCTACCGCACCGGCCTCATGCGTCGCTATCCGCTCGGCATCCAGGTGATCTCGATCGGAAACGTCACGGCCGGCGGCACCGGCAAGACGCCGGTGACCGAGATCTTCGCGCGGACGCTCGCGGCCGAGGGCCGCAAGGTCGCGATTCTCTCCCGGGGCTACCGCCGCAAAGAGGCGCCGTGGTGGCAGCGGATGTTCACCCAGGTGATCGACCCGCCGCTCGTCGTGTCGGACGGCAAGCGCGTCCTCCTCGACTCCGCCATCGGCGGCGACGAGCCCTACATGCTGGCGTCGAACCTTCCCGGGGTCGCCGTGGTCGTCGACCGGAACCGCGTCAAGGCCGGACGCTACGCGATCAAGCGCCTCGGCTGCGACACGCTGATTCTCGACGACGGCTTCCAGTACCAGAAGCTCAAGCATTCCGTCGAGGTCGTGCTCGTCGACGCGACGAATCCCTTCGGCAACGGCAACATGCTGCCGCGCGGCGTCCTCCGCGAGCCGGTCCGCCACCTCAAGCGGGCGGACATCATCTTCCTCACGAAGTGCAGGGGGGACGTGAGCGCCGTCGTCGACGAGGTCCGGAAATACAACCAGACCGCCGAAATCGTCCAGTGCACGCATGCGCCGAAGCTCCTGAAGGACGTCTGGAGCCGCGAGGAGTTCCCCCTCGAATGGCTTCGCGGAAAGACCGTCTGCACGCTCTCCGGCATCGCCTCGCCGAAGGGCTTCGAGAACTCGCTGCGGCACCTCGGGGCGAAGGTCGTCTGGTGCGAGCGCTACGCCGACCACCACCGCTACGACGCCTCCGAGATCCTCTATGCCCTCAACCGCACCGCGGACATGGGCGCGGACGCCCTCGTGACCACGGAGAAGGACGCCGTGCGCTTTCCCCGGTTCGAGACGTCTCCCGTCCGCTGCCTCTACCTCCGCATCGCCATCGAGATCCTCTCGGGACGCGAGAACTTCAACCAGATCATCAACCGGATCTGCTTCCGGACGACGCCGGCCTCGGGTCGGTTTTGATATAATACCCCTAGCTATGAAATGGACCAAGACCCTCATCCAGACGCTCCGGGAAAACCCCGGTGACGCCGAGATCGAATCCCACAAGCTGCTCGTCCGCGCCGGCCTCATGAAGAAGGTCGCCGGAGGGCTCTACACGTACCTTCCGCTCGGCATGCGCTCGCTGAACAAGGTGCAGCGGATCGTCCGCGAGGAGATGGACCGCGCCGGCGCCCAGGAGATCGTGATGCCGATTCTCCAGCCCGCGGAGCTCTGGAAGGCCTCCGGACGCTGGGAGTCGATGGGACCGGGCATGTTCCGCCTCCGGGACCGCGCCCAGCACGAGTACGCGCTCTCGCCCACGGCCGAGGAAATCGTCACCGACCTGATGAAGGGCGTGGTCAGCTCCTACCGCCAGCTCCCCGTCACCGTGTACCAGATCCAGTGGAAGTACCGAGACGAGATCCGCCCGCGCTTCGGCCTCATGCGCTCGAAGGAGTTCCTGATGAAGGACGCCTACTCGTTCGACACCTCCCTCGAGGCCGCGGACGCGAGCTACATGGCGATGTTCGAGGCGTACAAGCGCGTCTTCGCGCGGTGCGGGCTCAAGGCCCATCCCGTCGAGGCCGACACCGGCGACATCGGCGGCAAGTTCTCCCACGAGTTCCACGTCCTCGCCGAAGCCGGCGAAGACGGCATCGCGTTCTGCGAGGCGTGCGGCTACGCCGCCAACCTCGAGAAGGCGGAGCGCGCCGTCGCCGCGCGCGCGGACGCCGGCTGCCCCGCGGCCGAGGAGGTCGCGACGCCCGGCGCCAAGACGATTGACGAGGTCTCGGCGTTCATGGGCGTGCCGGGAAGCGCGTTCGTCAAGTCGCTCGTCTACTCCGCGGACGGACGGCCGGTCATGGTCTGCGTCCCCGGCGACCGCGACGTGAACGAGGTCAAGCTCCGCCACTTCCTCGACGCGAAGAAGCTCGAGCTCGCGGATTACGCGACGGTGCTCAAGGCGACGGGCGCCAACGCCGGGTCCGTCGGACCGGGCAATCCCGCCGACGCCGGCCTGCGCATCGTCGCCGACCGGGAGCTCAAGGGCGCCAGGGGCCGCATCGTCGGCGCCAACAGGGACGATTTCCACCTCAGGAACGTCGACCTCGCGCGCGACACGAAGCTCGCGGACGCCGATTTCGCGGACCTCGTGATCGTCCGCGCCGGCGACATCTGCGCCAACTGCGGCCGGCCGATGCTGATCAAGCGCGGCATCGAGGTCGGACACGTCTTCAAGCTCGGCACCAAGTACACCGACGCCTTCAAGGCCGTCTACAAGACGGACGACCTCAAGGAGCAGGTGATGGTGATGGGCTGCTACGGCATCGGCGTCAGCCGCACCGTGCAGGCCGTGGTCGAACAGAGCCACGACGGCGACGGCATCGTCTGGCCCGCGTCGGTCGCCCCGTACCAGGTCTGCATCTGCCTTCTCGATCCGGACCGTCCCGAGGTCGCGAAAATCGCCGAGGATCTCGAGTCCGCCCTCGAAGCGCAGGGTATCGACGTCATCGTCGACGACCGCGTCGAGCGTCCGGGCGTCAAGTTCAAGGACGCCGACCTGATCGGCTTCCCCGTCCGCGTCGTCGTCGGCGCCAAGGGGCTCGAAAAGGGCGGCGTCGAGCTCAAGCGCCGCGACCAGGACAAGACCCAGATGAAGATCGTCCCGCCCGCCGAGGCGCTGGACGCCATCAAGGCGGCGCTGGCATGACGGGCGCGGCCTTCCTCCTCGCGGCAAGCCTCGCAGCGGTCACCCCTGCGCTGCCGCTGGGGGATGGCTACGAATTCGACACGTCCGCCAGCGACGAGTTCGACGGCGGCAAGCTCGACGACGCCAAGTGGATCGACTGGGTTCCCTCCTTTCCGGGGCGCTCGTCCGGATTCCTCTTCGCCCGCGACAACGTCGCCGTCCGCGGCGGCAAGCTCGAGCTCGTTGCGCGCCTGATGCGCGAGGACGAGAAGACCGTCGAGAACCTGCGGCGCGGCTTCACCACCTATGCGACGGCCTACGTCCGCCTCAGGGAGAAGACGCGGTACGGCTATTACGAATGCCGGGCGAAGGGAATGAAGGCGTGCGTCTGCAACGCGTTCTGGCTCTACGACCCGCTCTCCGACCAGCCGGCGAAGAAGTTCAGGCCCGGCGACTTCTCGGAGGAAATCGACATCTTCGAGATCTTCGGGAAAGTCGGCTCGATCGCCGGCTCCGGCTGCGAACGCGCGGTCTACACGACCGTGCACCGCCTGCGCACGCCGTATCTCGAGGGCCTGGTCGTCGGCGGCGTCGAACAGCTTCCGCAGAAGACCCGGACGACGAAAGTCGACTTCGACTTCTGGTCCGGCTACCACGTCTACGGCTTCCTCTGGACGGAGAAGGAGATGAAGTGGTATGTCGACGGACAGGAGATTTTCTCGCGTCCGAACGACTTCTTCAAGCGTCCGCTCCACCTCGTCTTCGACTGCGAGATCATGTACGCCTGGACGGGCGAGCCGGACAAGGCCGATCTTCCGCAGACGTTTTCCGTCGACTATTTCCGCTTCTGGAGAGAGAAGTGAAGGGGAGCTACAAGTGGCGGCTGCTCCTCCTGCTGGGAGGAGCCTACTTCTTCCATCAGGCCGACCGCGCCATCTTCGGCGTCCTGCTGCCGTACGTCAAGGCCGACCTCGCGCTGACGGACCGCCAGCTCGGACACGTCAACACCGTCCTTTTCCTCACGATCGCGCTCGCGACGTTCCTGGCCGGCTTTCTCGGCGACAGGTTCAACCGGAAGCGGATCATCACGTTCTCGCTGATTTTCTGGTCGCTTGCGACGATGGGCCTCGGCTTCGCCGGAACGTTCACGACGGTCCTGCTTCTCCGGTCGGTGGCGACCGGCGGCGGCGAAAGCTTCTACGGTCCGGCGGCGATGTCGCTCCTCGCGTCCTATCACAAGGAGACGCGTTCGCTCGCGTTTTCGATCCACCAGGCCGCCCTGTATCTCGGACTCATGCTGAGCGGCGTCCTCGCCTCCTGGGTGCTCGGGCTCGTGAGGTCTTGGCGCGGCGTCTTCATGGCGTTCGGCGCGGCGGGACTGCTGCTCGGCATCGGCTTCGTCTTCTGCCTGAAGGATGCGGCGCGGGCGACAGGTGACGCGTCCGTCCCCCGCGTCTCGCCGCTCGCGAGCCTCCGCGTCTTCTTCCTGAATCCGACCGCGCTCCTCGTGACGGCGGGGTTCGCCGCGATCGTCTGCGTCAACAACACGTACATCACCTGGGCCCCGAAGATGTTCAGCGAGCGGTACGGCGTCGAAGGGGATTCCGCAGGCGCGCACGCGATGCTCTACCATCACCTCATCGCCTTCGGCGCCATCCTGTCGGGCGGCTGGGTCACCGACCGGTTCGTGAAGCGCTTCCCCCGGTTCCGGCTCGGCCTCCAGATTGCGGCGCTCGCGCTCGGGGCTCCGGCGCTGTACCTGATCGGACGCTGCGGCACCTTCTCCGCCGCGCTCGCGATGACGGTCGCCTACGGACTCTTCCGCGGGCTTTTCGAGGTCAACACGCACGCGACGGTCTTCGACGTCGTGCCGGCCGAGCACCGCGGCTCCGTCGTCGGCTTCATGCTGCTTCTCGCGATGGGAGCCGGCGCGCTGTTTTCCGGAGAGCTGATGGGTTGGGTCTTCGAGTCCTGCGGCGACCGGGCCTACGGCATCGCCTTCGCGCTCATGGGCGGCGTCTACGTCCTCGGCGCGCTCCTGATGTCCGTCGCCTTCTTCTTCACGTTCAGGCGCAATCGCATCTCGGAATGAAATCGGACGCGGCGGTTTCGCCGCGGAATCGGGAAAGGATCGGAATATGCAGACACTGATACTGGCAGTTCTCGCGGCGGCAACCGCCGCATGCGGCGAAATGAAGGCTGCGGCCCGGGAGGGCGGCGGATCGGCCGTCGCGCCGGTCCGGCTGGGTTCCGATCGCGGTCCCGTTCTCGAGAAGACCCCCGAATACGCCGTCACGCCCACGGGCGGCGTGTGGGATGTGGAATACGGCCGGACGGAGGATCCGGACGACATTTCCTTCCGTTTCGCACTCGCCAGATATGCCAACGGCATCGGCGTGACGGCACGGGTCGTCGACGACCGGATCGTGACGGACGACTGCAAGCCCGCGACGCTGACGTGTCCGAGCTGGGATGACGACAACCTCGAATGCTTCTTCGACGGCGACAACGACAAGTCTCAGGACGCGCGCGCCGGCGACGGACTCAGCCACGGCGGCGAATTCACCTTTGTCGCGAACGGCGCCGCGCAGAGCGATTTCTCCGGATGGCCGAAGAGCTTCGGCCAGATGTGGTTCGGCACGGTCACGACCAATGCGCTGGCGAGCGGTTCATCCGAACTCGTCTACGACATGTTCTTCACCTGGGGCTGTCTCGGCCGGAAAACCGCTCCGAAGCCGGACGAAGAGGTCGTCTTCGGCTTCAACATCTGCGTGCATGACGATGACGACGGCAAGCGCAATGACCACGCGCTTTACTGGAAGGGCAATCCGGCTCGACCCTATCGCGACGAATGGGCCTTCGGTACCATCGTGTTCCGCGGCCGGAAATGACCGACGAGGGGTCGGGAAGGCGGCAATCGCTCGTCGCGGCGGATTTCGTTTCAGTTTGGGCGTTAAGCCTATATTCGGCAGTTGAACTTGCCGGATAAGCGTTTCGACCAATAAGAACAGGCGTAAAGCCCGATTGCGACGGCCCACCATTTTGGCGGGTCGTTTTTCGCCTTTCTCCGGCACTGAATTCCGAGGGTATGAAAGCAGACGTGGCGCTCGCTTTTGGTTATAATTGAGTTATCAGAAACAAAAATACCAAAGGAGACGCCACGCGATGAATAGTACCACGGCACCGGTCTGGTGTAAAGTGCCCAGTTTCGGAATCTCGAAGGCGCAGTTCGTTACAATAGATGACACCCGGTACTGAAATCGCCAGTTGAGTCGC